>NZ_BMQH01000005.1:0-229121 GCF_014648015.1 Butyricicoccus faecihominis
AAACTCTCGAAATTTCAGGTTCGCACTACAACCTTCGTTCTTTTGAACAAAAGTTTAAGCACATCGTTGTTTAATTTACAAGGTACAATCTGCTGTTTTCAAAGGGTTTTCACAACTTTTCGTTGTTCTTAACTGCTCATCAATAGCTTATTTAGTATACCGCAGTATACGCCTAATGTCAACACTTTTCTTCAACTTTTTCAAAAAATATTTTACAGGAAATTTGTACACTCTATACATACCTATATAAATATGTCTCCCCTGTACAAATGCCCTGAAAATAAAACATCACCTGCCGCTGTACGCCGACAAGCACGGAAAATAATGCAGCGCACCATCTTCCCTATGATATTTCAATATTCAGTTGTAATCTTTATCGCATATTGTTAACTTCTATACCGTATTTTTATCATTTCCACAGAAATTATGTGCTGCTTTGTGCCTTTTCCGCTGTAAACAATATGTATCGCACATACAAAAAATTTTTCCTTTATCAAAAATCACATCCAGAGTTAGTTTCTCCTAACTCATTGCAGGATTTTGTGTACTTTTTGTGTTGTTTATATGATACGGCCGTTCTTTCCTGTAAATATCAGGATTTGACACCACAAAATCTTTATGATATTTTATTACCTACTTATGAGTTAGTGTATGATAACTCATTGTGATCACGCTCCTTTCCTATGGAAAGGAAATTTTTTACCGGTATGGTTAGCCCAGTCTAACAACAAGGAGGAAAATATACTTGAACAAAAAACGTACCCTTGCGATGCTTTTGGCCGGAGCTATGCTCCTGCCAGCGAATGCATTCGCTGCCTCGCCTGAAGATTTTACCGATTTCCCAACCGACTGGTCCGCAGCCGGCCTGCGCAGCGCTGTACAGAACGGCCTGCTGAACGGCTCAAACGGCCAGATTAACAGCTCCGGCCTGCTGATCCGTGCCCAGATGGCTGCTATCGTCAACCGTGCCTTTGCCGCTCGCAAAACAGCTGACCTGTCGGTTTACAGCGATGCAAACACTTCTGCATGGTATTACAACGATCTCAAACTGGCCGTTGCCATGCGCACATTTCAGGGTGCAAACGGCAAACTGAATCCCGAAGCGCCGATCACCCGTGAAGAGGCTTTTGTTGTCCTCGCGCGTGCATTTGCACTTGAAAGCGGCGATACGTCCGTTCTGAACAATTACACCGATGGTGCTTCTGTCTCTGCATGGGCACGGAGCAGTGTAGCTGCATTGATTGAAAACGGCTATGTCAACGGTGCAAATGGTAAGCTGAACCCGAAAAACAGCATCACCCGTGCAGAATTCGCCAAGGTCATCAGTGAGATGGCCAGCACCTACGCCGATGCAGACGATTCTCTGTCTGCCACGGTGGACGGCAGCGTTATTGTGCGTGAAAACGGCGTTTCCCTGTCCGGCAAGACCATCAACGGCGACCTCATCATTGCAGACGGCATCAGCAGAATCGACCTGACGGGTGTTACTGTCACCGGCCGCATTGTACTGCGCGGCGGCGAAAGCGGTGTAACCTTTAAGGACACCAAGGCCGGCAAGGGCATTATCGCCAATACCGACATTGCGGTTTCCGGCTCGGTTGACAGCATCACCGTTGTTGCCGACGGTGCAAAGATCACCGGCTCGGGCAAGGTCGGCGCGGTGCAGGCGAACGCCGATAACGTCACCGTTTCTACCTCCGGCACCAAGGTTACTGCCGCAAACGGCGTTTCCGGCGTCAAGGCAGGCAATAAATCGGTTGCCGCAGGCAAAACCGAGACGGTCGGCGCGGCAGCTTCCGGTGGTGGTTCCTCTTCCAGCGGCAGTTCGTCCTCCGGCGGCGGCTCCTCTTCCGGCGGCTCTTCCTCTGGTGGTTCGGTTGCACAGCAGAGTCTGGTCGTACCCGAGCAGACCAAGCTCATCGACATGAACACCGTTCAGCTCGGCGCACTGGGTCAGTTCGTTGTTATCCGCTTTGAGGACGGCAACACGCTGGATAACTGCACGCTGACCGTTGACGGCACCGAAATCAACGCCGGCTGCTCCAAGGTTTCCACCGACGGCAGCATTGTCAAGTGGCAGTCCACCGTACTCGACCCGAGCACGCTGACCGTTACCAATAAGACCACCGGCAAGACCCAGACCGTCAGCCTCGGCGGCAAGAACACGGTAAAGCCGACCGTTTCCGGTGTACCAGTCGATTACTACTTCCTTGCAAACGGTCCGGTTTACGTCTGGGATTATCACCAGACCAACAAGGACGCCGCCGGTAAGGTACGCTATAATCCGACCCACACAACCATTGACCTGAAAACTGCCTCCAATTCGGTACGTTTCTACTCTCCGGACGCCGTTCTAAGCGAATCCGACGATAATCTCTATCATGTTTCCGGCGAGGTACAGCTTATGTTCAACTATGCCAACGGCACCGACGCGGAAAAGGCGTTTGTGGACGGCATTACGAGCGTTGTACTCGTGCAGGACGATGAAAGTAACAGCGTGCTCAATAGCAATTTGAAGTGGAGCCTCAACAAGGCGCTGCCGCACGGTGTTGACGGCGCTACCGTTGCGTGCATCACTGTCCCACTCGGTCAGTCGAACTTCTTCTCGAACGGTCGCTACAAGCTGCGCGTGGTATCGAACGGCAATGCCGAGCTGTTCCCGATCCATGTGGTAAACGAGAAAACGCCGTCTCTGGTGCTGAGCGATACCGGCGCATACAGCGGCGTGAACACGCATTTTACGGTGAAGGATATGCTGTACGGCATCACCCAGCCGATTTACCGCGTAGAACTGCAGTATGCGGGCGATTCCGAGGTACAGGTGCTCAATAAGTTTGACGACTGGTATCTCATCGGCGATACCTTCGTGCTGTATAACGATACTACCAACCATCTGACGCACAGCGGAAAGTATACGCTGACCATCTACGCGAACGGCTTCAAGTCGTTCTCCCAGACCTTCTATGCCTACGGTGCAGATAAGCAGTCGGTTTCTCCGGCGGCGCGTGCCGCAGCGGCAGGCGTAGACGCGCTTTCCGCAGCGACCAGCGGCGGCGGTGCCTCCTCGGATTCCGGTTCTGAAGGCGGCAGCAACACCATGAACGCAAATCTGGTATTCAGCGCCGACCTGCTGACCAACGCGAAGATCGTGGAAAAGCTGGGTCTGGACAACGCCAATGCAGCCGCTATCTCCGAGCGCTGGGACAATATGCTCCATGACGCGGTTTATTATGAAGGCGCAGATAAGGTTTACACCAGCGCAGGCTTCTTCGATGCCGCAAACACCGCGCGCACCGAGGACAAGCTGCTCACCTTTGCGGAGTATGTCACCTCTGAGAACGCAGAAACCACACGCAACCGTCCGTATGCGGTAAAGAAGGTGCTGGAGGATAATCTGCTCGGCGAAACGACTTCGTTCAGCGAGGCTTCCTCTTCCGCAGCTCCTGACCTGACTCTGGTCAAGGAAGTGACCGAGGACGGTCAGACAAGCTACCAGTCCATCAACGAAGTAAATGAGGGCGAGGACGCAGTTCTGCTCGTTTCCGGCAGCAAGGCAGCGGCATATCTGGAAAAACTGAAAGAGAATGCCGACAGCCAGCTTTACCTCAACACCACCTCGGCGCTGAGCAAGGATGCATACTCCATCGACACCGAGAAGAACACCATCACCATTCCGGCAAACCAGCTCAAGCTGGGCGATAACGCGCTGACGCTGCAGGTCGATACCTTCCAGAAGGTGCGCCTGACGCTGACCGTTGCAAAGCAGCTAGAGAAAAACCTTTCTCTGTCGGTTGCCGAGACTACCGAATCGGGCAAGCCGGTCGTCGTATTCACGGTAGATGGCTCGAACGGTGATTTCCTCAAGAATCTGGCATCTGTTAAGCTGGATGACAAAACGGACATCGGTACTTACGGATATTACGGTTACGGTTCCGAAATGGCTTATTATGTAATCGGCAAGGATAACAAAACCATCTCTCTGTATAACGTACCGTCCGGTGAGCATACGGTTGCTATTTCGGCAAAGTACTATGGTGAGCCGCTGACGGCAAAGTTTACGGTTAATGCAAAACCTGCGGAAGCTGCAAAATCCGCACCGACGGTTTCCGGCGCTAAAAAGAAAACCGATACCAGTTATACGGGAACGTATTCCTACTATCGTCTCAGCTTCACCGGTCTGAATGCATCTGACCTCACAACATATCTGGCTAAAGTAAATCAGGTCAAGGTGAACGATACTGTTTTGACCCGCGGCTATTCCAGCAGCAGCCTTGCGGACAACAACTTCCGTCCGGCTGCAACCAATACCACTTATAGTACGTCTGCATACGATGTTCTCGATCTGCCCGTTAGCCTGTTTGCCAATGCCGGTGACTATAAAATCAAACTCACCGCAGATGGCTATACTGATGTAGAGTATACGCTGACGGTTGGTGATTCGAGTAGTTCCGGTGATTCGAGTAATTCCGGTTCCAGCGGCTCTACGGTAACAGCGCCGACTAAGCTGCCGACGATCAGCAAAGGAAGCAATATGTACTGCACGCTCACCTTCTCCGGTGCAGCAACGTGGCTGGCGCAAGATGGTTTAACGGTTACTGTTAATGATTCGGTATATCAAAAGACCGATTCTATCTATAACCTCGATGGCGGCGGTGCTTATTATGTAGAAGATGATCGTATCTCTCTCAAAATCCCATATGGGATGTTTACTTCTACAACCAGCAAACTGGTAATCTCCGATGGTACTACTAATATTAATCTCACTGTTACCATTCCTGACTACAGTTCTGGTAAACCTACCGTTTCTTTTACTGAATAATCTAACCCGCAAAAAAGGAAACCCTCTCGGGTTTCCTTTTTTCTTACCTATATTCCCTCAGCAGCGCCTGACACCCTTCCAGTAAATCCTCCCATACAACATCAAAATCGCCGGTATACCACGGGTCAGCGACCTCTTCGCCCTGTCGGTCGGTAAAATCCAGCAGCAAATGCAGCTTGCCGTCCGGATCGCCGCCGCAAATGCGCTGCATGGTGCGCAGATTCGACCGGTCCATGCCAATCAGCAGATCAAATCGGTCATAATCCGCGCGTGTCATCTGCCGCGCCGCATGATGGCCGCACGGGATTCCCTGCTCAAGCAGCTTGCGCCGCGCCGGCGGATACACCGGATTGCCGATCTCCTCACGGCTGACAGCCGCCGATTCAATCTCCCAGTCATCCGCGACGTCCTCTCGCTTTACCAGTTCCTTCATGATATATTCTGCCATCGGACTGCGGCATATGTTGCCGTGGCAAATAAAAAGTATCCTCACCCAAACACCTCCTGCTGTTTTTCTCCATCATATCACACAGAGCCGCAATCATCACGCAATTTCAAAACCCACCATTCCTGTGAACGGCATGCGCGCCTCGTTTTTTCCGTGCAAAACAGTACCCCGCCGAATGGAATTATACTCGCTTTCCATCCGGCGGGGTATCTCAATTATGAGGAGTTGTTCTTCATATTGCGGAAGCTGCGACCCTGCAATTCATCAGCCGGTATCGAAGCCGTTACTCGACGGTGCTGTCCGCTTCTTCCGTATTATCTGCTGTGCTTATACCATAGCAGATTTTCGATCATCCGGAACGTCTTTTTCACGAAATGCAGTTTTGCGGGAACGAAATGCAAAAAGGCCCTGCCCTAAAGCGAGAAATTGTCAGCCGTGTCGTTATGCAGATTCTTAATAAACAGGCATGAAAAAAGGTTTCCCGATGGGAAACCCTTTCATTTACAATTTTACGGCCGGTTAGAATGTAGGCAGATTCTTTTTCCATGCGCCGGACTTATAGAAGAACACCGACAGACCCGAGCCGAGGAACCAGCCAATCGGCCAGCTAAGCCAGATACCGTGCTCGTTGCCGACCACATAGAACAGTGCAATGGACAGCACCACGCGGATAATCAGGTCGGAGAACGTCGTTACCATGAACGGACGCATTGCGCCGGCGCCGCGCAGCACGCTGTCGCATACGAACTTGGTGCATACGACCAGATAAAACGGCACAACCGTGAACAGGTAGCCTCGTGCGACATCGATAACACCGGAGGCACTGCCCGCCGGAACGAACAGGCTGATGATCTTATTCGCAAACGGCAGATAGATCGCCATAAACACCACGGACAGGCCGAGCGAATACACCGCACCCCATTTGAGACCCGGACCGATGCGGTCCATCTTGCGGGCGCCGATATTCTGCGCAACGTAGCTCGACAGACCCGAAGCAAACGACATGCAGCAGGTCAGCGCAAACTGGTTGACGCGGTTTGCCGCCGAGAAGCCCGCGATGACGGTCGCACCGCACAGGTTGATGTAATACTGGATGACAACATTGCCGACCGATACGAAGCTCTGCTGTGCGATAGACGGCACGGCGTAGTTGGTCAGGCGGCGCAGCATTTCGGGCGCGAACAGCACGAAATGGTTGCCCGTATCAAACGAGCGCACACGGCGCAGCAGCAGCACAAACGCCAGAATACCGGACGCGCCCTGCGCAATAAACGTCGCCCATGCAACGCCTGCAACGCCCCAGTGCAGACCAGCAACAAATACCATATCCAGAATGACATTGCCGACCGAGGACAGCACAAGCAGGATCAGCGGCGTTCGGCTGTCGCCCATGGCATTGAAGATACCCGTACACACGTTATAGATAAACAGGAACAGCAGACCGAACACATACACGCGCAGATACAGTGAGCCGTCCGCAAAGATATTCTCCGGCGTGGACAGCGCATTCATAATGCCCGTCGTGCCGACAGCGCCGATCAGCGTCAGCAGCAGTGCTACCGCCGTGGTGGTGAGCAGTGCGGTCGAGATGGCGGTCTTCATGCGCAGATAGCGCTTTGCGCCGAACAGCTGCGAGACGAGCACACCGGTACCGATGTTGATACCGGTTGCGACCGCAACAAACAGCTGCGTGATCGGGTAGCTGGCGCCGACAGCGGCCAGCGCCAGCTCACCGGCTTCTACAGTTTCGGCAAAACGGCCTACGATGATGGAGTCAGCCATCTGGTACAGCTGCTGGAACGCGACGCTGAGCAGCAGCGGAATCGAGAACCAGAACAGCTTCTGTGACGTTTTTCCGACGGTAAGGTCAGTGGTCAAACGGGATACCTTCTTTCGGGAGTCTGCTTATCCGGTTTTGACCGGATAAAATGGTTTTTTTGCAATTTTATGCTCTCCCCGAAGGGAGAGCATAATTTTACGACTTTGATTTACGTTGTTACGCCTTTTTCTTCTGACGTGCGGTAATAACCGCAATAGTGAGCACCAGCAGTACCGCACCTACGCCAAGCGCCAGAATGCCGTTTCCGGTCACACCGCCGACGAGGAAGCCGACAAAGCTCATCGCCGCGATCATCAGCGCGTACGGCATCTGCGTGGAAACGTGATCAATATGGTTGCACTGTGCACCCGCGGATGCGAGGATGGTCGTATCCGAGATAGGCGAAATGTGGTCGCCGCAGACCGCACCGGACAGGCAGGCTGCCACGGTCATGACCAGCATGGTGGACGGTGCATCGCCAAATACCGCAATAGCAATCGGAATCAGGATGCTAAACGTGCCCCAGGAGGTACCGGTCGCAAAGGCCAGACCAAGCGCGATGAGGAAGAATACCGCCGGCATGAACATACCGATGGTGGATTCCGCATTCACCACAGAGGATACGAAGCCGCCGATGTTGAGGTACTCGTCGCGGCACACACCGGACAGCGTCCACGCGAGCGTCAGGATGAGGATGGCCGGAACCATTGCCTTGAAGCCCTCGGTAAACGCCTCGCAGAACTGACCGAAGGACAGCACCTTGCGCGGAATGTACAGCACAAAGGTGAACAGCAGCGTAAAGAACGAGCCGAGCACCAGTGCGGTGGAAGAATCGCAGTTTGCGAACGCCTCAACAACGTTTGCGCCGTCCAGAATGCCGCCGGTGTACAGCATGCCTGCAATGCAGAGCACGATCAGTACGCTGATCGGCAGGATCAGGTCGTAAACCTTGCCCGAGCCGGCTACAACGTGGGTCTCCTCAATCAGGGAGAGATCGTCATCCTTATGCGCGAGCTCGTACTTTTTCATCGGGCCGAAGTCGAAATCAGCAGCCATCAGCCAGATGAGGAACGCGAGCGTCAGCAGCGCGTACAGGTTCAATGGGATGGTCTTGAGGAACAGCGAGAAGCCGTCCAGCGTGCTCGATTCCGGCAGGGACGAGCCGACTGCAGCCGCCCACGAGGAGATCGGCGCGATGATGCAGACCGGAGCCGCCGTTGCATCGATGATGTACGCCAGCTTTGCCCGGGAAATGCTGTACTTGTCCGTCACCGGGCGCATGACCGTGCCGACAGTGAGGCAGTTGAAGTAATCGTCCACGAAAATGAACATTCCGAGGAACGAGGTCGCAAACGACGCGCCGCGCCGGCTGCGAATGGTTTTGACCGCCCACTCACCGTATGCGCGTGACGCGCCCGATTTTGTGATCAGTGAAACCAGAATACCGAGCAATACAAGGAAGATACAAATATTGATATTATCTCCCAATTTACTGCCCATGATGGTGAAAGTCGTTTCGACGGCTTTCAGCGGATGGAAGCCCGTATAGAGCAGCGCACCCGAAAGAATACCGATCATCAGCGAGGAGTAAACCTCCTTCGTGATCAGCGCAAGCGCGATTGCGATGATCGGCGGCAGCAGTGTCCAAACAGTTGCCGTAACGTCCATTCCTTATTTCCCCCTTATACACAGACAAATCGTGTCCGCAATTCCATTCTATTTTATATGGATTTAACCGGATTTACAAGTGCTAATCCTGTTTTTTCCGTCCGAAAGGATATTTTTGTGCAACTTGCAATGGTTTAACGTCATAAATCGTGTTTATAGCGACACCATTCCGCAATCACCTGCCGCCGAAGTGCCAACACGCCCGCCAGATTAGGCAGCGCCATCAGGCCGTTGAACGTGTCGCTGAGCGCCCACACCGGCTCAAGCCGCATCATGCAGCCCGCTACCGCCGCTAGAAGAAAAGCCGCCTTGTAGACCGGAATTACCCGCTCCCCCATCAAATAGGCCGCTGCACGCTGCCCGTAATACGACCAGCCGAGCAGGGTCGAGAATGCAAACAGCGCGAGCGACACCGCAACGAAGCCTCCGCCGAACCGTCCGAATACGGTGGAGAACGCCTCTGCTGTAATCTGTGCACCGGTTGTCAGCTGAGAAAGCAAAGGCGTGCCGGACGCGAGCGCGTAGCGGCTTACGTCATATACCCCGCTCGTGAGAATGACGAACGCGGTGACGCTGCACATCACAATCGTGTCGAAGAACACCTCAAACACCGCCCACATCCCCTGTTCACACGGCTCCCTTGCGTCTGCGGCGGCATGCACCATGACGGACGAGCCCAGTCCGGCTTCATTTGAAAATACGCCGCGCGACACACCCGCCCGGACGGCCTGCATCATGCCGTAGCCGAGCGCGCCGCCTGTGCCCGCCCGCATATCGAATGCCATCGAGCAAATCTGCGCGAACGCCTGCGGCAGCGCCGCCCGATGCACCCACAGTACAACGACCGCACCGCCCATGTAGAACAGCGCCATGAACGGTACGAGCGTTTCCGTCACGCGGGACAGCCGTTTGAGGCCGCCGAGCAGCACCGCGCCGAGCAAAACCGCAGTCACCGTGCCGACGATCCCGCTCGGTATGCCGAACGAACTGTAAAGTCCCTGCGCGATTGAGTTGCACTGACTCATGTTGCCGATACCGAACGAGGCCAGCACGCAGAACAGCGCAAAGGCTCCCGCCAATAGTGGACTGCGCAGACCGTTTTTCAGGTACAGCATGGCTCCTCCGCGCCAGCTGCCGTCGCTTCCCTTTTCACGGTAGAGCATGCCGAGCGTGTTCTCCGCGAACGCGGTCATCATGCCGACAAATGCGCTTACCCACAGCCAGAATACCGCGCCCGGACCGCCGAGCGTCAGCGCGGTTGCCACACCGGCGATGTTGCCCGTGCCGACCGTCGCGGCAAGCGCAGTGCACATGGCCGCAAACGGAGAAACGCCGCCGCTTGTCCGTCTTGCAGCACCGGTAAAGCAGGAAAACAGTGTTTTCCGCAGCCAGAGCATGCAGTACCGCACCTGAAAAACTCCGGTCACCGCCGTGAAGTACAATCCGGTGCCGAGCAGCAGAATCAGCATGGGCGCGCCCCATATCAGGCCGCGCAGCCGCTCATTTACCTGTAAGATATCGTCCATCGGCATCCCACCTCTCCCCTGTTCCGCATTATATGAACCGGAATTCAGCGGCAGAACGCCCATAATCACTCATTTCTAACGACTAATTCCTACTTCAAACAACAGAAAGCCGCCCAGACAGGCGGCTTTCTGTTATTTGCGAAATTATTCCATCAGACCAACGCAGTCGAAGTACGGCTTCTCTGCGATCTTGTCTTTGTTCTCCTTGAACAGTGTGTGACCGAGTGTGATGACCAGATAATCTGCCTTGAGAACCTCCTCGAACGATACGTTCGGGATGTTCTGCACCTCAGTGCCCTTGGCGAATGGCTCGCACGCAATAACCTTTACGCCCTTTTCCTGCAGGATGTGGCACAGCTCGATGGACGGCGACTCACGCAGATCGTCAACGTCCGGCTTGTAGGACAAGCCAAGCACGCCGACCGTGTCGGTTACCTTCTTCATCTTTGCTACAACCTTGTCAGCGACGAAGTGCGGCTTGTTCTCGTTGCGCTCGCGTGCCGCAAGGATAACCTTAGCCTCCGCCGGGAACTGCTCGTAGATAAACCACGGGTCAACTGCGATGCAGTGGCCGCCAACGCCGACACCCGGGGTCAGGATGTTAACGCGCGGATGGCAGTTTGCCAGCTTGATCAGCTCAAATACGTCAATGCCCATCTTGTCGCAGATAACGGACAGCTCGTTTGCGTAAGCGATATTGACATCACGGAAGGTATTCTCGGTCAGCTTGCACATTTCGGCGGTCAGGTCGTCGGTCTTGTGAACGACACCCTTCTCAAGCACCTTCTCGTAGATGGATGCCGCCATTTCAGCAGCCTCCGGCGTGCGGGCGCCGACGATGCGATCATTGTTCTTCAGCTCGTACATCATGTTGCCCGGGATAACGCGTTCCGGACAATGTGCAACGTGAATCTCATTCATCGGAATGCCGGATTCCTCGCTCAGTACACGCGCGAGCATCTCGGAGGTGTGCGGCGGCACGGTGGACTCCAGAATGACCAGATTGGACGGCTCGAGCACCTTGCCTGCCATACGGCCTGCAGACTCTACAAAGCGCAAATCAGCCTTGTGGCTGCCGTTCTCGTCCTTAAAAAACGGCGTCGGAACCGAAATATAGAATACATCGGACTTGCCAAGCTCTTCGGAAAAATGCAGATGACCGTGTGCAACAGCCTTTTCAAAGGCTTCCTGCAGACCCGGCTCTACAATATGGATATGACCGCCCTGCAGGGTCTCGATGGTATTTTTGTTTACGTCAAAGCCGCAGACCTCAAAACCGGCCTCAGCCAGCGTGATCGCCGTCGGCAGGCCGATATAACCCAGTCCCATGACAGTAATTTTCATAATTTTCGTACCTCGTTCAGCATAATCTTCTTACATTATACCACTTTTTTCACGGAATTCAACGTAGTGTTTGAATTTTCACCGAAAAGAGTCTATAATGATACTATCGTTCGTTTATGCAAGTATCATAAACGGCAATCGGAACCTTTTATCTTCCGATTGCATATACTGCTTTATACCCCTAAAGTTTGGAAGGGATACTATGATTTTTAAGGGATTGCTCGAGGATGCACGCTCGATCCGGGACCGTGACCCGGCAGCACGCACCACACTGGAAGTTGTTTTGCTCTATCAGGGCTTTCATGCCCTGTTTTACCACCGTCAGGCGCACTGGCTGTACAAACACAAGCATTTCTTTCTTGCGCGTGCGCTGTCGCAGTTTGCGCGGCATATGACCGGTATTGAGATCCACCCGGGTGCCAAGATCGGCAAACGCCTGTTTATTGACCACGGCATGGGCATCGTTATCGGTGAAACCGCTGAGATTGGCGACGACTGCACGATTTACCACGGTGTAACGCTCGGCGGTACCGGTCACGACACCGGCAAGCGTCATCCGACCATCGGCAACAACGTGCTCATTTCGACCGGCGCGAAGGTTCTCGGACCGTTCAAGGTGGGTGACAACAGCCGTATCGGCGCGAATGCCGTCGTACTGCAGGAGGTTCCGCCGGATTCCACGGTTGTCGGCATCAAAGCGCGCGTCGTCAAGATTGCCGGTCAGCGTGTCGGTCCGTCTCCGGCGTATGCGCTCGACCAGATCAACCTGCCGGACCCGCTTGCACAGGAACTGTGCCGTCTGCAGAACCGTGTTTACGCCAACGAGCAGAAGCTCAAAAAAGAAGAGGAACGCGAGCGCGAAGCCGACAAATAATACACATAAAAACAAGCCCTTCGGTGCAAACTGTCACCGGAGGGTTTCTTTTATGAAAATTTCAGTGAAATATGCGGTCACAGGTGCTCTTTCCGGTGCAGCAAACGGATTTTTCGGGGCAGGCGGCGGGTTATTTCTTGTACCGCTGCTGATTTCCTGGTGCGGCATGGAGCAGAAGCGCGCGTTTGCGACCTCAGTCGCGGTAATTTTCCCGCTGTGTGCGGTCTCGGCGGTCATTTACTGGCTAAAGGGCGGTCTGCCGATTGGGCAGGCGGTGCCGTATCTGCTCGGCGGCGCGGCAGGCGGCGTGCTGGCCGGAAAGCTATTCGGCAGGGTAAAGGCGGACTGGCTGCGCCGTGCATTCGGCGTGCTGATTCTCTATGGCGGCATCCGTGCCGTCCTGCTGCTGTGAGCGCGGTACTTGCGGTCGCAATCGGTCTGCTGACCGGTATTTTAAGCGGCTTTGGCATTGGCGGCGGCTCACTTTTGCTGCTGTATCTGACACTTTTTGAAGGGACAGGGCAGTATCAGGCGGGCGGCATCAACCTGCTGTATTTTCTCTCGTGTGCGCCTGCAGCGCTGATTTCACACTGCAAAAACGGACTCATCGAAAGGGAAGCGGTTAAATGCTGCGTACCGGCAGGCGTGGTGACCTCAGTGCTTTCGGCGCTGCTTGTCGCAAGAGTGGACACCGACCTGCTGCGGCGTGCTTTCGGCGTGGTTTTACTCTATATCGGCGTAAAAGAGACCTTTTTACGCAAAAAATAACACCTTCCTCACCAAATGTGAAGAAGGTGTTGCTTTTACTTATACTTCTGATACTCACCGACGGCAAGCTCGTCACAGCGGTTGTTATATGGATTATCCGCGTGACCCTTGACCCAATGGAACCGCACCTCGTGTTTATCCAGCAAATCGAGCAGACGACCCCAGAGTTCCGGATTTTTTGCGGGTTTCTTATCGCTTTTAACCCAGCCGCGCGCACGCCAGCCCTTGGCCCAGCCCTTGGTAATGCCGTCAACAACATATTTGCTGTCCGAATACAGATCGACCGAGCACGGCTCCTTGAGTGTCTCGAGGGCGGTAATTACACCGAGCAGCTCCATACGGTTGTTCGTGGTGGACGGCTCGGAGCCGGAAAGCTCCTTTTCTGCCTTGCCGTACTGCAGGATTGCACCCCAGCCGCCGGGACCCGGATTGCCCGAGCACGCGCCATCTGTGTAAATGGTTACAGTTTTCATTGGTTTTCTCCTGTGAGAGTGTTAGGCAATACCGCATAATTGAACAAGAGCGATTTGCGATCAAATTTTGCGTACTGATGAGGCGTGAATTTGCAGCAATACTTGCCGTATTGCAAGAAATCTCGGCAGCGCGGACGGAACTCGCGCAAGGAACCGAGGCCAAAATCAGGGCGCAAAATTTCCGCAAAGCGCCGCAGCAGCGCGACCGGAGCCTACGCAAGGAGCCGCGGCTTTAATTGTGCGGTGTTGCCTTTAGATAGTGAAAAGGTGGAATACCTTGGTTGCCAACTCGGAGGCTAGGATCGCTGCCAACATCACCGGAGCCACCCAGCGCACCATAACGCGGTGCAGCTTTTCGCGGTGGAACGAACCGGCACCTTCCTTTACCTCGTCTGCGATGACCTTGGTGCCGACTACATGACCAATCAGGATGCAGGTGAGCAGCGCCACGATCGGCATGAGCACGGAATTGGAGATAAAGTCAAAGAAATCGAGGAACTGCATACCGATAATGGTGATCGTTGCCCACGGACCATAGCCGAGACAGGACAGCATGCCAATGATCAGGCAGCTTGCCGTAATAGCGATGGTAGCCGTCTTGCGCTTCATGTGTGCCTTGTCCATCAGCACGGAAACCAGTGTTTCCATCAGCGAAATGGAGGAGGTCAGCGCCGCAAACAGCACGAGCAGGAAGAATACTGCGCCGATAATGGTGCCAAACTTCATGGAGTCGAATACCATCGGCAGAGTGATGAACATCAAACCCGGACCGCTGTTTACCTGAGACGGATCGCCGCCGTTAAACGCGATAACCGCCGGAATGATCATCAGACCGGCCACAAACGCGAACAGCGTGTCGAAAATCTCAATCTGGGTGACAGAGTGCTCAAGCAAATTTTCCTTCTGCATATAGGAGCCGTAGGTGATCATAATACCCATTGCCAGCGACATCGAGTAGAACATCTGTCCCATCGCGCCAAGCACGGTAGATACCGAAAACTGCGAGAAATCGGGCAGAATATAATATTTCAGGCCCTGCAGTGCACCCGGAATGGTCAGCGAGTAGATTGCGATAACGACCGCCAGAATGGCGAGAATCGGCATCATGATACGGCTTGCCTTCTCGATGCCCTTCTCAACACCGAAGATAACGACAATGGTGGTCGCCAGCACGAACAGGATGAACCACGGGGTCGGTCCGTTGAAGCTGAAAATCGTCGAGGACAGCGAACCCGCATCGTAGCCAATGAAATTGCTGAAAAATCCGCCGTTGTCGGCCGCCTCAAGTGCGTTGCCGCTGATAAAGGTGAACAGGTATTTCATAACCCATCCGCCGATAACACAGTAATACGGCGTGATGATGAACGGCACGAACGCCGCCAGCCAGCCGAGGAATCCGAACCGCTTATCAAGCGCCTTGTACGCACCGATACAGGACAGACGGGTCTTTCGTCCGATGGCAATCTCGGTAATCATCAGCGAAAAGCCGAACGTCAGCGCGAGAATGAGATACACCAGCAGGAAAATACCGCCGCCGTACCGTGCCGCCAGATAGGGGAATCGCCAAAGGTTGCCCAGACCTACCGCCGAGCCTGCCGCCGCCAGCACGAAACCAATTCGGCTGGAGAAGCTGCTTCTCTTTTTTTGTTCCATGTTTTGTGTTTTACTCCCTTACATACAATATCTTTTAGCCTGTCCGAAATGACAGCCATAATGAAATAAAAGTATTTTTATTGTACCATATCCGAAAGTTTTTCACAAGCTGTTTGCAGGAAAAGTCCATTGTGCTATAATATCTTTTATCAGATATGATTGTTTTATCTGCCATAATTTGAAAGAAACGGCAGCATTCCTTTCGCAGAACGGGCTGCTTTCTATCATTTAAGCATATATGAAAATAAACCATAAATGAGGTGTATTGACATGAAAAAATACAAATTCGGTGTTCTCGGTGCCGGCAACATGGGTACCGCCATCGCGGAAGGCGCAGTGCGCGCAGGCCGTTTTGCGCCTGAGCAGGTGCTGATGTTCAACCGCAGCGAGGAAAAACGCGCCGCTCATGCAGCCAAGGGCTACGCCGTCACGGGTGACTATACCGAGGTCTACACAGAAAGCGAGATCGTGCTGCTGGCCGTCAAGCCGCAGAATTTCGACGAAATCCTGCCGAATCTGGCGAAATATGAAGGGGAGAAGCCGCTTGTCGTATCCATTGCCGCAGGCGTGACCTTCGCCAAGCTGGAGGGTGCACTCGGCGCGGACACCGCGATGATCCGCGTAATGCCGAACACGCCGCTTATGCTCGGCGAGGGCGCAACCCAGCTGGTTAAGAATGCGGCCGCAACCGACAAGCATCTGTCCGAACTCTGCGAACTGTTCAACACCATGGGCGTTACCGTCACGTTTGAGCAGGAGAACATGCTCAACGAGGTCATTCCGTATGCCGGTTCGGCTCCGGCGTACCTGTATGCCTACGCGGACGCGTTCGTGCAGAGTGCGAAGCAGCATGGTATCAACGAGGACGACGCGCTGACGCTCATCTGTCAGACCATGATCGGCTCGGCCAAAATGCTGCTGCGCCGCGATAAGACGCCGGCAGAGCTGATCCGCGCGGTGTGCTCGCCCGGCGGCACCACCATTGAGGGCATGAAGGTGCTTGAGGACCGCGATCTGTACGGAATCGTGTCAGAAGCCTGCGATAAATGCATTAAGCGCGCCTATGAGCTCGGCTAAATGTGCCGTTAGCATTGACTTTGCTCCGTCCGTATGGTAAAGTATAGGCAAAGCACTTAATCGGCATTTACGCTGTATTTTGTTTAATTGATTTTTATTATGACAATAGTTCCGCATCATTTGAGAGGGAGTGGATACCGTGAAAAATTCTACCAAGGTGAAAGCAGGTCTGCTGCTGACCAGCCTTGCCTGTGCAGCCGGTGCTACCGCAGCGCTTGTCATGCTTCAGAAAAAGCGTGAAGAGGAAGTTTACCACGAGGCTGAACTGAAGGCCATGGATGAGTTGGAGGAAATGATGCGTGCCGAGTCCGACTGTGCCTCCTGCGCATGCGCAGAGGAGTGTGCGGATACTTCGGTATATCAGGACGCATTTGACGATGCGCCCAAGGCAGCTGAACCGGCGGCTGAGGAGCCGCAGGCTGAGGCCGAGGAAGAGCCGGAAGCCGAAGAGGACTAACCCAATGTTACCAGCAAACGGACGGAATACTCCGTCCGTTTTGTTTATCCAAATAGCTAAAATAAGGAGTTTTTACCCATGATTGAATACGAAGGCAGAGTTTTTCGTCCGCCCTCTGAGGCATACAGCCTAATTGTGCAGGTCACCATCGGCTGCAGCCACAACAAGTGCACCTTCTGCGATATGTACAAGGAAAAGCGTTTCCGCGTACGCAAGCTGGAGGAGGTCAAGGCAGATTTTGACGAGGCACGCCGCATGTACCGCCGTGTCGGCCGTATTTTTCTGGCAGACGGTGATGCGCTGATGTGCCGTCCCGAGCACATGGCAGAAATCCTGCGCTACATCAAGAAGGTATTTCCGGAGTGTGAGCGCGTTACCAGCTATGGCTCTCCAGCGTCCATTCTGTGCAAAAAGCAGGAAGATTTGAACATGCTGCACGATTTAGGTCTGGAGATGATCTATCTGGGTCTGGAATCCGGCTCGGATGAGGTACTGCGCCGCATCAACAAGGGCGAAACCGCCGATGAGATCGTTCGTGCGGGTTTGATGGTCAAGGAAGCCGGCATGAAGCTGTCCGTTACCTGCATTGCGGGTCTCGGCTCGCTGGAGCTGAGCGAGGAGCACGCCATCAAGACCGCAGGAGCACTCTCCCGCATGAAGCCAGAGTACATCGGCCTGCTGACCCTGCTGTTTGAGCTGCCGACACCGCTCATGCGCGACTGGCAGGAGGGCCGTTTCTACCTGATGAACCCGATTGAAATCGCGCACGAAACCCTCATCCTGCTCGAGCATATCGACTCCGAGGGCAGTGTTTTCCGTGCAAATCACGCGTCTAACTACGTTAATCTGGCGGGCACGCTCAATCAGGACAGGGAAGCCATGTGTGCACGTCTGCGCAAGGCACTTGAGGGCAAAATCAAATTCAAGAGCGAGCAATACCGGGCAAGATAACCAATTTAATGCAACTTAAATTGTGATAATCCGCAAAATTGTTAACATTCTGTGTTGTTTGCGTTACAATTTTCAAAAAAGCGAGACAATGTGCAAAAAGTGTGCTATACTAGCTTTAATCGTGAAAAGCGGAGAGGATGCTTTTCGGGTGTTAAGAAATTGTTAATTTAATATTTACTGTTAGCATTAACATATGTTCCGTCTTGGAGGACTGATAAATGGATTCCGTATCCCACATTCGCGTTGCAAATCTGCTGATGGATTACGTTGAGCAGACCTGCGGCGTGACCTTTGATCAGAGCGGCTTTATTTACGGCAATCTGAAACCGGATCTGACCGGTACTTACCTCACCAAACGCCATAACCCGTCCATTATGATGGATGAGGTGATGGAAAAAATCCGCACTTTTACGCACAAGTATACCATCGGGCGTACCAACGGACGCGAGCTGTCGGTCGATCTCGGCGAAATCTGCCACTACATGACCGACTTTTTCACCTACCCGCACAACGACGATATCTACGAGCACAATCTGCTCGCACATTATGTTTATGAAAAGCGCGTTGCACTGGTAATTCGCCGCCGTATGACCGAAGATAAGTTTGAGAAATGGGCAAGTCCCATCATTCCGCCCACGACCGTGGACACACTCGTGAACCGCATTTCCACGATGCACGAGGCTTACCGCACTTCGACTAAGCCGCATGGCATCAACGACGATCTGCAGCATATCTGCATCGCTACCGCTACCGTGGTGCTGTCTATCATCAGCATCGTTTACGAGCAGGTCGAGGATACTGCAGTCGCTACCGCGTAAAACTGTATAAGTCAAAAAACCGCCTTTACAGGCGGTTTTTCTGTTTTTCAGGTACAAAAAGACGAGTTCAAACGGACTCGTCTTTTGCTGTTTATTCTTCAGCTGCTTCGGTGGACTCTGCGTTTTCAGCGGATTCAGAGGTTTCTTCCTCGGCTTCTGCCGGGTCTTCCTCCTCCTTGTCCGTGCGGGCAATCGAGATAACCTTCACGTCCTCACCGGTGCGCATTACGATAACGCCCTGCGAGCCGCGGCCGCATTCGCGGATCTCCTCAACGCCGGTACGGATGATAACGCCGTCATCGGTGATGATCATAACGTCGTTTTCGCTGTCTACAACCGCGATGCCTGCCACCAGACCGGTCTTTTCGGTCAGGTTATGCAGCATCATGCCGCCGCCGCCGCGATGATGCACGGTGAACTCCTCGACCGGGGTGCGCTTGCCGTAGCCGTTCTCGGTAATGGAGAGCACATATGCGTCCTTGCGGGCACGCGCCGCGCCGATAACGTAATCGCCCTCAGCCAGCTTGATGCCGCGCACGCCGGTAGCCACACGGCCCATTGCACGAACCTCGTTCTCGTCAAAGCAGATGGCCTTGCCCTCGTGGGTGGCAATTAGGATGTTCTGCTCGCCGTCGGTCAGGCGAACGTCAACCAGTGCGTCATCCTCGTTGAGGTTGAGCGCACGCAGACCCGCGCGGCGGATGTTCTGCAGGTCGCTCAGCACGATACGCTTTGCAATACCCTGACGGGTGACGAAGAACAGGAACTTATCATCTGCAAACTCCTGAATCGGGAACATTGCGGTGATTTTTTCACCGCTTTCCAGCTCCAGCAGGTTTACAATGTTCATACCCTTTGCCGAGCGTCCGGTCTCCGGAATCTGGTAGCCCTTCAGCTTGTAAACCTTGCCGCGATCCGAGAAGAACAGGATGGTGTCATGCGTGGACGCGGTGAAGATATCCTTTGCGAAGTCCTCCTCACGGGTGCTCATTGCGGAAACACCGCGGCCGCCGCGGCGCTGTGCGCGGTAAACCGAGGTCGGCTGGCGCTTGATATAGCCGAAGTGGGTGAGGGTATAGGCGCAGTCCTGCTGCTCTATGAGATCCTCAATGTCAATCTCATCTGCTACATTTTCGATGCGGGTATGTCGCTCATCGCCGTACTTCTGCTTGATTTCCTGCAGCTCCTGCTTGACAACAGCAAGAATATTCGCATCGCACGACAGAATTTCCTCAAAGCCCGCAATGCGGCTCTCGAGATCCTTATACTCGTCGTTGATCTTCTCCTGCTCCAGACCGGACAGGCGGCCCAGACGCATATCTACGATGGCCTGCGCCTGCGGCTCGTCGAGGTGGAACTCGAAGTGCTCCGAGCCGTCCACGATGCCGAGCAACGCAATCTGATCAATCCAGAACGGCTCTGCCATCAGGTTTTCCTTGGCTTCAGCTTCGTTTCTGGAAGCGCGGATGATGGCAATAATACGGTCGATATTGTCGGTTGCGACCTTGAGACCTTCCAGAATGTGTGCACGGTCGCGCGCCTTCTTGAGATCAAAACGCGTGCGGCGCTCGACAACGTCCTTCTGGAAACCGATATACTGATCGAGAATCTGGCGCAGCGTCAGCACACGCGGCTGCAGCTTGCCGCCCGCACCCGGCACGAGCGCGATGTGAATCATCGAAATGGTATCCTCAAGCTGAGAGTAGGTGAACAGCTGATTGAGGATGACCTGCGCGTTCGCGTCACGGCGGATATCGACCACAATCTGCATGCCTTCACGCGAGGAATGGTCCTGGATATTCGTGATACCCTCCACGCGCTTATCCTTGACGAGATTTGCCATGGACTCGACCAGACGCGCCTTGTTGACCATGTACGGAATCTCGGTGATGATAATCTGGCTCTTGCCGTTCGGCAGGTCAACAATCTCGGTCTTAGCGCGGACCTTGATCTTGCCGCGGCCGGTCGCGTAGGCAGCACGGATGCCGCTGCGGCCCATGATCACGCCGCCGGTCGGGAAGTCCGGGCCCTTGATGAACTGGCAGATCTCGTCCATCTCCGCCTCGGGATGGTCGATGACATAGCAGGTGCCGTCGATGACCTCCGCGAGGTTATGCGGCGGGATGTTGGTCGCCATGCCGACCGCGATACCGGACGAGCCGTTTACCAGCAGGTTGGGGAAGCGGGAGGGCAGTACGACCGGCTCCTGGCGCTCCTCATCGAAGTTCGGCTGGAAATCGACCGTGTTTTTCTTGATATCCGCCAGCATGTAGTTCGCCAGCTTGGCCATGCGGGCCTCGGTATAACGGTATGCTGCCGGAGGGTCGCCGTCCACGGAACCGAAGTTGCCGTGACCGTCAATCAGCGGATAGTGCAGCGAGAATGGCTGCGCCATACGCACCATCGCGTCGTAAACCGATGCGTCGCCGTGCGGATGATACCGGCCGAGCACATTACCGACGGTCGTTGCCGACTTGCGGTAGGGCTTGTCCGAGGTCAGGCCGTCCTCGTACATCGCGTACAGGATGCGGCGGTGTACCGGCTTTAAGCCGTCGCGCACATCAGGCAGCGCACGGCCGACAATAACACTCATTGCATAGTCGATGTAGCTTTTCTTCATCTCGCGTTCGAGATCGACCTGCATGATTTTCTGCTGTTCGTATTCTTGACTCATATTTTAATTTTGCCTCCAAAAGTGTTGGCTTTCAGCCGAAAACGACTGTTTTTATCGCTTAGAGGATACTGAGCAGCTCGTCTACCTGCTCCTCGGTCGTGGCCCAGCTGGTCGCCAGACGGATGACCGTATGCTCCGCGTCATATTTCTCTATAAAGCTGTAAACTACCTTGCTTTGCAGCTCGGGCAGTCTGCTGTTTTCTACAATGATGAACTGCTGGTTTGTCGGGGATTCCAGTGCAAAACGGTATCCCTTTGCTTTGAGACCGTCCCGCAGCTTGATGGCGAGTTTGACCGCCGGTGCGCAGATTTTCTCGTACAGACCGTCGGTAAACAGGGCGTCGAACTGCAGCGCGTTCAGACGGCCCTTGGCGATCATTGCGCCGCGGCGCTTGACCATCGTGACGAACTGTTTCGGCATATTGCCGTGCGTGAACACAACCGCCTCGCCGCAGAGCGCGCCGCACTTGGTGCCGCCGATGTAGAACACATCAGTCAGCTTGGCAATGTCCTGCAGCGTCACATCGGTGTCCGCCGTAAGGCCGTAGCCGAGGCGTGCGCCGTCCAGAAACAGCGGCATGGAAAACTCTCTGCACACGGCAGAAATGCGCTCCAGCTCGTTTCTCGTGTAAAGCGTGCCGTATTCGGACGGATGTGAAATGTAAACCATGCCCGGAAATACCATGTGGTCGTGGCTTGCGTCCGCATAAAAGGTCTGAACATATTCACGGAGATCGTCCGCATCCAGCTTGCCGTTCTTATGCGGAACGGTCAGCACCTTGTGTCCGGTGGACTCGATGGCGCCGGCTTCATGCGTGTTCACATGACCGCAGGAGGACGCTACAACGCCCTCATACGGACGGAGCAGCGTATCAATGACGACCATGTTGGTCTGTGTGCCGCCGGTCAGGAAATACACCTGAGCGTCCGGACAGTCCGCCGCTGCTTTAATCTTTTCTGCCGCCGAAGCGGTAAATTTATCGTTGCCGTAGCCGGAAACCGGCTCCATATTCGTCTGTGCCAGATGTTCTAAAACCTTGGGGTGTGCGCCATAACCGTAATCATTTTCAAAAAACAGCATAGTTTTCTCCCTTATACGTCCAAATTCATTACATATTTTGCATTTCGCTCGATAAATTCGCGTCTGGGTTCTACCTTTTCGCCCATCAGGAGCGCAAAGGTTTCATCGGCGGCTGCCGCGTCCTCCATCGTAACCTGCAGCAGTGTACGATGCTCCGGGTCCATGGTGGTCTCCCACAGCTGCTGCGGATCCATCTCGCCGAGGCCCTTGTAGCGCTGTACGCGCACGCTGTCGCCCATTTCAGCGATGCAGTCGCGCTGCTGCTCCTCGGTGTAGGTGTAGCGGACATCCTTGCCCTTTTCGTTCTTGAACAGCGGCGGCTGTGCGATGAACACATGGCCGTGCTCGATCAGCGGACGCATGAAGCGGAAGAAGAATGTCAGCAGCAGGGTGCGGATATGGCTGCCGTCCACATCGGCATCGGCCATCAGGATGATCTTGCCGTAACGCAGCTTTGCGAGGTCAAAATCATCACCGAAGCCCGCGCCGAATGCGGTGATCATCGGAGTGAGCTTGTCGTTGCCGTAAACGCGGTCGAGACGTGCCTTTTCAACGTTCAGCATCTTGCCCCACAGCGGCAGGATCGCCTGATGGCGGCGGTCACGGCCTTCCTTGGCGGAGCCGCCTGCGGAATCACCCTCGACGATGTAGATTTCGGTGTAGGTCGGGTCCTTTTCGATGCAGTCCGCCAGCTTGCCCGGCAGAGAAGC
Organism: Butyricicoccus faecihominis; assembly: GCF_014648015.1. Classification (NCBI taxonomy): domain Bacteria; kingdom Bacillati; phylum Bacillota; class Clostridia; order Eubacteriales; family Butyricicoccaceae; genus Butyricicoccus; species Butyricicoccus faecihominis. The sequence goes on from NZ_BMQH01000005.1 coordinate 23,161, forward strand.
GGAATCCAGTGCGGATTTGCGGCGAGTCATCTCACGCGCCTTTTTTGCGGCCTCGCGGGCACGCGCGGCGGTCTGCGCCTTTTCGATAATGGTGCGGGCCACCTGCGGGTTCTCTTCAAAGAAGGTCATCAGCTTCTCGGAAACCATCGCGTCCACCAGCGCACGCATTTCGCTGTTGCCCAGCTTGGTCTTGGTCTGGCCCTCGAACTGCGCTTCCTGCAGCTTGACCGAGATGATCGCAGTCAGACCCTCGCGCGCGTCCTCGCCCTTGAAGGACTCATCGTCCTTGAGCAGCTTGTATTTCTTGCCGTAATCGTTGAGTACACGGGTAAGAGCAGCCTTAAAGCCGGTCTCGTGCGTGCCGCCCTCGGTGGTGTTGATATTGTTTGCGAAGGACAGCATCAGCTCGCTGTAGCTGTCGGTGTACTGCATGGCAACCTCGGCCATCGAGGTATCGCGGCTGCCCTCCATGTAGATCACCTGATCGTGCAGCGGCGTCTTCGTGCGGTTGAGGTGCTCCACGAACTGACGGATACCGCCCTCATAATGCATGACCTCCTCGACCGGCTCATCGTCACGCTCATCGCGCAGCGTGATTTTCAGACCTGCGTTGAGGAACGCCTGCTCGCGCAGACGCTTTTCGAGCACATCGTACTCGTAGATGGTCGTCTCAAAGATCTCCGGGTCCGCATGGAAACGAATGGTCGTGCCGGTTTCGCTCTCGCACGGCGTATCACGCATCTTGACGGTTGTTACACCGCGCTCAAAGCGCATGTAGTGCTTGGTATGGCCATCGCGTACCTCGGCCTCCAGCCAGTCGGACAGCGCGTTTACAACGGACGAGCCAACGCCGTGCAGACCGCCGGATACCTTGTAGCCGGAGCCGTCGAACTTGCCGCCTGCGTGCAGGACGGTGAGTACAACCTCGAGCGTTGGGATGCCCATCTGCGGGTGAATACCGCAGGGAATACCACGGCCGTTATCGGCAACGCGGATGATATCGCCCTTTTCAATCGTAACTTCGATGTGCGTGCAGTAGCCTGCCAGCGCCTCGTCGATCGAGTTATCGACGATTTCGTACACCAGATGGTGCAGACCGCGTGCCGAGGTAGAGCCGATGTACATACCCGGGCGTTTGCGGACAGCCTCTAAGCCTTCGAGTACCTGAATCTGATTTTCATCATAGGTCTCGGTAACCTTCAGGTCGAGCACTTCGTCCTTGATTTCGATTTCTTCACTCATATCGTTAAATTTCCTTTCCAGAAATTGCGGGAACAAAATAATTGAGAATTGAAAATGGAAAATGCCGCTATCCTTGCGCGGTTATGCTTTTATTAAATCACAGCGCACCGCGCCGAACCTTCATTCTCCATTACCCATTCTCAATTTTCAATTATCAAACGGCGTAGCCCTTTTCCGCACGTCTTTGAATAGCCTGCGGAGAAAGCTGCGTCAGGTACAGGGTCTCACCGAGGGCGTTTTCGCACAGCACAGCCGCGCGCGGCAGATCGTCGTACAGCTCGATGATCCGTCCCTCGTCCTGCAGGCGTTCAAGCAGCAGGCGCGTGCGCTTGGATGCGGTCGCCGTGTCCATATCGAACACCGCAACTACGCTCTGCAAGGGCACGATGTAGTCCTGACCTAAATGTAAATACATTCTATTCCTCCGGAATAATTAGAAATTAGTAATGCGTAATTAAAGTCCTGTGGATTTTCTATCCGTTTCAACAATCGCGCGGTGCGCGACACCCCAATTTCTAATTACTAACTGGATTTAATTATACCACTTTTTTCACTAATTGTGTACCCTAAACCTAAGGAAAAACAAATATTTCTCTGTTTTTTTGAAAGAAAACAAGGGCACGGCAGGGAATTTCGAGGTGGTATCTGTTCCCGCCGTGCAATAGTTTGTAAAAATATGTGATTTTAGTGTGTTTCTGCGGATTTTTTGCCGTTTTGGATATGGAAAACCGCGCCTGCACGCAGCTTTTCCGAGATACCGTCCTCGCAGCAGGTGATCATGACCTGACCCGCCGATATGCGGTTGAGCACAAAGTCCTGACGACGGCGGTCAAGCTCGCTGAGCACATCGTCGAGCAGCAGCACCGGATACTCGCCGTCCTCGTCGAAGAACAGCTCACGCTCGGCGAGTTTAAGCGATAATGTGCAGGTCCGCACCTGTCCCTGAGAGCCGAAGGAAGCGGCACTGCGGCCATCCAGCAACAGCTCCAAATCGTCCTTATGCGGACCGGAGAGACAGCTTTTTGCTGCAATCTCAGCGGTCTTATGGCTGAACGCATGGTCGATGAGTTGCTTTTCGATTGTCCGTGCGTCTGCAAACGGGTCGCTGACACTCGACACGGTCTTATACACACCGGAGAGCACCTCGTGCGGCGCAATATCCGCATAGACGGCGGCCGCAGCCTTGAGCAGCTTACGGCAGTAGTACGCGCGGTAGCGGATAATCTGCGCGCCGATATGCGCCATGCGAAGCGAGAAATCCTCCCACATGGAGAGCAGGGAAGGCTTTTCTTCACTGTCGCGCAGAATGCGCGTTTTATGCTCGTGCAGACGGTTGTACTCCTCGAGATAGCGCGCATAGTTTGGCCGCATCTGGCACAGCGCAGTATCGAGAAACCGACGCCGAGCCGCCGCTCCGGCGCGGACAAGCATCAGGTCCTCCGGGCAGAACAGTACGGTTTTGAGCAGTCCCTGTGTGTCTGACTGGCGTTTCTGTCGCACACCGTTTTTATAGATTTCCATCGCTTTGGTGCGGGAAAACCGCAGTTCAAGCGAAATATCGCGCTCCTGCGCGACAAAATCCGCAAAGATGAAAGCATGATTCTCTCCGAACCGCAGCCCCTCTTTTTTCTGAGCCGTGCGAAACAGCCGCATGGTCGAGCAGGCCGCTGCCGCTTCGAGCAGGTTGGTTTTGCCCTGTCCGTTTTCGCCGCAGATCAGGTTGACCGCCGGATCGAACGCAAACGATTCGTCCGCGTAGTTGCGGAAATTCTGCAGTTTTAACGACTTGATGTACATGGGCTTCTCCATATTAGGCGATTTGTATGATAACGGACACGCAAAATCGCGTTCGTTATCATACATAGTGTTTATTTTATTTGATGCAGACCTTCGCGCCGTCCAGCTCTACCGTGTCACCGGAACGCAGTTTTTTGCCGCGCATGGTGCAGATTTCGCCGTTTACCAGCACTTCGCCCTCGGCAATGCGGATCTTCGCTTCGCCGCCGGAGCTTACCAGGTTTGCAAATTTGAGCAGTGCATCAAGTTTGATGAATTCGGTTTCAATTTTAATTTCAGTCATTGGCTTTCAGTCTCACAGGCAGTACAAGATAGGTGTATTTATCGCCTTCCATCGGCGAAATGATCATCGGGTTGAGCGCTCCCTTGAGCTGCAGCTTCACCTGCTCATCGCCGGCCGCGCGCAGCGCCTCCAGAATGTAACGGTTGTTGAAGCCGATCTCAAGGTTCTCGATCGAGCCGTCAAACGGGCATTCGTCATAACTCTTGCCGATCGCGGTCACGCACGACATCTGCACATACGAGCCGTCAAAGTGGAAGCGGATCGGGTTTTTCAGCTTTTCCGACACGATCAGGGAGACACGCTCGATGCACTGGATCAGCTCCTGGCGATCCGCCGAAACCTCGTGCTCGAACTCCTTCGGAATGGCCGCACGGTAGTTGAGAAACTCGCCGTCGATCAGACGGGTGATGAGGGTCGTGCCGCCGATGCGGAACAAAATGTTCTTGGAATCCGGGAAAATCTCGACAATATCGTCATCATCGTCCAGAATTCGTTCGATCTCGCGCAGGGACGTGCCCGGCACAACAAACTTCATATCACCGGGAACGCCCTCGACGGTCTCACGGCGTACAGACAGGCGGTAGCCGTCAACGGCCACGACGTTCAGGCGGCTGCCTTCGATTTCAAACAAGCAGCCGGTGTGGATGGGCTTGGATTCGTTATCCGAAACCGAGAAAATGGTCTGCGCGATCATGCTCTTGAGGATGGGCTGCGGCAGAGAGAGTCCCTTGTCGCTGGCCACATCAGCCAGAGCCGGATATTCGTCAGCCTCGCTGGCCATCAGGTTGAACACCGACCGGCCGCACTTGATGGTGGTCATCAGCTTGTCGTCGGTCTCAAGGTAGACCACGTCCTGCGGCAGCTTGCGAACGATGTCACAGAACAGACGGGAATTCAGTACGATTCTGCCGGGCTCTACCACATCGACCTGCGCGGTCGTGCGGATGCCCATGGACAGATCGTAGCCGGTGATGGTCAGAGTGTCTGCATCGGCTGCCAGCAGCAGACCTTCGAGCAGCGGCATCGAGCTTTTGCCGGTTACTGCGCGGGAGGCGATGTTGAGCAAATTCAGCAGGGTTTCTTTTTCACAGGAAAACTTCATAGTTGCTCCTCTCAAAAATGGAAATAAAACAAAGAGTCGATTTATGCAATGTTTGCATATTTATAAATATGCATCGGCGAATACTGTGCGATGGCACACACCTCTTAATGACTGTGTCCTCGACACGCGAACAGCTTTCAGCAGGTATTGCCGGCGGCGAGAAAGATCACACAGAATAGAAAGATAGGATATAGTATTCGTAGTAGTACCTGGGGAAATTGGGGAAAACCCGAAAATCCTCAGGTATGGCGCGGGAAATGTCGTACACAGGAGGTTGTGGATGAAAAATAAACGATACACAGTGAAAATAACCCCACTGTTTATCCACAGAGTTATCCATGTGGAATCCACAGGTTGATTGGGGATAATTAGGCTGTGCATTTTTAGGCTGTGGAAAAGCCGTTTTGCACGAATGCACGGTAAAGATCAGCCGTCGCCGCGGATATTATTATGCAGCTTTTTGATGACGTCCTCGGTCTCACGGGAGTTCTTGCGCTCCTCCTCGATCTTGTTGCAGGCGTGCATGACGGTGGTATGGTCGCGCTTGAATATCTTTGCAATATCGGGGAAGGAGTATTCAAGCTCCTGCCGGATCATGTACATTGCCATCTGCCGCGGGTAGGCCACATCCTTGGAGCGGTTCTGCGAGATCATCTGCTCGACCGGGATATAGAAGTAGTTCGCTACCGCTTCCATAATGCGCTCCGGTGTCGGATTGAGACCCGGATTCTCGGTGCGCAGCGCGTCAATCGCGTTTTCCGCGAGCGAAACCGTGATGCGTTCGCCCATCAGCTCGTGCATGGCCTTGATCTTTTTGACTGCGCCTTCGAGCTGGCGGATATTTGCCTGAATATTCTCTGCAATGTAGTTGGATACGTCATCGGGCAGTTCAACGCCCATTTTGACCGCTTTATCACGGATAATAGCGATTCTGGTCTCAAAATCAGGCGGCTGAATATCAGCCAGCAGACCCCATTCAAAACGGGTCTTCATGCGGTCCTCGAGTGTGTTGATTTCCTTCGGCGGACGGTCAGAAGTGAGCACGATCTGCTTTTTTGCCTCATAAAGCGCGTTAAAGGTATGGAAAAATTCCTCCTGCGTGCGCTCCTTGCCGGCGATGAACTGCACGTCATCCAGCAGCAGCAGGTCAACCATGCGGTACTTGTTGCGGAATGCCTGTACGTTGCCTTCCTGGATGGCGGTGATCAGCTCGTTGGTGAAATCCTCACCCTTTACATATATAATGCGGTATTCTGGATGGGTGCGGCGCAGCACGTTTGCGATCGCGTACATCAGATGCGTTTTACCCAGACCCGAGTTGCCGTAGATAAAAAGCGGGTTGTTCTCTGCCGCCGGGCGCTGCGAAACCGCAAGTGCAGCCGCATGCGCGAATTTGTTGCTCGAACCAACGATAAAACGCTCAAATGTGTAGTCGTCATACGGAGAAGTGCTCGTGCTCGGCGCGGTGTATTCGCCGGTCACCACAACGACCGTGATCGGGTCGCCGGTCAGGTTGTGCAGCACATCCTGTAAAGGAGCGATAAATTTGGACTCGATAAATTCTTTCTTAAAGGGCACCGGAGAGTGCAGCACCAGCCGATTATCCCCAAAGGAAACGACCGTTACGTCGTCAAACCAAGCGGAAATGGTGGAAGGAGGGAAGTCCAGCTGCTCGAGCGCCATCTCCAATATATTGTTTGCCATAGGGCGCCTCCTGTCGATAATGATTCTATTTTATAATAGCATATTTTATCCACAAGTTCAATGCGTCGATGTGGATAACTGTTCGGCGGCATGCCGCGTGGCAGCATGATTTTGAACAGCCGAACCGGTTTATTTACTTCGCGAAATTTAAAAAAATCGGCGTTTTTTACGTCAAAATAATCGAAAATTAAAGCCGGTTGGGAAAAATGCACGGCGTTTTTTATGAAAACTGCGGAATTTCTGCAAAAATTCATCGAAAATAGACGGATTTTCCGCGAAAATCCGAAAATCCGCAGATTGCCGAAAACCGTGATTCCGCAAGCCGTTGAGCATATGTTTCTATTTATCCACAACATGTTGATAACCTGTGCAAACTGCTGAAATTCGTTCCGAGGGTCGGAAAAAATGCTTGACAAAATCGAACCTATATAGGATAATAAATATCGTATCCTATTATGCAGACAGGCAGCGGCATATGCCCGCGTCTTGCGCCGGACCTATGCCGGTGCCCATCTGTAAATTTTAGAACAGGGAGGTGCACAAAGTTATGAAGAGAACGTTCCAGCCGAAGAAGCGTCAGCGCTCCAAGGAGCACGGCTTCCGTAAGCGTATGTCCACGTCCAACGGCCGCAAGGTACTTGCACGCCGTCGCGCTAAGGGTCGCGCTAAGCTGTCTGCTTAATGACAGCCTGTAAAGGGAGTATTCAGACTTCCTGAAAATTCGCGCCAGCGGCGCAAAAGAGTTCGTAACGAGCCGCATTCGTGCGGCTCGTTTTTTCGTTTACGGGCAACACCACTCAAGCAATCGCTGTCTGGAGCGGTGTCATTCTGTTTAGGGTGCAGTCCATGCAGCGAAAATACGGTATTCCGGTTCGGATTTTACTGACCGAAACGAACGAAACAGTAAAATCAGCTTTGCAAACCATCAGATGCAAAGAAAAAATACGTTTTTTTCGAGGGCATCAGGAAAAAACGGGAGCATCAGAAGATGAAAAAAACAGTATCCTTAAAGGAAAACCACGAATTCCGCCGATTGTATCATCGTGGCGTGTCCACGGCAGGAAAACACGTTGTGATCTACTGCCGCAGGAACAAGCTCGGCTACAACCGGCTGGGGCTCACTGTCAGCGCCAAGCTGGCGTGTGCGGTGAAAAGAAACCGCATCAAGCGTTTGTTCCGTGAGGCGTACCGTCTCAACGAGGACAAATTTGCCGACGGCATCGACCTTGTGCTGGTCGCACGGGTACGGGCCGTAGGCGCAAGCTATCAGGAAATCGAAAAATCGCTGCTGCGTGCCTTGAAGGACAACAAGGTTGCGGCAGCTCGGACATGAAGCGGCTGCTGCTGGCGATGATCCGGTTTTATCGCCGGTATATTTCTCCAAACAAACCGCCCTGCTGCCGGTATATCCCGACCTGCTCGCAGTATGCGATCGAGGCCATCGAGAAATACGGTGCACTCAAGGGCGGCTGGCTGGCGTTTAAGCGCATCTGCCGCTGCAATCCTCTCTCTAAGAGAGGACCCTATGACCCGGTTCCTTAATTCGTTCGAAACCACGCTTTCGGACGAGGAGAACATACCACGTCAAACGCGGATATGTCCCGGGCGAAAATCTGCGCGTCGCTCTGCGGCACACAGATTTTCTTTCTTGTATAAATTCCGAGGCACATATCCCCGGAATTTATGGAAATTCGGAGAATTTCCGATGAAATACCGCCTTACGGCGGTAAAGTGAGGATTTTGCTTTGCAAAATCCTTTTCACTGTGTCGTTTTACAATTTAACATGGAGGTTTTTATGACCCTGGATCAACTTTCTAACCTGATCAAAGATCCGAAGCTGTTCGGTATTTTGATCGTTCGACCGTTCGGCCTGCTCCTGCAGTGGCTGTACAGCATTGTACAGAACTACGGTATCGCCGTTATCCTGTTCGCGCTGCTGGTCAAGCTGGTCTGCATCCCGCTGACCATCAAGAGCAAGAAGAGTATGCTCGCCATGAGCGCGATGAACGCCGAGCTCCAGCAGCTGCAGAAGAAGTACGCGAACAACCGTGTCAAGCTCAACGAGGAGATGCAGAAGCTGTATGAGAAGCACGGCGTCAGCCCGATGAGCGGCTGTCTGCCCAACCTCATCCCGCTGCCGATCATGATGGGTCTGTACTACGCGGTTCAGCAGCCGCTGCAGTACATCGTCGGCCTGAGCCGCGAGACAGTTATCGCATTGGCGCAGATGATCGGTCTGGATCAGCTTGCGGGCGCAAACTACACCGTTCAGATCCTGATCGCCGAGAAGCTGAACGCTTTCGTGGACGGAAGCGGCCATTTCTCGGATGCTGTTACCAACTGCCTGCAGAGCGGCGAGACCATTTTCCCGCTGGATTTCCACTTCTTTGGTCTGAATCTGGCTGATACACCGTCTATCTCTCATCCAAGCATTATCTGGATCATCCCGATCCTGTCTGGTCTGACCGCATTCCTGTCCTCTTACATCATGCAGAAGATGCAGGGCACGCAGAACTCTGCGGCAGCAGGTCAGATGAAGATGCTCAACTTTATGATGCCGCTGATGTCGCTGTACTTCGCGTTCATCCTTCCGGGTGCGATCGGCATCTACTGGATCTTCAACAACGTATTCACCTGCGTCCAGGAGATCATCCTCACCAAGACGCTCCGCGGCAAGCAGGAGGCCAAGCAGGCTGCTGAGGCTGCCCGCATCGAGGCAGAGAAGCAGGCCAAGCGTGAAGCACACAAGGCTGCACAGAAGCAGCAGTCCCAGAACGCAAAGAACAAAAAGGGGGACAAGTAAATCATGCAGAAGTTTTTTGAGGCTACCGGTGAAAACCGTGACGCAGCAGTCGAGAATGCGCTCAAGCAGCTCGGTCTGGAGCGTGACGACGTATCGGTAGAGGTACTCGAGATTGGCAAAAAGGGCTTTCTGGGTATCGGCGCAACGCCGGCACGCGTGCGCGTAACCTACGAAGCACCGGACATTCCGGCGGCAAAGCCGGAGGTAAAGCGTGAGGAGCGCAAGCCCGCTCCCAAGGCTGAGCCGAAGCAGGAGAAGCCTGCTGTCAAGGCGGAAAAGCCGGCTCCGAAGCAAGAGAAACCCGCTGAGAAGCCGCAGAAGCTGTCCATCACCACGGATGATAACACGCCTCGTCTGGTAAAGGCTGCTCCGGCAGACTTTGTACCGGAAAAGCTGGAGTTTGAGCGTCCGCCGCGCCGTGAGCGCAGCGACCGTCCGCGCCGTGACCGCGGCGACCGCAGTGGCCGTGACCGCCGTCCGCGCCGCCCGCGTGAGGACCGTCCGATCACGCCGTCCGTTCCCAAGGAGCGTGAGCTGATCCCGGTTTCCGAAGCAGGCATGCAGCAGGCGGAAAAGCTGGCTACCGATTTTGTAACCGGTCTGCTGGCAAAGATGGGCGTTGAGGGTCAGGTTAAGACCCTGCCTCAGGTAGAGTGCGACCAGCTCCGTCTGGAGATTTCCGGTCCGGATATGGGCCCGATCATCGGCCGCCGCGGCGACACGCTGGATGCCATCCAGTACCTCGGCTCTCTGGTGCTGAATAACGCACTGGATGAGCACGTTCGCCTGTCTGTCGATACCGAAAACTACCGCGAGAAGCGCGCGGAAAGCCTGGAGCGTCTGGCCCGCAAGATGGCGATGAAGGTCGTTAAGGCGCATCGCTCCATGACGCTTGAGCCGATGAACCCGTATGAGCGCCGCATCATCCATGCCGCGCTGCAGGACTTCAACGGTGTGACCACCTATTCGACCGGCACCGAGCCGGGTCGCCGCGTTGTTATTGCGCCGGATAACAGCTATCGCAACCGCGACCGCGGTTAAATCGGGGTATTCGTTATGAACGATACGATTGCCGCAATTTCCTCCTCCGGCGGACCGATCGGTTTGATCCGCGTGTCGGGTGAACGCGCAATCGAAGCGATAAATGCCGTTTTTCAGGCGAAGAACGGCAAGCCGCTTACGGAAGCACCCTCGCAGAAGCTGGTTTACGGCACGCTGACGGACAAGTCCGGCAATGTGATCGACTGCTGCTACGCTGTCGCGCTGCACGCACCGCACACCTATACGGGTGAAACGATGGCGGAGCTGCAGTGCCACGGCTCGACAGCCGTGCTGTGTGCCGGTCTGGACGCTCTGTTCGCGCAGGGCGTGCGGCAGGCAGAGGCAGGTGAGTTTACTCGCCGCGCCTTCTTAAACGGCAAAATGGGCCTTTCTGAGGCTGAAGCCGTGCATGATCTGATCACCGCGCGCACCGCAGAGGCGGCGCAGAATGCGGCGGCACAGGTCATGGGCGCGGTCGGCTCTCCCGTGCAGCAGATGCGCGATGAGCTGCTCGGCATGGTGGCGCATTTCCACGCGGTCGTGGATTTCCCGGACGAGGACATTGATCCGGTGCTGTTCGAGGATGCCGCGGCGCTGCTGCACCGCACGACAAGCCGTCTGTACAGCATGGCAGAAAGCTATGAGCGCGGCCGTATTCTTAGAGAAGGCGTACCGTGCGTTATCCTCGGAAGGCCGAACGCCGGCAAGTCCACGCTGCTGAACACGCTGCTCGGCCGCGAGCGGGCGATCGTGACTGATATTCCGGGCACGACCCGCGATCTCATCGAGGAGAATGTCAAGGTCGGACAGATTCTGCTTCGCGTGACCGACACCGCCGGTCTGCGCAACACGGACGATCCGGTGGAGCAGGCGGGCATTGACCGGGCGATGGCGGAGGCTTCGGCTTCCTCACTCATCCTGGCTGTGTTCGACGGCTCCAAGCCCATCAGTGACGAGGACATGCTCGTGCTGGCACGCTCGGCAGGCCACCGCGCGATCGCGGTTGTGAACAAGGTCGATCTGCCGCAGCAGCTGGATGAAAAGCTGCTGAAAAAGCACTTCCTGCACATCGTGCCGCTTTCTGCGAAAACCGGTGACGGACTGGATAAGCTGCTCAATCTTATCCCGCGAACTGTGGGTCTGGGCGACGGCGCGTTTGACGGTGCGCTCATCACTAACGCAAGACAGGCGGCGGCGCTGGCGCGTGCTGCCGAACGCTGTGAAGCAGCGCTGTATGCGGCGCAGTCCGGTATGACGCCGGACGCGGTCGTGATGGACGCCGAGGGCGCGATTACCGCACTGGGCGAGATCACCGGCGAAACCGTGACCGATGCCGTTGTCACCCGCATTTTCAGCGACTTCTGCGTCGGAAAGTGATGCTGCTGCAGCTGTTATTAAGAGAAATTGCACTTAAAATTCAGAGAGGACGTTTGCAATCTGTGCAAACGTCCTCTTTTATTTTATGCTGAAATCGTGTATGATATATACTGTATGTCCGCAGGTAAAAATGAGGTAAAAACCACTTGTGCACAACTTCTATCCGGCGGTATACGAGATATAGTGGACAACCCGGAAAATTGCCCTATATTTAACTACTTATTGTAATAATAAAACGGAAATAAAACTGTGCGTATAAAAATATGGTCAAAAACTCACAAGTTATCAACAGTATCCACAGAGTTATCAACAGTTACGCACAGGTTTCACACAACCGAAATCACAGGAATTTTTTGAAAGGGGAGAGAGCGCCAATGACGGTTTTTCCGGCGGAGAGTTTTGATGTAGCGGTGATCGGCGCCGGTCATGCCGGTATTGAGGCGGCACTGGCTGCAGCACGTTTGGGTGCAAAAACAGCGTGTTTTTCGATCAATTTGGACGCCGTAGGCAATATGCCGTGCAATCCGGCGATCGGCGGCACAGCTAAGGGACACCTTGTACGCGAGATAGATGCGCTCGGCGGTGAGATGGCGCGTGCGGCTGACGCGGCCTGCATCCAGTACCGCATGCTCAACCGCGGCAAGGGACCGGCAGTGCACTCGCTGCGTGCACAGGCCGACCGCATTAAATACAGAGAGTATATGAAGCACACGCTTGAGCGGCAGGAAAACCTGTTTCTCATGCAGGACGAGATCGTGTCCGTTGAGGTGGAGAACGGTGCCGTTTCCGCGGTTGTTACCGCCATCGGCGCACGACATCCGGTCAAGGCGGCTGTCATTGCGTCCGGCACATTTCTCGGCGGACGCGTTATCATCGGCGAGTACACCCGCGAATCAGGTCCGGACGGCATGGCGGCAGCCAAGCCGCTCACCGAGTCGCTGCGCGGTCTGGGACTGCGGCTGCAGCGGTTTAAGACAGGTACGCCGCCGCGCATCAATCGCCGTTCTATCGACTATACCGATCTGGCGGAGCAGGCCGGCGAGGATGAGATCATCCCGTTTTCGTTCGATACCGACCACCCGCCGGACAACCGCGCGGTGTGTTATCTGACCTACACGACCGCGAAAACACATGAAATCATCCGCGCAAATCTGAGCCGTTCGCCGCTGTACGGCGGTCAGATTGAGGGTGTAGGACCGCGCTATTGTCCGTCTATCGAGGACAAAGTGGTGCGCTTTGCGGATAAGCCGCGCCACCAGCTGTTCCTTGAGCCGATGGGTCTGGACACCGAGGAGGTCTATGTGCAGGGCTTCTCGTCGTCCATGCCGTTCGACGTGCAGCGGGAGATGCTGCGCTCGGTCAAGGGATTGGAGAACGCGGAGATTATGCGGCCGGCGTACGCCATCGAGTATGACTGCATCGACCCGCTGGAGCTGCGGCCGACGCTCGAGACGAAAAAGGTGCCCGGACTGTACGGCGCAGGCCAGTTCTGCGGTTCGTCCGGCTATGAGGAGGCGGCCGCGCAGGGATTGGTTGCGGGCATCAACGCCGCGCTCAAAATCAAGGGTGAGGAGCCGCTTGTACTCGACCGTGCGGACGGCTACATCGGTACGCTGATCGACGATCTGGTGACGCGCGGCACGAGCGAACCCTACCGCATGATGACCTCACGCTCGGAATACCGCCTGCTTCTGCGGCAGGATAACGCAGATGAACGTCTGGTGCCGATCGGTGTTCGAGTTGGCTTGAATCCGCCGGAACGCGGCGAAAAGGTGCGTAAAAAGTACGAAGCAGTGCAGGCAGAGATCGATCGCACAGCCTCGGTCGGCGTGGCGCCGAGCGATAAATTGAACGGCTTTCTTGCGGGTAAAAACTCCACACCGCTCAAGGCGGGCTGCAAGCTGATCGACCTGCTGCGCCGCCCGGAACTCAGCTATGCGGACCTTGCAATGTTCGATCCTGAGCGTCCGGAGCTGCCCGCTGTTATCCGTGAGCAAGTGGAAATTCGCGTCAAATACGCGGGCTATATCGAGCGACAGATGCGTGATGTGGAGCAGTACCGTAAGCTGCAGAGCCGCCCGCTGCCGCTCGATCTGGACTACAACGAGGTGGACTCGCTGCGACTGGAGGCACGCCAGAAACTGAACGCCGTCAAGCCGTTGAATTTCGGTCAGGCGGCCCGTATTTCGGGCGTTTCACCGGCCGATATCACGGCGCTGATGATCTACATCGAGACCCATAAAAAGGAGGAAAAGGCATGACCGAACGCGAGCTTTTGACCGCCGGTCTGCGCGAGCTGGGCGTCGCAGAGTGTCCGTCTGCAGCGGACAACTTACTGCGTTATTCCGAGATTCTGCGCGAGAAAAACAAGGTTATGAATCTGACCGCCATTACCGATCCGACCGAAATCGTGACCCGGCATTTCCTCGATTGCGCGGCACTTGCACCGTATATGCCGCAGGATGGATGCGTGCTCGATGTGGGAACGGGAGCCGGTTTTCCGGGCATGCCGCTGGCGATTCTGTGCCCGCAGACCGAGTTTGTGCTGCTCGACGCGCTGCGCAAGCGCATTGATTTTCTAAATGAAGTCATCGCCGATCTGGGTCTGACCAACGTCACGGCGGTGCATGCCCGTGCGGAGGATTACGCCAGGGACAACCGCGACACGTTTGATCTTGCGGTGTCGCGTGCGGTAGCCGATCTGCGCGTGCTGAGTGAACTGGCGCTGCCGATGATCAAGGTCGGCGGTGCGTTCCTCGCCATGAAGGCCGAAGACTGCACAGAGGAAGTTGAAACAGCGGCAAACGCCCGCATGATTCTCGGTGCGCCGGACGCTGAAGTGCTGCACTACACTGTGCCGTTCGATGAGGTTTCCCGCGCCATCGTGCGCCTGCAGAAAACACAGGACACACCGGAAAAGTATCCGCGCCGCTTCAAGAAAATACAGACTTCGCCGCTGTAAATCAGGCGAGAAATATACGGAAAGTACCCCTCTGTACGGAAAATTACAGAGGGTATTTTTTGCCCGAAAATAGGGAAAAATTATAGATATCAGATATAATTTGTCATATTTTCGTTGAATTTTGCAGATTGCGCGGTCGATTTTACTTGTCAATATGTAATTATATGGTAATCTATTACCAAGGGCGACATTTCTGCTGGTGGTGCGGCAGAGATAAGCGCGAATAAAATGAACGAATAAGACGAATTGGAGAGTGGTTAACCATGATGTCTGTATTAACGCTGGTTTCCGGCAAAGAGGATCGCACGCTGCGGCGTATTCGTGTGAGTGAGATTGCGCGCAATCCCAATCAGCCGAGGAAATATTTTGATCCGGAGGCAATTGCGCAGCTGGCAGAGAGCATTCGGCAGTACGGCGTACTCAATCCGCTGACCGTACGGCGTGCGCCCGGAGGCGGTTACGAGCTGGTGGCAGGGGAGAGGAGACTGCGCGCTGCGCGTGTTGCGGGGCTCAACGACGTACCGTGTCTGCTGATTGCGGCAGATAACGAGGATTCCTCGGCGATTGCGCTCGTGGAGAACCTGCAAAGGCGTGATCTGGATTTTTTCGAGGAAGCCTACGGTTTCAAGCGTCTGATCGATCAGTACGGACTGACGCAGGAGGAAGCTGCGCGTAAAGTAGGGAAAACACAGTCTGCGGTGGCGAATAAGCTGCGTCTGCTGCGGCTTTCTCCGCAAAATATGGAATTGATTCGCAGTGCGAACCTTACAGAGCGGCACGCGCGCTGTCTGCTGCGTCTGCATGATGATGAGGAACGGATGAACGCAACGCACTATATTATCGAGAACGAATTAAACGTCAGCCGATCGGAGGAGTATATCGAGAACCTGCTGGAGCAGAAAAAGCATCCGGAGTTAGCGGAGCCGCCGCATAAGGATAATGTTGTGCGGCTTATTAAGGATGTGCGGTTTTTCCTGAATACGCTCAATCGGGCGGTCGGCGTAATGGTAGACGCCGGAATCGGTGCAACCGTAGACCGGCAGGAAAACGAGGATGGAATTACGCTGACAATCAATATTCCGCACGCAAAGAGCTGATGTTTCACGTGAAACACTTTTGTTCCACAGGAGGGCGGATTTTGTTTCACGTGAAACATTTAATGGTCGCTTGTGAAGCGAACCTGACTTGCCTGCCCGGCAGGGGCACAAGAGGGTAGACACCTACGGTTTCCACCCTCTTGTGAAGCACCCCTTTCCCTTTAGGAAGCACGGCGAAAATCGGAGAGCGGCAACTGCTGCGAAAAAGGGGAACGGCAGTTGGATTACTCTTGTATGACTTTCGTAGACTATTCGCAGTTCACAGATAATGTACTGCTACACATGTCAGCTACTCTACGCAGGCGCGACATGACAGTGTCGCGCGATCTTTTTACGTGCTGTTACGGACAGCACTTCTGGGTAAAGTTGGAGAAAGTCGGAAAGCGTGTAGAAGTATATATAATAAGGTAAGAGAGCCGAACGGCTCTCTTTTGTTTCACGTGAAACAAAAGCCGGTTAATTTACCAGTTGTATCCTGTAAAACGGCAAAATACTTGATGTTTCACGTGAAACAGCTGTAAAAATACTGCGATTGCTTTGCAATTAAAAGTGCAATGTGATATAATGAAATCCGTAGAAAAAAACCATGGACGAGAGGAAATGACTATGGGGAAGATTATCGCGTTTGCCAATCAAAAGGGCGGCGTGGGAAAAACTACAACCGCTATCAACCTCGCGGCAGCGTTGTCGGAGCGCGAAAAGCGCGTTCTGCTGTGTGATTTCGATCCACAGGGCAATGCAACCTCCGGTTTTGGCGTGGATCCGCGCTCACTGGAAACCTCGATTTACGACCTGATCGTAGCCGACCAACCGGATGTCAAGAGCGCCATCGTATCGACTAAGTGGGTTGATCTGCTGGGCGCGAATGTTAATCTGGCGGGCGCTGAGTTGGATTTGATTGGAATGTCCGACCGAGAGTATCGTCTGAAAAACGTACTCGATCAGGTGAAGGACGATTACGACTATGTATTTATCGACTGTCCGCCGTCACTCGGTCTGCTGACTCTCAACTGCCTGTGTGCAGCCGACAGCTTTCTGGTGCCGCTGCAGTGCGAGTATTACGCGCTCGAAGGTCTGAGTCAGCTGATGACGACCGTGCGCATGGTAAAGAAGGCGCTCAACCGCAAGCTGGTGATGGAAGGCGTGCTGCTGACTATGTTTGACGGACGCACCAATCTGTCGATCCAGGTGGTTGAGGAAGTGAAAAAGCACTTCCCAGGCGAGGTATTCTCGGCTGTTGTGCCGCGTAACGTACGCCTGAGTGAAGCACCCAGCCACGGCAAGCCCATAACAGCTTACGACAGAATGTGCCGCGGCGCAGAGGCTTATCTGGCTCTTGCGGACGAGATTCTGAAGAAAAATGACCGAAAGGGGAGAAGCTGATGGCAGGCGCAAAAATGGGTCTGGGCGGCGGCTTGTCCAACCTTTTCGGCAGTGATACCAGCGATTTGATGGAAGAAAGTCTGGATAACGGCACAAAAAAACTGCCTTTGGCAAAAATCGAGCCGAATCCCGATCAGCCGAGGAAGGCCTTTGATCAGGTATCTCTGGACGAGCTGGCAGAGAGCATTCGCCTGCACGGCGTCATCACACCAATCACGGTACGCAAGGGCGAGAAGGATGGCTACTACCAGATCATTGCAGGTGAGCGCCGTTGGCGTGCAGCACGTCAGGCAGGCCTGGAAGATATTCCTGCGATGGTGCTTGAGGCCGAGGAAGACGAGGTCATGGAGTTGGCGCTGATCGAAAATCTGCAGCGGCAGGACCTGAACCCAATCGAAGAAGCCGAAGGTTATGAGCGTCTGATGAAGCAGTTTGGACTGACGCAGGAGCAGGTTTCCAAGCGCGTGGTCAAGTCACGTTCGGCGGTAGCAAATGCACTGCGTCTGCTGGCTTTGCCGACCGAGGTGCGTACGATGGTCAGCGAAGGCGAAATCTCCGGCGGTCACGCGCGGGCAGTCCTTGCGGTAAACGAGGAGGATAAGCGCGTAGAGGCAGCCAGACAGATGGTCGGCCTGTCGGTCCGTCAGTCGGAGGCGCTGGCCAAGCGCATGAACAAAAAACCGGTCGAAAAGCCTGAGCAGCCGCCTGAGGTTTCCGTGGACTACATTGCCGAGCTGGAGAAGGAGCTGGAGGGCGTCCTCGGACGAAAGATCAGCATTCAGCAGGGCAAGCACAGCGGCCAGCTGACGTTGGAATACTACGGCGCAGAGGATTTGGAGCGGCTCAGTGAAGCACTCCGAAACCTGCGTGTATAAAGGAGGCAAGCAATGGACGAGCAGAATAAGCAGCCGGAACAGAACAAACCGGAGAAAAAGCTCAGCCGCACCACGCTGACCTTTTATATCGTCGGACTGTTTTCTGTAGCAATTGCGCTGATTCTGATCAGCTATGTGGCGCAGTCGCGTGCGGACAAGCAGGTCAAAAACCTGAGCTCGCAGCTGACACAGCAGCAGACCGTGGCACAGGGCGCAACCCAGAAAGTGGAAGATTTGCAGAAGCAGTACGACATGCAGAATACTGCACTAGATAAGGTGCGCAAGACGCTCGACAGTGAGCAGGCGGCAACCGATGTAGTCGGCGCGACCGAGCGGCGTATGGAGGAGCGTGAGGTGTATCAGTACCTTGCGCAGATCGGCGTTTCTCTGGCGGCTAAGCAGACCGCGGATGCCCGCAAGACCTACGACGAAATGCTGACGAAATACAGCGAAGAGCGTTTGATGGGCAGCAGCGAGGATGACTTTGATGAGAACATCAGCAAACTGTTCCAGTCGGCCAAAGCGACACTGGAGCAGGCTGAGCAAGCGCAGGATGCAGAGCCGAACGACACGGCAGAATAATATGTATATAATGTAAAAGGAGATATAGAAACAATGCTGGATATCAAATTTGTCCGCACCAATCCGGATGCAGTAAAGGAAAACATCAAGAAGAAGTTCCAGGACGAGAAGATCCCGATGGTTGACGAGGTCATCGAGTTTGACGCGAAGTACCGTGCAGCCAAGACCCGCTGTGACGAGCTGCGTGCACAGCGCAACAAGAAGTCCAAGGAGATCGGCGGTCTGATGGCAAAGGGCCAGAAGGAAGAGGCCGAGAAGATCAAGGCCGAGGTTAAGGCAATGGCCGATGAGATGACCAAGCTCGAGGAGGATGAAAAGACCTTCGCTGAGGAAGTCAAGAACCGTATGATGGTTATCCCGAACATCATTGACCCGTCCGTTCCGATCGGCAAAGACGACTCCGAGAATGTTGAGATTGAGAAGTTTGGCGATCCGGTCGTTCCGGATTTCGAGGTTCCGTATCACGTTGATATTATGGAGTCCTTCGACGGCATCGACCTCGATGCTGCACGCCGCACCTCCGGCAACGGCTTCTACTACCTGAAGGGTGATATTGCCCGTCTGCATTCCTCCATCCTGTCCTACGCACGCGACTTCATGATCGACCGCGGCTTCACCTACTACATTCCGCCGTTCATGATCCACGGTGATGTCGTTAAGGGCGTTATGTCCTTTAAGGAAATGGAGAATATGATGTACAAGATCGAGGGCGAGGACCTGTACTTGATCGGTACCTCCGAGCACTCCATGATCGGCAAGTTCATCGACACCATCAACGATGAGGAAACCCTTCCGCAGACCCTGACCAGCTACTCTCCGTGCTTCCGTAAGGAAGTCGGCGCACACGGCATCGAGGAGCGCGGCGTATACCGTATTCACCAGTTCGAGAAGCAGGAAATGGTTGTTGTCTGCAAGCCGGAAGAAAGCAAGATGTGGTATGACAAACTGTGGCAGAACACGGTTGACTTCTTCCGTTCGATGGACATTCCGGTTCGTACGCTCGAGTGCTGCTCCGGCGACCTGGCTGACCTGAAGGTTAAGTCCTGCGACGTAGAGGCATGGTCTCCGCGCCAGAAGAAGTACTTCGAGGTAGGCTCCTGCTCGAATCTCGGCGACGCACAGGCTCGCCGTCTGGGCATCCGTGTCCGCGGCAAGGAGAATCCGAAGGAGCTGTACTTCGCACACACGCTGAACAACACCGTTGTTGCACCTCCGCGTATGCTGATCGCATTCCTCGAGAACAATCTGCGTGAGGACGGCTCGGTTGCAATTCCGAAGCCGCTGCAGCCGTATATGGGCGGCATGACTGAGATCCGCAGAAAGTAATTTATCTTACTATAGAAAAAAGGAGAGATTCCAATGCAGGTTGGTATTAAGGGCGAGAAGAAGTTCACCGTAACCAAGGATCAGCTGGCATGCAATGTAGGCAGCGGTCTGGTATCCGTGT
Source organism: Butyricicoccus faecihominis (assembly GCF_014648015.1). Taxonomy (NCBI): domain Bacteria; kingdom Bacillati; phylum Bacillota; class Clostridia; order Eubacteriales; family Butyricicoccaceae; genus Butyricicoccus; species Butyricicoccus faecihominis. The sequence goes on from NZ_BMQH01000005.1 coordinate 42,857, forward strand.
TTGCCACCCCGATGATGATCGCAGCTATCGAGAACACTGCAGCAGGCAGCGTAGCCAGTGAGCTGGAAGAGGGTAAGACCACGGTCGGCACGCTGGTAAACGTAAGCCACGTTGCCGCTACGCCGGAGGGCATGGAAGTCCGCATCGAGACCGAGCTGACCGAGATCGCGCCGAACGGCAAGATGCTCACCTTCAAGGTTGCCGCATATGATGAGGCAGGCCTGATCGGTGAGGGCACGCATCAGCGCGCTATCGTAGCGAAGGAGCGCTTTGAGCAGAAGGCACAGAGCAAGCTGTCCAAGTAAAAATAAGCAAAAGAAAAACGCTGTGGAGAGATTCCACAGCGTTTTTTGTTGGTGCGGGTAACAGGACTTGAACCTGCACGTCGAGGACACCAGAACCTAAATCTGGCGCGTCTGCCAATTCCGCCATACCCGCAGGTAAGATTAGTATACCCTTTTTGCGGGTATTTGTCAATCTTGATGATATGCTCATCGGGAGTGGGCACTTGCGAAGCGAGGGAATCTGCGCTGACGCCGCGCGGGCGCACAAGAGGGTAGACACCTGCGGTTTCCACCCTCTTGAGAATCACCCCTTTCCCGTGGATAGCCTGGCGCAGATTACCGATATGTGACCGCTCCGAAATATGGGGAACGGCAGAGGATTTTTTCTTCTGTAGGGGAGCACAGTGTGCTCCCATGCCGAAACCTATACGCAGTGCTGGATACCGTTCTGCTACACAGACGGGCTACTCTACGCAGGCGCGGCATAACCGTGCCGCGCAACTCGTTAGCGCGTTATGATAGACAGCACCTACGAGGATAAATTGTACCAAATGCCTAATCCGCAGGTGCCGTGCGGTACAACGCGCCAAAGAGTTGCGCGACACTGTTATGTCGCGCCTGCGCAGACTTTCCGGTCTGTGTAGCAGAATACTATCTGACCCTGCGAACAGGTTGAGAAAGATACGGAAGAAAAAATCCTCTGCCGTTCCCCATTATCGAAGCGGTCGCCGGTCTCTGGTCTGCGCCAGACTAAGAAATAAAGGGAAACGGGAGTTAAGAGGGTAGAAACCGCAGGTGTCTACCCTCTTGCCCCTGCCGCGGGTGCGGCGAATCCTGCATGAGCAAACTCCTACGCAAAACTAAGGATTCCCCCTTGCAATCTGCGATATTTCGTGATATATTGTTAGTTAGTAAAAGCTAACCAGCTCGGGTACAAAAGGAGCATTACACCCATGTTGAAAATTACTCTCGGCGTTGACGGCATGATGTGCGGCATGTGCGAAAGCCATGTCAACGATGCGGTTCGCAAGGCATTTCCTGTGAAGAAGGTCACTTCCTCTCACGGCAAGGGGCAGACGGTTATCCTCACTGAGCAGGATCTCGATGAGCAGGCTGTCCGCGATGCGGTAAACGCTACCGGCTACACCGTTACGTCCTTTTCCAAGGAGCGATATGAGAAAAAGGGACTGTTTTCCTTTCTGCATAAATGAGCAGAGTAAGGCCGCTTTGCAGCGGCTTTGCTTTTCAACATAGGTTAGCAAAATCTAACCTAATAAACCGATATATACCAACGGAGGAAATCGCAGTGCTGGAAACTCTGCTCAAACCGAATACCGGCGCATCGCTGTCCGGCTGCGTACGCTGGACCCAGCCGATGGATGGCGTGCGCGTGTGCGATTTTGACTGCGCGCTGAGCGTGCCGCCGGCCATGCCTGCGGAGCCATCCGAGGTGCCGTGCGAGGTGCTATTCTGCCGGCAGGGCGGTCTGCGGCTGACCATGACCAATGGGCGGCAAGTGTTTCTGCATGAGCACGAGGTACTGCTGCTGCTCGGCGCAAGTGTGCAGAGCCTTTCGGTCGCGGACGGATTGTTCAGCGGTGAGCTGGTGCTCATCGAGCAGAGCGCAGCGGCACCGTGCCGTCTGACGGTCAACGCAGCACGAATCAAAGCACGAGTCACTCCGCATATGGGCTGCGTAGTGCTGCGCAGCGCGGTGTGGATTGATAGTCTGGCTGCGGCACTGCAGTCCGTTCCGGAGCAGGACAGAGCCGCCTACAGTGCAATCAAGGCCATTGAGCTGCTGTACCTCATCAGTACAGACAGTCCGCTGCTGACGATACCGCCGGAATCCGTCTCCCGCGATCACTATCTGACCGATACAGTGAGGCAGGTACAAGAGTATATGGTATCGCACCTGTCCGACCCGCTTACGATCGACCAGCTGTCTGCACGGTTCCGCATTTCGCCAACCGCCCTGAAGGATATATTTCGGCAGACCTATGGTCGTCCGATCCACCAGTATCTGCTTGAAAAGCGGGTGCAGCATGCTGCCGAACTGCTGCATCGGAGTCCGCTCTCCATCGTGGATATTGCAGCGGCGGTCGGCTATAACAGCGCCAGTCAGTTCGGTGTGGCGTTCAAGCGCCGCTATCAGCTGACGCCCTCGCAGTACCGCCGACAAGCTCGAAAAAGTTAGCAAAATGCAACTATTTTGACGATAAAACTAAAAATTAGCGGCAACAAACTGCGAAAATGTCCGATTCCGTGCGTTTCATGTCTAAAGCTGTGCGACAAGCAGGGAAAATTGTGATATGATAATCGCAAACAAAAAAACACACCATGTTTGGAGGTGTACTGTATGAAGCAGCATCGTTTTTGGGCATGGGCCGCGTTGTTCTGCATGGTAATGACGATGATTACCGGCTGTAAGCGCAAGTGAGATTGATAGGAGGAACATATTATGAAGAAGATTTACAAGGACATCGCCGTATTTGTTGGTGGCACTCTGTTCGGTTCCGCAGGTATCAAGCTGCTGAGCAGCAAGGATGCTAAGAACGTATATACCCATGCTACCGCAGCGGTTCTTCGCATGAAGGATACTGTTATGAATACCGTTGACTGCGTTAAGGAGAACGTCGGCGACATCCTCGCTTCCGCAGAGGAGATCAACGAGAAGCGCGCTGCTGAGGCAGAGGCTGCTGCTGTTGAGGATGCAGACATTGAGGTTGAGCTGACCGATGAGGACCCGACTGCTGCTCCGGTTGAGGCATAAGAACCTGTTGCCAAACCGTGGTTTGGCGGACAGGAAGAACGGACTGTGAGCCGTTCCAAAGTCGCCCGAAAGTTCCCGTTCGGAAGCTTTCTCCCTCTTAGGGAATGAAAATCGAGGCACATGTTCCCGGTTTTCATGGGACGAATATCAAAGAGGGGCAGAGCCCCTCTTTTCCTATCTACCGGAAGTAAGCTGGAGGTAATTTTACTATGAAAGCATTCATTGAACACGAAAGCCGCGGACGGCTTCGTGTGCGCATGAAGCAGTACCGCATGACGCTGGAGCAGGCTGATCTGCTGGAGGCGTATCTGCAGAATCAGCCGGGTGTACTCAACGCAGCCGTGCACGAGCGCACCTGCTGTGCTGTCATCCGCTACATCGGTGACCGCGAGAATATCATCCGCGCGATCGCTCAGTTTAACTATACTGCACCGTCTGTTACGGCGCTGACGCCGACCCACAGCGGCCGCGCGCTCAACCGTGAGTATCAGGAAAAGCTGGTCGGCAAGGTTATTACGAAGTTTGCCTGCACGCTGTTCCTGCCAACGCCGCTGCAGATTGCACGCACGATCTGGCTGTCGCTGCCGTTCCTCGGCCGCGGTCTCAAGCGCCTGATTCACAGAGAGCTGAAGGTTGAGCTGCTTGACGCGCTGTCCATCGGTGTTTCGATGGTACGCCGGGACTTCTCCACGGCAGGCTCGGTTATGTTCCTGCTCGATATCGGTGAACTGCTCGAGGAGTGGACGCACAAAAAGTCGGTTGACGATCTGGCGCGCTGTATGTCGCTCAACGTAAAACGCGTATGGCTCAAAACCGATGACGCAGAGGTACTTGTACCGCTGTCAAACATCGCTGTCGGTGATCACATTCTGGTTCGCATGGGCAGCGTCATCCCGCTGGACGGTGAGGTTATTGAAGGCGAAGTCATGGTTAATCAGGCATCGCTTACCGGAGAATCCATGCCGGTTGCAAAGCGTCCGGGTACGCAGGTTTACGCCGGCACGGTCATCGAGGAAGGCGACTGCGTGATCGAGGTCACACAGTCCTCCGGCGAGAGCCGCTACGACAAGATCGTTTCCATGATCGAGCAGTCCGAGCAGCTGAAGAGTGCTGCTGAGAGCCATGCCGCCAATCTGGCGGACAAGCTGGTGCCGTACACGCTGGTCGGCAGTGCGCTCAGCTACGCACTGACCCGCAATGTCACCCGTGCACTGTCCGTGCTGATGGTTGACTTCTCCTGCGCGCTCAAGCTGGCTATGCCGCTGGCGGTTCTGTCCGCCATGCGTGAGGCAAGCATGTATCATATCACGGTCAAGGGCGGCAAGTTCCTCGAGGCTGTCGCGCAGGCGGATACCATTGTATTCGACAAGACCGGCACGCTGACGCACGCCTGCCCGGTGGTTGCCAAGGTTATTCCGTTCGGTGGTCGTTCCGAAGACGACATGCTGCGCGTTGCAGCCTGCCTGGAGGAGCATTTCCCACACTCTATGGCGAACGCCGTTGTCCGCGCTGCGCGTGAGCGCAATCTGGCGCACGAGGAAATGCACTCGCAGGTTGAGTATATCGTAGCGCACGGCATTTCCAGCATGGTTGAAAACAAGAAGGTCGTTATCGGCAGTGCACACTTTATCTTCGAGGATGAAAAGTGTACGGTTCCGGCCGGTGAGCAGGAGAAGTATGATGCACTCCCGCCCGAGTTCTCGCACCTGTATCTGGCCATCGGCGGTGAGCTGGCGGCCGTTATCTGCATCGCAGACCCGCTTCGTCCGGAGGCCCACGATGTGATGAAGGCGCTGCGCGCCCTCGGCATCAAGCGTACAGTCATGCTGACCGGCGACAGTGAGCGCACGGCAGCGGCTATCGCGGCTGAGGTCGGCGTGGACGACTACCGCGCTGAGGTTCTGCCGGAGGACAAGGCAAACTTTGTCGAGCAGGAACGCGCGGCAGGCCATACGGTCATCATGCTCGGCGACGGTATCAACGATTCTCCGGCGCTGTCGGCGGCTAACGTTGGCGTAGCCATCAGCGACGGCGCTGCCATCGCCCGTGAGATTGCGGACATCACCATCGCAGCCGAGAATCTGTTTGAGCTGGTTGCGCTGCGCCGTATCGCACGGGGTCTGATGAGCCGTATCAACTCCAATTACCGCTTCGTAATCGGCTTTAACGGTTCGCTGATCGGTCTGGGCGTTGCCGGCGTGCTGGCTCCCGCAACATCTGCGATGATGCACAACCTGTCTACGCTGGGCATCAGCCTGCGCAGCATGACCAATCTGATCGATTCTTCCGAGACGACTCGTCTGCTGGAGAGCAAGTAATTTTAATAGAGTTAAGAGTGGAGAGTGAAGCGCTTTCCACTCTTTCTTTTTGCGATTCAGGTATAACAACCCCCCGTCTTTGACGGGGGGTTGAGGCTGTCGAAAAACTATCGTTTTTCGAGCAGCCTCTCGATCGAAACCACGCTTTCGATCGAATGCTGAAGAAAAACCGCGTCCTCCGGACACAATTTTTCTTCCCTTGTATAAAAACCGAGGTACACAAGGTGAATTGCCGCATAGCGGCAAGAGAGGGTGGTCTGGACCACGCCCCCCGGTTTTTATGAATTTGCTGCGCAAATTCTATTTTATGCGTGCTGTCGCACGAAGCACAAAATAGAAATCTGACTTTTTCGACAAGCTGCCCCCGTCTTTGACGGGGGTTTGTGTTTCTATAACTGTTTGAAAAACTGTATTTTACTTCTGCTGCCACGCCATTCTATAATCTTTTTCTCCGGTAGCTTCATCCAGGCCGCTGTACTGAATTTCAAATCCTTCTCTTTGATAAAAAGATATTGCTGGTGTGTTTTTTGATATACATTCAAAATCAGTTTGCTTTTTGTATTCTTTACATAATTCAGCAGTATTTTACCGATACCCTGCGACTGCATTGCTTCAGAAACAAAAATGCCTTCAATATATTCGCCATTCAGCCCGATAAATCCTTGTATCTTCTGATTGTCCTCATAGACATAGACAGTTGCCTGCAACAGCAGTTCTTTCACAAGCTCCAAATTACTTTTCCAATATTGGGCAGGGATAAAATAATGTGCCTTTATATTGGTATCCAGCCATATATCGGCAACTTGATTGATATCTGCTTTTCGTAATTCTCTAATCATAGTGGGGGACTCTCCTGCAAATTTGATTGTTACACAATAGAAGGTAATGTCAGATACGTTACCGGATGCGGAAACGTAAACAGCGGGCGCTGTTCGCCGCTGGCGTTGATCAGCGTGAGGGACAGCGTGCGCAGGTCATTCGTCGGCAGCGGCACAAGCTGTGTCCACTCGGTGCGGATAAACCGGTCCGGATCGGTCTCAGTCAGCGTGTAAGTTCCGTTATGGTATGCAAGGAACAGGGGCTGTCCCAGAGCAGGCTGCATTTTCAGAGAAATGGCGGAAGTCTGGTCTCGATGGATTGCAAAAAAGCGCGTCAGCAGCGCATACGGCGGCTTGAGTTTGTTCTGTCCGGTCAGGCGCAGTGTACCGCAGTCGCGCCAGCGCGGCACAGAACAGATATGCCGGGCGTCCCACTCGGTCACCGGATCAAAAATGTGCTGCCCAATGTCGGAATCGGCCATAAACCATTCGGTGTAGGGGAGACCATAGGCGTTTTCGCCGTCCGCGGAAAACAAAACCGAATAGGTGAATTCGTCGGTCTGTCCGCACGGCTGCAAGTGATACTCTGTGCCGTCAAATGTCAGAGAACCGGTTTCACCGTCCGGTGTGCGCAAGGTGAGCGTGCTGGGTTCGTCCGCTGCGGCAAGCTCATACAGTACAGAATCATCTATGACCTCGCGGACAGAGGAGATCGTCAGCGTGCCGAAATCAGCAGCCATAGCGGGATAAGCACATAGAACCAGCGCCAAAACGGCAGATAACAGGCGTTTTTTCATATAATCGTCTCCTTGGATGCTGCTTTATCTGCAATCACGTTCTTTTCGCTTTCCAATTCCTTATTTTCCTCTCCGATAATTTCTTTGTTTGATTAAACTGGAAGTTGTAAGTTTCTTTACTATCATATCTTTAAAACTTGTTTTGCTTTCGCATTAACAAATTGGATAATTGGGCCTGAAATGATAACTGTAATAAGCGTGCATACACCAAACTTTCCGCCAAACAAAACACCTGTAACAACAACCAAAATATCCAATGCCATTCGGACAAATTTAATCTGCCAGTGATTTTTTTCTGCTAAAGCAAAAGTGACTGCCTCATAGGAGCCTCTACCAAGGGATGCCGACGCATATAGTCCTGTTCCGACAGCAAACAAAACCACTCCTAACAACATAATTAAAAAATTGATCCACTTATAGGTACTGTAAATATGGCAGTTAGCAAACAAATCTACACAGGTACTGTATACAATCTGGTACAACACAGTTCCTATATGAATCTGACTTTTATCGTAAATGAGCGCAAACAAAATCATTCCCAATGCTACAACAAAAGATGCTGTGCCAATGCTTATGTGAAATGTTCTTGCAATCCCCTGCCACAGCACCGCAAGCGTAGCTCCGCCAAATCCAGCATACAGTGCAAGTGTAATTCCATAAGCCGCAATTATAGAACCTATTACAAGGATTGCCAATTTCTTTAGTGTTTTTTTATTGTTATTTTTCATTGACTTTTAATAATTCGCTCCTCGTATAATTTTCTTTGGGTTTAAAGCACACCGTTAGCAACCGCTCTAATTTATTTAATACCAGCAAATTACTCTCCTCCACAAATCCCGATTTATCATTCTACTGTGGCTTTACTATAACATGAACAGATACGAAACACAATCACCCATTGACACCACCGATATTCCGATAGATAATATAGGCAATAGGAAAATTTTACGCAAGAAGGGAAGTGCTTCAACGAATGAAACGCAGCTACGAGATGGACCTGTGCAGCGGTCCGCTGCTGAGCAAAATCCTGCTGTTTTCGCTGCCGCTGATTCTTTCGGGTGTGCTGCAGCTGCTGTTCAACGCGACCGACATTGTCGTAGTCGGCAAATTTGCGGGCAGCAATGCGATGGCGGCGGTCGGCTCGACCACCTCGCTGTTCAACCTGCTGGTCAACTCATTCATCGGTATTTCGGTCGGTGCGAACGTGCTTGTCGCGCGGCATTACGGCGAGCGGGATTACGACGGCGTACAGCAGACCATCCAGACGGCGCTGCTCACCGGCTTGATCGGCGGCACGATACTGATCGTGCTCGGCGTTGTGCTCGCACGTCCCATGCTGACGCTGATGGCCACACCGGACGAGGTTATCGACCAGGCCGTGCTGTACATGCAGGTGTACTTCATCGGTATGCCGGCAACCATGATCTACAACTTCGGTGCAGCCGTGCTGCGTGCCGTGGGCGATACCCGGCGTCCGCTGTACTTCCTGATGGCGGCAGGCGTGATGAACGTCCTCGGCGACCTGCTGTTTGTGTGCCTGCTCGGCATGGGCGTTGCCGGAACTGCGATCGCCACCGTGCTCAGCCAGTGTGTCTCTGCGGCGCTGACCGTGCTGTGCCTTGTAAAATCGGATGGCATGTGCCATCTCGACTTACGCCGTCTGCACTTCCACATGGATAAGTTTCTGAGAATCATGCAGGTCGGTCTGCCTGCCGGTATGCAGAGCGTTATCTTCAATATCTCGAACGTACTCATTCAGTCCTCGGTCAACAGCTTCGGCGCAGTAACGGTTGCGGGCAACACGGCAGCCGCCAACATTGAGGGCTTTGTGTACATTTCGATGAACGCGCTCTATCAGACCTCCATCAGCTTCACCAGCCAGAATCTCGGTGCAAAGAATTATCACCGCATCGACCAGACACTCGTGCGCTGCATGTGCATCGTCACACTGATCGGTCTGGTGCTCGGCAACGGCGCACATCTGCTCGGCAATCATCTGCTGCACATCTACTCGGATGATCTGGAGGTCATCTCGTTCGGTATGCAGCGCCTGTCGGTCATCAGCGTCACCTACTGCCTGTGCGGCATGATGGATGTGCTCGCGGGCACAATACGCGGTCTGGGCTATTCCATGCTGCCAATGATCGTCTCACTGATTGGCGCATGTGTGTTCCGTATCATCTGGATTTTTACGGTCTTTCGTGTGCAGCATACGCTGTTCATCCTGTATGCGTCCTACCCGATCTCGTGGATACTGACCATCCTGGCGCACTTTGTGTGCTACCTGATCGTGCGGAAAAAGGTTTTCCGGCCGCAGGAGACATGAGAGCGCGTTTTTCTCCGGAAAACGGTTGTAATTGACGGTTAAATATAGTATAATACTCGTGCAATGCGGGAATTTCCCGCGCAATAAGTAAATAAGCGAACAGTCGGTGCCGCTGTATGTTTTCGAACAGGACAGCGGGTAAAAGGGAAGCAGGTGAAAATCCTGCACGATCTCGTCACTGTAAGCGGGGAATGGACTGCCATTTACGTCACTGATATTACGGTATCGGGAAGGCGGCAGTTCTAAGGCAACATCGCATGATGAAAGCTGCGGCGCTTTGCGGAAATTTTGTGTCCTGACTTCGTTGTGATTTCACGGTAATACATCAAGTATTACCGCAAAACCACGCCTCGTCAGTACGCGAGAATTTACGCGCAAATCGCCCTTGTTCAATTATGTGGTATTGCCTTAAGAGCCGCAAGTCAGGAAACCTGCCGGTCTGTTGGTACGGGAAGCTGCTTCCGGGTCACGAGTTATTGATTGTACTGATACCGCATGATTTTTGATTCAGGCAGTCCCTTTCATCATATATTGATGGGGGGACTGTGTGTTTTCCGTACCCTTTTTCTTTCAAAGTGTGCGCTTTCGCTTTGCAAGCAAAACGAAGGAGGAAAACCATGAGCAAAGTAAGCAAACTGAAGAAGCTCGGCATTATGCTGATCGTTTCCGGCATGCTGATGTCCATGCTGACCGCTTGCGGCGGCAGCAAGACCGCAGCTGCGGACGACACGAAGGACAATAACACCACTGCACAGACCGATGCGCAGGATCAGACCGATCCGGACGAAAACTATGAAACGGGTGACGCTTCCTTGGACGATCCGCTGAATCAGGATGAAATTGGCGATACCGAGCTGCTTGTAGTCAGCTTCGGCACCAGCTATAACGACAGCCGCCGTGAGACCATCGGCGCCATCGAGAAGGCTATGCAGAAGGCGTTCCCGGATTACGCGGTACGCCGCGGCTTCACCAGCCAGATCATCATCGACCATGTAAATAAGCGTGACGGGGAGAAGATCGACAACGTAACCGAGGCACTGGACCGCGCCGTAGAGAACAAGGTAAAGACCCTGGTTGTTCAGCCGACCCATCTGATGAACGGCCTGGAGTACAACGACCTCAAGGATGAGCTGGCAGGCTATTCGGATTCCTTCGAGAAGATCGTGCTCGGTGAGCCGCTGCTGACCTCTGACGACGACTTCCAGAAGGTTATGAATGCCATCGTAGACGCAACCAAGGAGTATGACGACGGCGAGACCGCAATCTGCTTCATGGGTCACGGCACCGAGGCGGATTCCAACAGCGTTTACACCAAGATGCAGGAGACCCTCAAGGCCGCAGGCTACGACAACTACTTTGTCGGCACTGTTGAGGCAACTCCGTCCCTCGATGACGTAATCGCAGCCGTTAAGGCAGGCGGCTATAAGAAGGTTGTTCTGCGTCCGCTGATGATCGTTGCAGGCGACCATGCCAATAACGATATGGCAGGCGACGAGGACGGCTCCTGGAAGACCGAGTTTGAGAAGGCAGGATTCGAGGTAACCACCGTAGTTGAGGGCCTTGGCTCTGTGCAGGCAATTCAGGATCTGTTTGTTGCACACGCACAGGCAGCGATTGATTCCCTGAAGTAAATCAAGTAAACAGCAGGGTCCGGACCGTGGAATGCGGACGGACCCTGTTTTTGTGAGATTTTGATTTGTTTAATCGGTTTGATAAGTGAACTTGGCGCTTGAGAAGCGAACGGAACTTGCCTACGCGGCGGAGCGCATAAGAGGGTAGACAACCTGCGGTTTTGCCCGTAGGCCACTAAACCTTTTTCCCGCGCCGTGCGCGGATTTAATGAGTACGTACCCTCTTATGAATCTCCCCTTTTCCCTTAGAAAGCACGGCGGCAATCAGAGAGCTGAGACTATAAAGGAACGGCAGTCGGGTTACCACAGCGTTTATTGCGCAAAATATGCGCAGTTCACAGACAGCGTACTGCTACACATATCGGAAAGCCTACGCAGAGGGCGGCACGGCTATGCCGCCCAAAGGATTACGCCTGCGATAACGGTGTGGCACGCACTGTCTGACGCAGAAGAGACCCTTGTCAGCGCGTAAGGGTAGGCCGACTGCCGTGGTGCCTATCCTTTTGGACCTCCCAGCCAAAGGTTGGCTCCTGTTCCTGCTGCTTTAGCAAATAGATAAATCAAAATCCCGTTTATATCGCAAAACAAAGGAGAAGCCACAATGAAGAACAAAAAAGCACTGTTAAGCGCCGTATTTGCGGCATTCATGCTGCTCTCCGCCTGCGGCGGCAGCACCCAGAAGGACACCTCCTCGCAGGACAGCAGCACCACCTCTCAGGTCGCTTCTGCGTCCGATATGGCCGGTGTCGAGGACGTTGTTGAGGACGGTATGACGCCGATCACCGGCGACAAAGTGAAGGACGGTACCTACGATGTAACCGTCGATTCCAGCTCCAACATGTTCAATGTTACCGCATGTGAGCTGACCGTCAAGAACGGCGAAATGACCGCCAAGATGCACATGGGCGGTACCGGTTATCTGTACGTCTATATGGGCACCGGCGAGGAGGCTGCCGCTGCCGCTGAAGCCGACTACATTCCGTTTACCGAGGAAGCCGACGGCACACACAGCTTTACCGTTCCGGTTAAGGCGCTCGATGAGGGAATTGACTGCGCAGCCTTCAGCAAGAAGAAGGAGAAGTGGTACGACCGCACTCTGGTGTTCCGCGCGGACTCTTTGCCGGCAGACGCACTGGCAGACGGCGTAATGACCACCGCTGAGAGCCTGTCTCTCACAGACGGCACCTACACCGCTGACGTAACGCTTTCCGGCGGCTCCGGCCGTGCAAGCGTGGAATCTCCTGCAGCGCTGACCGTTTCGGGCGGCAAGGTGACGGCTAAGATCATCTGGAGCAGCAAAAACTACGATTACATGAAGGTGAACGACGAAAAGTACGATGCTGTGATCGAAAATGAGCACTCCACGTTTGAAATTCCGGTTGCGGGCTTTGACTGGGCGATGCCGGTCGTAGCCGACACCACCGCAATGAGTGAGCCGCATGAGATCGAGTATACGCTGCGTTTTGACTCTGCGTCCATCGCTCCGGCAGCAAAATGAGAAGAATTACAGCATGGTGCCTGAGTGCGGCAGTGCTGCTCGGCGGTCTGTCCGGCTGCGGAACTGCCCGGCAATCGACCGCACAGACGCAGGCGGCGGTCTCGTGGAGAGACATGCAGCCGACCGACAGCATGGATTTGGAGTATGCCGAGTGCTTCTCGGTCGATCACTATGACGGCGGCTATTCGCTCATTACCGTGAAGGACGACGCACGTTATCTGGTCGTTCCGGAAACTGCGTCCGTGCCGGACGGTCTGGACGCGGATATTACGGTGCTGCAGCAGCCGCTGGACAGCATTTATCTGGTCTCCTCAAGTGTCATGGACCAGTTCGTTGCACTGGATGCGCTGGACAGCATTTCACTGTCCGGCACCAGGCAGGACGGTTGGTACATCGACGAAGCCAAGCAGGCGATGGCGGACGGCAAGATCACCTATGCGGGCAAGTACAGCGCGCCGGATTACGAGACCATCTACTCCGCTGACTGCAATCTTGCTATTGAGAATACCATGATCTACCATACGCCTGAGGTAAAGGAGCAGCTCGAAAAGCTGGGTATTCCGGTGTTTGTCGAGCGTTCCAGCTACGAGCCGCACGCACTCGGCCGCATGGAATGGATCAAGGTGTACGGCACGCTGCTCGGCTGCGAGGACAAGGCGGAAAAGCTGTTTGCGGATAAGGTGGACGGCATTGTGGACATCCTCCAGAAGCCGGCAGTCGGCAAGACGGTTTCGTTCTTTTACATCACGTCAAACGGTGCGGTCAATGTTCGCAAATCCACGGATTATATCGCGGAGATGCTCAGTCTGGCAGGAGGAAAGTACATTTTTGATGATCTGACGGACGATACGGCAAAGTCCACCGTCAACATGCAGATGGAGAGCTTTTACGCCGGAGCCAGGGACGCGGATGTGATGATCTACAACGCCACAATCGACAGTGAGCTGCAGACGCTTGACCAGCTGTTGGAAAAAAGTACGCTGCTTGCGGACTTCAAGGCCGTGAAAACCGGCAATGTGTGGTGTACAGAGAAGAATCTGTACCAGTCCACAATGGAACTGGACGAGCTGATCCGCGACTTCCATACCGTCATTGCAGACGGCGACCCGTCCACACTGAAATACTTACACAAGCTGTCCTGAAAGGAGAGGATTTCCCATGAAACCGCAGCCTAAAATGCGTTATGCGGGCGCGTTTGCCGTGCTTCTGGCACTGCTGGCCGTGCTGTTCGTGTGGAATGTCAACTCGGGCAGCCTGCACCTGTCAGTACGAGAGGTCGCGCAGATTCTGCTGACGCACAGCGGCGACAATGCGGTCATCGTGTGGGAGATTCGTCTGCCGCGTATCTTCGCGGCCATTCTACTCGGCGGTGCGCTGTCGGTCTCCGGCTTTCTGCTGCAGACCTTTTTCGCCAACCCGATCGCGGGACCGTTCGTGCTGGGTATTTCCTCGGGCGCCAAGCTGACGGTTGCGCTGACGATGATCGGCGCGCTGTCCTGCGGGCGCGTGCTCGGCTCTGCTGTCATGATAACAGCTGCCTTTGCGGGAGCCATGCTTTCGATGGGCTTTGTGCTGCTCATCGCGCAGCGCGTGCGGCAGATGCCGCTGCTAGTCGTGAGCGGCGTGATGATCGGTTATATCTGCTCAGCGGTGACGGATTTCGTCATTACCTTTGCCGAGGATTCCAATATTGTCAACCTGCATAACTGGTCGATGGGCAGCTTTTCGGGCATTTCCTGGGACAATATCCGCGTGATGACGCCGGTGGTGCTGGTGTCGCTCGTGTGCGTGTTCCTGCTGTCCAAGCCGATCGGTGCGTACCAGCTCGGAGAGGGGTATGCCCGCAGTATGGGCGTCAATATCACCGCGTTCCGCGTGGTGCTGATCCTGCTGTCGAGCGTGCTCTCGGCGTGTGTAGCGGCGTTTGCCGGACCGATTTCGTTCGTCGGCATCGCGGTTCCGCATCTTGCGAAAAGCCTGTTCGGCACGGCAAAACCGATCCTGATGATACCGGCGTGCTTTCTCGGCGGTGCGGGATTCTGCCTGCTGTGCGATCTCATCGCGCGGACGGTGTTTGCACCGACGGAGCTGAGTATCAGCACAGTGACAGCCCTGTTTGGTGCGCCGGTCGTCATTTATATTATGGTGCATCGGAAGTCCTCCAGAGGGTGAGTTGCGCTCTGCGGAGCGCGGGAGAGTGCGGCGCCCGCCGCGGGGGCAAAAAGGAAGGGACACCTGCGGTTTCCCTTCCTCTTTGAACTCCTACCTTTCCCTTGTGAGATAGTCTGACGCAAACCAGAGACCGGCGACCGCTCCGAAAAGGGGGAACGGCAGACGGGTTACTCTTTCGTGTCTTTCTCCGCTTTTTCGCGGTTCACAGATAACGTACTGCTACACAGGTCGGAAGGTCTCCGCAGGCGCGGCATGGCAGTGCCGCGCAACCCTTGGGCACGCTGTAACGCCCGGCACCTACGAATTTTTCTGCTTAGTAGAATTTATCTACGCAGATGCTGTCTATTATAACCGGCTCACAAATCGTGCGGCACTGTTATGCCGCACCCTGCACAGAGTAGCCGGTATGTGTAGCAGTACGCTATCTGACACTGCGAATATGTGGACACATGGGCGCGTTAAACGTGTCCTGCGGAAGAAAAAATCCTCTGCCGTTCCTTTGCGAGTCTCAGCTCTGCAAATTTCGCCGTGCTATCCCAAAAGGAAACGGGATTCATAAGGGTGGAAACCTTGGTGTCCACCCTTATGCCCCTCGCTGTGGGCACGGCGCCCCTGCCGGGTAGGCAAGATTCTCTTGCTTCGTAAGCAATCATGTTAAAGAAGAAGGTACAAAATGGCCCATCCTTTCGTCGAAACAAAAGAAATGACCGTCGGCTACCGCGGTGTGCCGCTCATCCGCGACATCGCCCTGCGTGTTCACCGCGGTGAGATTTTAACGCTCATCGGTCCGAACGGCTCGGGTAAATCGACAATCCTCAAAAGCCTCATCCGTCAGCTGGCGCTCATCGGCGGTACGGTATATCTGGATGGCAAATCGCTGCAGACTCTGCCTGAACGTGACCTTGCGCGCACGATGTCCGTGCTGCTCACCGAGCATGTGCGGCCGGAGCTGATGACCTGCTGGGATGTGGCGGCTGCAGGCCGCTATCCGTACACCGGACGGCTGGGTCTGCTCAGTGACGAGGACCGCGTCAAGGTGGACGAGGCGCTTGCGCTTGTCGGCGCGGATGAACTTGCCGACCGCGATTTTTCCTGCATCAGCGATGGACAGCGGCAGCGTGTGCTGCTGGCCCGTGCCATCTGCCAGGAGCCGGAGGTCATTGTGCTCGATGAGCCCACCTCCTTCCTCGACATTCGCTACAAGCTGGAACTGCTGACCGTGCTCAAGCAGCTGGTGCGCGAAAAGCAGGTGGCGGTCATTCTCTCGCTGCATGAGATTGATCTGGCGCAGAAGCTGTCCGATCGGCTCATCTGCGTTCACAACGGCAGAATTGAGCGCTGCGGTACGCCGGAGCAGGTATTCACCGGCGATTACATCCGCACCCTGTATGACCTCGAGCGCGGCACTTATAACGAGCAGTTCGGCAGTCTGGAGCTCGAGCGGGTGACAGGCGAGCCGCGCGTGTTCGTTATCGGCGGCGGCGGAAGCGGAACGGCACTGTACCGCAGACTGCAGCGGCGCGGCATTCCATTCGCGGCAGGCGTTCTGCCGGAGAACGATGTAGAGCTGCCGACGGCTCGTGCTCTGGCGGTCGAGACCGTCACCGAGCGGGCGTATCAGCCGATCGGTGAGGACGCTTACGCGCGTGCGCAGGCGCTTGTACGGCAGTGCGGAAATGCGGTCTGCTGTCTGGATTTGTTCGGTCCGGTCAACGAAAAAAACCGCGTGCTGCGCGACTGGGCACAGCAGGAGGGGCTGCTGCGGAGCAAATCAGAATTGGAAAATATTACATGATGATCGCCTGAAATGTTGCTCAAAACGCAATGTTGTGGTAAAATAGCCAATAATGCCAATGGTGACAGGGAAGGTTCCGCCCGGTCACCGGCGAGAGCAACCACTTTGTCACAGGAAAGTGATAACATGGCAAGAAAGCAACAAAAACGACATAACAGAGGCAGCGATCGGCGGAAAACCGCCCATGCATATCGCAGTACGCGGCATATGCAGCCGGTAAGAACGCAGAAAACGGTCAGACGCCGTCTGCCCGAGGCGGAAGTGCGCCGCAGACAGCGGGCACGCCGTCGGCAGTTTGCGCTGCTCGGGCTGGCAGTCCTGCTCATTGTGCTTATTTTCGCCTTTCGGCATTTGATCAGCACACCGCAGCAGAGCGGCGCGGACGGTGGTACCGGCAATTCCGGCACGAGCGCGACCGAGGAGGTCAAGCAGGTAGCCAAGGCAGTGAATGTCTATCAGTCGGTTATGTACTATCAGCCGGTGGTGCAGAAATACGCCGAACAGAACGGCATTCCGGAGTACACGGATGTACTGCTGGCTATCATGCAGGTGGAGAGCGGCGGCAAGCTGACCGATATCATGCAGTCCTCCGGCAGCGCCGGATTGCCGAACGATTCACTCGAGGAGGAGAGCTCGATCCGGCAGGGCTGCACCTATTTTGCACACCTGCTGAGCAAGGGCAAATCGCTGGACTGTGATCTGGACTGCATCATTCAGGCGTATAATTACGGCAGCGGTTTCCTCGATTACGCGGCCAAGTTCAACGGTGTGTACAGCACCGAGCTGGCTGAGAAATTCGCGGAGAAGCAGTCTGGCGGCAATACCATCCAGTATGATAACCCGATGGCAGTTCAGGAAAACGGCGGCTGGCGGTATGCCTACGGCAATATGTTCTATGCCCGTCTGGTTAAGCAGTATTTGATCGAGTGATCGTATTTTACGCTCTGTTTGGACAAAACTACTTGACAAACCGCCTGTAAAAAGCTATACTTATCCCACAGCTTAGAGTATTTAAACCGCAGGAAAAGGAGGAAATCACCGTGCGTGCAGTTCGAATGGAAATGTGCATGATGTGTGGTTCTGCTCGTTTTTCTGCGAAGCAGCCGTAAGGCTGAAACGCGTAAGCGGGCCGCTTTTCATGCGGCTGATACAGAAAACGGGCGGAAAGCAGAAACCTGCTTTCCGCTTTTCTTTTGAAAATGTAAGGAGGAATGAATGTGGCACAGGATGTGATCGTCCGGATTCAGGGTCTAAACAAGACCTTTCGCGGCAGAGCCGGAACGGTAGTTGCGCTGAACGGTATCGACCTTGATATCTATCGCGGCGAGATTTTCGGCATTATCGGTCTTTCGGGCGCAGGCAAGTCCACACTGGTACGCTGTATCAACTTTTTGGAGAAGCCCACCGAGGGCACGGTAACGGTGGATGGACAGGAGCTCGGCAGACTGAGCAAAAAACAGCTGCTCGAGGCTCGCCGGTCGATGGGTATGATCTTCCAGCAGTTCAACCTGCTGCAGCAGAGAACCGCACTGCAGAATATCTGTTTTCCGCTCGAGATTGCGGGAACGAGCAAAGCCGATGCGGAAAAGCGGGCGCGTGAGCTGCTTGAGATCGTCGGTCTGTCAGACCGTGCGGATAACTATCCGAGCCAGCTGTCCGGCGGTCAGCAGCAGCGTGTGGCGATTGCACGAGCACTTGCGACCAACCCGAAAATCCTGCTGTGCGACGAGGCGACAAGCGCACTCGACCCGACGACAACGCGGTCGATCCTCGCACTGCTTAAGGAGATCAACAAGACGCTCGGCATCACCATCATCGTTATCACGCATGAGATGGCGGTCATCGAGGAAATCTGCCAGAGAGTTGCGATCATTGATTCCAGCCGTATTGCCGAGGTCGGCACGGTGGACGAGGTGTTCACCCGACCGAAATCTGCAATGGCCAAGCAGCTTATCTATCCGGACGGCAAGCGCAATTCTCTTGCGACCGGCAAGCGGTACTGCCGCATTGTATTCGACGGCAATTCGTCGTTCGAGCCGGTGGTATCCAACATGGTGCTCGAGTGCAAGGCGCCGGTCAATATTATGTTCGCGGACACCAAGAACATCGATGGCAAGGCTTACGGTCAGATGATCCTGCAGCTTCCCGAGGACGAACGCGCAGCAAAACGCGCACTGGCGTACCTCGAAACCCAGAACGTACACGCAGAGGAGGTAGCCGATTATGCTTCCGTTTAATGTTTGGGCGCAGAGCCTTTGGGAAACCCTGTATATGGTCATTGTTTCGACCGTTATCTCGTATGCGATCGGTCTGCCGCTCGGTCTGACGCTGGTTGTTACCGATAAGGGCGGCATCCGTCCGATGCCGATCGTCAACACGGTTCTGGGCGTGGTTGTCAATATCCTGCGCTCTGTCCCGTTCCTGATTCTTGCCGTTATGATTACGCCGATTACGCGCGCGATGGTCGGCAAGGCCATCGGCACCACTGCGATGATCGTTCCGCTGACCTTTGCGGCAGCACCGTATGTAGCCCGCATGGTTGAATCCTCCATCAAGGAGGTGCCGTTTGGTGTGATCGAAGCCGCACAGTCCATGGGTGCAAGCCCGTGGCAGATCGTGTGGAAGGTGCTCGTGCCGGAGGCAAAGCCGTCCCTGATGGTCGGCGGCGCGATTTCGGTCGTTACCATCCTCGGCTATTCCGCAATGGCAGGCTTTATCGGCGGCGGCGGTCTGGGTACCGTAGCCGTAAACTACGGCTATAACCGCTATAATTTCCCGATCATGCTGGTAGCGGTTATTATTATCGTTATCGTTGTTCAGATTTTCCAGGAGGTCGGCATGCGTCTTGCACACCATCTGGATAAGAGAAACAGATAATCGTTTTTCATTCTCACTTTTATTTTGTTATCATTAAAAATGATATATATCAGAAAAGGAGCGAATTCCCATGAAGAAGACAATCGCAGCAATCCTGGCAGGCGCCCTGTGCCTGACCGCCCTGACCGCTTGCGGCGGCAGCAAGACCGACAGCGCTGCAGCTGACAGCAGCAGCGCAGCAGCAGGCGACGACAAGACGATCACTGTTGGCGCTACCCCGACTCCGCACGCTGAAATCCTGAATGCGGCAAAGGACGCACTCAAGGCTGAGGGCTACACCCTGAATGTTGTTGAGTTCACCGACTATGTGCAGCCGAACACCGCACTGGTTGACGGTGATCTGGATGCAAACTACTTCCAGCACACTCCGTACCTGAACAACTTCAACAAGGAGAACGGCACGGATCTGGCTGCTGCATTCGATATGCACTACGAGCCGTTCGGCATTTACGCCGGTAAGACCGCTTCCATCGAGGAGCTGAAGGACGGCGCTTCCATTGCCATCCCGAACGACGGCTCCAACGAGACCCGCGCACTGCTTCTGCTGCAGGATGCCGGTCTAATCAAGCTGAAGGACGGCATTGACCCGACCTCCGACGCTACCAAGCTGGATATCACCGAGAACCCGAAGAACCTGGACATCCAGGAGATCGCTGCTGAGCAGCTGCCGCGTTCTCTGGCAGACGTTGACCTTGCTGTTATCAACGGCAACTATGCACTGCAGGCAGACCTGAACGCCGCTGAGGACTCCCTCATCACCGAGAACCCGGACTACGCTAAGGTCTATGTAAACGTAGTTGCTTGCCGTTCCGGTGAGGAGAACAGCGACAAGATTCAGGCACTGAAGAAGGCGCTGCAGAGCGACGACGTTAAGAAGTACGTTGACGAGACCTATAAGGGTGCAGTCGTAACCGTATTCTAACTTCGATCACGACCACGCTCGTGATCGAGGAGGACATGCCGAGCAATAGCTCGGACATGTCTGGGGCGGGATTCTGCGCGTCCGCTTTGCGGGCACACAGAATCCCTTACTTGTATAAAATCCCACGCACATGTCGCGGGATTTTATGAAAAGAGGCGGCATAGACCGCCTTTTTCTATTATATGCGCGCTTACGCGCTGTCCGCTGCGGCGGAGCCAATGGCTCGGATTTCTGGACGAAATCCTGCCATGCGGGTGCGGCTTGCAAGCAAGCCGGAATAAAAAGAAAACCGAGGCGGATGCCTCGGTTTTTGTTTTGCCTGTTACTGTACATTCAGCGTAAACGCCGGATTTTCGGCGGCCGCATCCGCCAGCACGCGGAGCACCAGCTCGCCGTAATTGCCGAGATGCGCGACCAGCATCTCCGGGTGCCGCAACGTGAGCCGCGCCGCCGGATAGGCGGTCAGCAGGTCGTACAGCGCGTCCAGATTGCGGCCGTAGTCGGCAGGAAAGCCGCACACCTTGGTCAGCACATCGTGCAGATGCTCGCGCGTGTACAGCGTTTCCGCGTCCAGAAGCAGTTCTTTCATTCTCATTCCCCCGAAATTGAATTATTGTAAAAGCTATTCTGTGATTTCCTCAAAACTCTCGTAATGGTCGGCGGTGTAGTAGATTCGGCCGTCGTCCGCGTAGACCAGCCGTTCCGCGCCGCGCTTGTCGGCTCCGCGGGTGTTGAGGTCACACTCGTGATAGTTGCCGTCCGGCAGGGTGCCTTCGTAGTTGCCGAACCGGTCGCCGCCGATCGAGCAGCCGGGTGCATACGGCTCGAGCGAGCCGCCCTGCCAGCCGAGTGCCTGCGCCTGCTTTTTCGTGATGTAGTTGGAGGGTAAGTGCCCGTATTCGGTCAGATAGGCGGAAACCTCGTCCTTGCTGTCGTACTGCCCATCCTCGGTGACGGAAACAGCGGAAGCGCTGTCCGAGGTGATGATGGCGGTCGGTCCGTCCGCCCCGCCAATAATGCCGATTTGACCGGCACAGCCGGTCAGCGTGCCGAACGTCAGCAGCAGGGACAGCCATAAGGCGGTTAATTTTTTCATATTCTGTTACTCCTTCGCCGTAGGATAGAACAGCACGAACAGATCGTGGTACAGATTGCGTCCGTCACCGCTCTTGATGGCGCGCAGCTTGCCGTTGACGAACACATAGCCGTCCGTATTCACGCCGATCGAGTTGCCGTTCTGGAAGGTTACGGTCAGGCGGTTGGCAGTCAGCTTGTTCTGGCTGGGCTTGATAAAGTGCGGATAGGCGGTGTAGGTCTGCTCACTGAGAAGCTGTATGATAGCGGTTTTCTGGTTGTCGTCGGTTTGTGGTACCTCCACGTCATTCTCGGTGAGGGTGATGGTGGATTGCGGTCCGGTTTCCGCTATGTCGGAAAAGTCCTGGCTGTAAACGTGGGTATAGATCAAACGTCCGGTGGCGAACAGCAGCAGAAGCAGCAGCGTGCCGCAGATGGCCAACACGAACGAAATGGTTTTTCGCATGGGAAATTAACTCCTTTGGGTTTTATATAAAACAGGTTTTTGATTGTGAACGGTAGTTTTTTTGACTGAAATCAAGCGGAGAGCTGCGCTCTGCGGAGCGCGGAAGTTCGCCGCGCCCCGCGGCGGGGCAAGAGGGTAGACACCTACGGTTTCTACCCTCTTAACTCCCGTTTCCCTTTATTTCTTAGTCTGGCGCAGACCAGAGATCGGCGACCGCTTCGATCAGGAGGACGACAGAGGATTTTTTCTACCGTAGGGGAGCACAGTGTGCTCCTATGTCCCGACATCTTCGCAGCGTCAGATAAATTACTGCTACATAGGCGGTTTACTCTGCGCAGGGTGCGGCACAAGGTGAATTGCCCGAAGGGCAAGAGAGGGTCCCCTGGGGGATAGCAGTACCGCACAACTCTTTAACGTGTTATACCAGACGGCACCTGCGAGGATAAATGCTACTAAATAGATAGATTCGTAGGTGCCGTCCATAATCTCCAGACTAACGAGTTGCGCAACACGAGTATGTTGCGCCTGCGTTGACCCTCCGACCTGTGTAGCAGTACGTTATCTGTGAACTGCGAACATTTCACGAAACAAACGCAGTGGTAACCCGACTGTCGTTCTCCTGTTTCGGAGCGGTCGCCGCTCTCCGATTTTCGCCAGACTATCTAACAAGGGAAAGGTAGGAGTTCAAAGAGGAAGGAAAACCGCAGGTTGTCCTTCCTTTTTACCCCCGCGGCGGGTGCCGCGACGTTCCCGCCGCAGCGGCGGCGAATCCCCCGCTGAGGTTCAGCGGAAAACACTCCGCCCGGATAGGGCGAACCCGCCTGCGGCAGTTCGTGTGCCCCGCGCAGCCGGTGCAGAAAAATCCGTGCCGAATTGATAAATCAAACGCATCTAATTAAAGCATATCCTAAAAAAACAGCACTGTCAACGCAATAAAAATTACAAAATGTAAACAATTTGTATATGTCAGCGCACTTTGTGGGAATTTGTGCAATAAGGATTGACAACCATCTTCTACTGTTGTAGAATATAAGCAATAAAAGGTGTTTTACATTTGTAGAATAGAAGGAGGGTTAGACTATGCGAAACGACAAGCGATTGCCCGATGCGGAGCTGGAGGTCATGCAGACAATCTGGTCTCTGGGCACACAGGTCACGGCGGCCGAGGTGCAGCAGCACGCGGATAAGGATTGGAAAATGACCAGCGTGCTCACGTTCCTGTCCCGCCTGTGCGACAAGGGATTTCTTTCCTGCACGAAGGAGGGACGGCAAAACCTGTACACGCCGCTCGTCAGCGAGGAGGACTACCGTCAGCGCGAGAGCGTCGGTTTTCTGCGCCGGCTGTGCGGCGGCTCGGTGAAAAATCTGGTCGCGAGTCTGTCGGATGCGGGCGCACTGACCGAGCAGGACATCGACGAGCTGCGCGCGTTCCTCGACAGGCAGGCGCACTAAGGAGGGGATCTTATGCTGCAATTCTCGGAAAAACTGCTCAACAATCTGATGCAGATCGGCCTGACCGTATCGTTGGCGGCGCTCGTGCCGCTCATTCTGCGGCGGCTGATGAAAAAACGCTATCCGGCCCGTATGGTATGTGTGGTGTGGGCGATTCTCGCGCTGCGGCTGCTCGTTCCGGTGCAGCTGACACTGCCGCAGGCGCCGGTGCAGGTCATGCCGCGCACCAACTATGTGGTGCAGAGCAACCAGACGGCGTTCCGGCAGGCCGGACTGCCGGTTGCGCAGAACCCAGCCCGATGGGTGACGGGCACGCAGGCGCAAATGCTCAGCGCGGCAGACACCGGCACGGTCAAGACCGTGGATATTACCGACATTCTGCTGACACTGTGGCTGGCCGGTGTTATTTCCTGTATACTCTGGCAGGGGATTGGCTATTACCGGCTGATACGCAGCCTGAAAGGTAAGTCCCGTTCGGTCGAACGCGCGGATCTGCACACGATTTTGCAGGAGCAGTGCACCGATCTGGTTATTGACCGGGGAATCCCGCTGCGGGTATCCTCGGCGGCGGACTGCCCGATGCTGGCCGGATTTATCCATCCGACGCTGTATTTGCCGGATGAGCGCATTTCCCGGACGGATGCGGCGTTCATTTTCCGCCACGAGCTGACGCATTACAAGCACGGCGATCTGTGGCTCAAGCTGCTGCTTCTGGCGGCACGCTGTCTGCACTGGTTCAATCCACTGGTGCATCTGATCGCGCGATTTGCGCAGGAGGACATTGAGGCGGCGTGCGACGATGCGGTTGTTCGCGGACACGATGGCGCGTACCGCCGAGCCTACGGCGAGACCATCCTGCGGTCAGCTATCGCGCAGGCGCAAAAGAGAAAGGCTTTGGTGTCCTGCTTCGGTGATGACAAAAAGACGCTCATGCGTCGGTTTGAGGGATTGTTTGACAAGTCAGTCAAAAAACGCGGTGTCGCGCTCGTTGTGATGATCGCGCTTCTGGTCGGCTCGCTCGGCTGCACGATCGCGGTCGGTGATAACGATAAGGGTCTAACGAAAGAGCTGCGTATACAGCTGGCACAAAAACAGGCGAATGAGGCGGAAAATCTCGGTTATACGGTCAAACTGGACGGGAAAGACACCTATTTGATCACGGATAGAGAGTTCAGCGATAATCCGGGCGAAACCATTCCCGGACGTGTGGTACAAAAGCTGACCTTTGCTAAACAGGATGGAGAGTGGGCCGTATCGAACAGCGAGATTGTGCCGGAAAACGGCCGTGTGACTTCTCTGGATGAATTTAAGCTGTTGTATGAGAATGATCTCGGCTTGCCTGATTTCCTCTCGGACAGTAACCAGTGGAAAATCACAAACGGCTACAATATCAGCGACCCGGTAAATGCAGCAGAAGTGCTGCTCGGTATTTTCCCGGCGGCCAGTCAGGTGGAAGGCAGCAACCAAGATGCCGCACCGTACAACGACATCCGCAAGGTAACATTCACGTTTAAGGATAACAGCAAGGTTGTTGTCACGATGGTCAACCAGTTTGGTCAGGGCTGGCTGCCGCAGGACTGGACGGACGGCAGCGGCGTTCGTTCCCGCACCGCGGCGGATCTCGCGCAGCAGTACGCACGCGCAGTTCTGCACAAGAGTGCGCAGTATCTGTTCCCGATTTTGACGCCGGACGGTCAGAAAGATCTTATCACGCAGCAGAAAGCCATGACTGGCGGCGAGCAGTGGACGTGGAAATACGGTCCGTCCTCGCCATCTGCAACGGATTTCGTGCTTGTACCCACCGATGACGAAAATAGCTACTGCGTTGTATTCCGTCTGTCTGGCAGCGGCGTGAATGATGCGCGCTCGGCGTACACCGTGCAGACCATCCGCGAGAACAAAAACAGCTCGGTGATCGGCGATATCCGCGAACTCAGTACGGACAGCATGACGCAGAGCGAATTGTTCCGGACGTACTATGCGACCGGTCTGTCGTGGCCGACCGTGCCGCAGTACATCGACAGCATGGATACGCAGATGATAAGAGGCTACGCCGATCCGGCACAGGCGGCTATGCAGTATTTCGGCATGGCGCTGCGCGGCGATTCCTATCTGATGCTGGTGAAGGACACCGAGGTCATCCGGCGGGCGACCGGTTCGTTCGGTGAAGGCGACAGCAATACAGAAACTGCCGTTGTACAGCTGACATTTGGCGATTCCAGTGCGCCGGTTAAGGTGCAGCTGGAGAAAACCGCTGCGGGCTACTGGCAGCCGGTCGGCGTGGTGGAGGACATCACCGCTAAGAGCGGGGAGCAGGAGCTCGGCATCGGCGCGAACGCAAGAGGTGCGCTGATAACTGGCAAACTGCCGCCTGAGCTGGCAGTCGGTGATACCATCAAATTTACGTTTGCGAATGAGCCGTCCGGCGGCGTACAGCTCACCAACCGGTTGGTCAATCTGGACGGCACCATGCAGGATGCGCTAATAGATGAGCAGACAGTGCTCACCAAAACCGCTGACGGCTGGACGTACACCGTGCCGGAGAGCATGAGCAAGTCGCTTACCTCCACGGCGGTGGAGCCGTATCTGCACGCACTGGTGCTGGAATACACCGATGCCCGTCACATTCAGCACAAGGCGGCGGCGCTGTACGCCATGCAGAACGGGGAGGCGGCCACCGTCGTACACGGTGACGAAACCCTGAACTCGGTGGCATACCGCAATGATGTGCTGGACTATACGCTTGAGCTGCCGCTTTCGTTCCATAATACGGTCGGCATCAGCCAGTATGAGGACGGCAGTGTGCATTTCAATATGCTGGATGAGGCAGACAGCAGCTCGGCGCATGACATCTGCATTATGACGCTGAATGTAGACGCAACCGCCGTTTTGCACAGCGAATACGGCGAAAACTGGACGGAAAACTATCCGTCTCCGGTCAAGCAGCTTGCCGAAAAGGACGGTTTGACCTATTATCTGGCGTATGTGTCCGATGTGCAGTATGACCCGTCCAATCAGGAGATTGCCGCCAAGTACAAGGAAATGTTCACTGCCGCGCAGAATATCACCGCGGAGGATTTTGTACTCGACGACCTGACGGATAAGGACGGTACCGTTCGCCGTGCGCAGCTGCTGACAAGTCTCGGTGCACATTATGCGGTCCTGCATATGGGCGCACAGCATGACCAGCCGTATCAGGTTGCTGTTAATACGGATAATAATTCCTGTGAGGTCTATGTCAGCCGTATGGTTTTCCCGGTGAACGTAAAAGAATACGCCGTGGATCGTGTAACTTTCGAGGATATAACAAACACAGAGCCGATAAAGGTAGAGCATCTGGCGGATTCGACCGATGGCGCCACAGCGGAGCAGTTCGACCTGCTGTATGGCAAACTCGATTTGCCGGTTTATACTGATGATGAACTGAAAAATCTGCAAAACGACTGGAAGGACCATCCGGAGACCCTCGGCAATCCGCACTGGTGTGCATCGACGATACTTGCACTGGGCGGCATGTACAGTAAACCGGATGAGAAATCCGAGTATTATTTCGGCGATAATAATGAGTATGCTGCGCTTTTGTACCGGTTTACCGACCCGAATACCGGTAAAGAGAACGGCAAATACGTCAAGCTGACCATGCACAAGGCAACAGCCGACAGCAGTCTGCCCGCACTGTGGATTCCGTATAGCTACGAGTTGTATACAGCCTAATCCGGCGGTGCTGAGTATAATAACCAATAAAACCTCTGGGCGGCGCTGTTACGCCGCCCTTTGCGTTGAGTAGCCGATATGTGCAGCAGTAGGGTAGGCAAGACCCGTTCGCTTCTCAAGCAGCAACCTCCTGTTCAACAAAAATTGAAAACCCATGATTTTGTTCACACAACGAACAAACACCGGCGGTATACTTGCGGTATTATAAGAATGTAAGGTGGAATTATATTGTCTACTATTTTAATCGCAGACGATGAGGCGCGTATCCGTCGTCTGGTCAGCGACTTTCTCAAGCGGGACGGTCATACCATCGTCGAGGCCGCCGATGGCAAGGAAGCGCTGAATATTCTGGAGAACCGCCGTCCGGGACTGGATATGGCCATTCTGGACGTGATGATGCCGGGGATGGACGGCTTTGAAGTACTGCGGGAGCTGCGCGAGCAGGAGCACGGCGAAACCCACCTGCCGGTTATGCTGCTCACCGCCCGTGCCGAGGACGCAGATCAGGTGCGCGGTCTGGAAGGCGGTGCGGACGATTACGTCACCAAGCCGTTCTCGCCGATCGTGCTGGCGGCCCGCGTGCGCACACTGCTCAAAAGAGAAGGCCGTGCCGGTGCACCGCTCGAACAGCTTGGCAAGCTGTCGGTCAATGAGCTGCGCCGTGAGGTCATGGTGGAGAACAAGCCGATCGACCTGACTCCCAAGGAGTACGAGCTGCTTATCTACTTCAAGAACAATCGTGCGATTGCGCTGTCGCGTGAGAGTATCCTCAATGCAGTATGGGGTTACGATTACTTCGGCGACCTGCGTACCGTGGATACGCACGTTAAAAAGCTGCGCGCCAAGCTCGGCGAGTGCGGCACCATGATCGAAACCGTGCGCGGCTACGGTTACCGCTTTGAGGTATGAAGCTGAAGCATCGGTCAATCCGGTTTACGTTTTTTGCTGCGATCAGCATTATCGCGTTGGTGTTTATCGGTATTCTTGTGCTGCTCAACGTGTTTTTCTATCAGGATTACTATATGATGACACGCCGGAGCGAGCTGCGTGATGCCTACGGCAGCATCTGTACCAGCTACGCGAGTGATTCCTCGGATGTTGCCGCGCTGCTGGACAGCTATGAGAGCCGCAGTGCCATTCGTCTGGCAGTGGTGACCGATAACGGCGATGTGATTACCTCGTCTGCCATGCAGGAGGGTGACGTAGGGTTTGATTTTGGGCACATGGAGCAGAAGTTCCGCAGCTTTGCGGTGCTGGCGTCCGTGGTCCAGAATCGTGACTGGGTAGATTTGGGTAAAAACGAATACCGCTTTATGACGATCAGTCTGCGCGATAATGACCAGTATTTGTGTCTGATCGGTGTGCTGAATGCGGAACACGGTGAATATCTGATCGCATATATGCCCTATGCGTATATCGAACAGAATTCTTCGCTGAATCTGGTGTTTCTGCTGATTGCCGGCGGCTGTGCGCTGCTGATTTGTCTGGGGTGCGGCTATGTTATCTCGCGTCAGTTTACGCGCCCGCTTATTCAAATGGCGGGACTGGCCGACCGGATGAGTGAGCTGGATTTCTCTATGCAGTACACCGGCAAGGGGGACGGCGATGAGATTGACCAGCTGGGACAGTCGCTCAACCGCCTGTCTGCGTATTTGGAGCAGTCGATCGGTGAGCTGAAGGAGTCCAACGATCAGCTGGCACAGGAGATCGAGGAGAAGGAGCGTATCGACAATATGCGGCAGGAGTTCATCGTGAACGTGTCGCATGAGCTGAAAACGCCGATCGCGCTCATTCAGGGCTATGCTGAGGGCCTGACGGCCGGCGTGGCCGATGACCCTGAGGACCGCAAGTTCTACTGTGACACCATCGCCGATGAGGCCGACCACATGAACAAGCTGGTCATGCAGCTGCTCAGTCTGTCGCGGTTGGAGCTGGGTGCAGAGCAGACGTTCGACGAGGATATTGATCTGCATGCACTTTGTGCGGAAGCGGTGCGCAAAACCGCTGTTTTGTGTGAAAATCGAGGTTTGACCGTGGAATATGAGAACGCGCATATTACGGTCCGCACGGACGGCGATCTGCTCGATCAGGTGCTGATGAATTACCTGTCCAACGCTATCCGCTACACGCCTGAGGGAAAGCATATTGAGATTTCGGCCACAAAAACCGGCAACAGCGTGCGCCTGTCCGTGTTCAATGAAGGCGATGGTCTGCCGGAGGAGGAGCTGCCGAAGATCTGGGAGAAATTCTACCGCACCGACCGCGCCCGTACCCGAGAGGCCGGCGGCACCGGCATCGGTCTGTCGCTTGTCCGCGCCATCGCGGATACCCTGCACGGCGCCTGCGGCGCGGAGAACGTCGAAGGCGGTATCTGCTTCTGGTTTGAGCTGCCGGATCTGCTGCCCGCGGAGGACAGCAAGATAAAAGACTGAATTTGTCGAATAGAAAATTGAAAATTATGCTTGACAACTGTGTTATCCTATGGTATAGTATATAAGCACTCTGAAAGAGAGCTGCGATAAAATCTATATCGCGGGGTAGAGCAGTTGGTAGCTCGTCGGGCTCATAACCCGGAGGCCGCAGGTTCAAGTCCTGTCCCCGCAACCATGTTTAACCGCTGATTTCGTTGAAATCAGCGGTTTTTTTGTATTTTCAGAGGATTTGAAGATGCGCAGATAGGCGCTCCAGCCCCAATTGTACCCCAACGGGGATAAAATGAGAGTGGGATTTGCTGGTTTTCGTTTGTGTGATAGGTATAATGACAATAGAAGTTTTTTTGAATTTATTCCCGCGCGAATAGAATATTGAAGTGCCCCCAAAAAAAGTTAGACAATCCTTCATACCGTAATATCAACTAATTTCGCAACCTTTTTAAATATTCGGTTGATGTTGACTCCATATAAATTAAAAGGGAGACTACAACACCGCGATGCTGTGCGTCTCCCCCTTATGACTGATTTTATCGTTGTCCGCCAACACTCCAGCCCATACGTCTGGAATCACAATCAGGTTTTATCGTTGCCTGCCAACCCTCCGGTCTATACATCCGGATTCTCTATCGGATTTAAGGTGTCAGCCGCACCAGCAGGATGTCGCCTGCTTTCCTATTTATAGTATATTCGATATATGGTTTTTAATCAACCAGTTTTGAGAATTCTCTTTTGAAATTTCGTTTTATAAAGTGCATAAGCGCAGCGCTATCAGTAGCTTAGCTGAGAAGCGGTAGTGGAGATGTAGGTCTGCGACGGATCTTAACTCTAATATTGTATCTTAACTTGAAAAGAGTTATGATGCAA
This sequence comes from Butyricicoccus faecihominis, assembly GCF_014648015.1. Classification (NCBI taxonomy): domain Bacteria; kingdom Bacillati; phylum Bacillota; class Clostridia; order Eubacteriales; family Butyricicoccaceae; genus Butyricicoccus; species Butyricicoccus faecihominis. The sequence goes on from NZ_BMQH01000005.1 coordinate 73,070, forward strand.
TATTAGAGTTAACTGCGCAAGTAGACAGCTCTTTCTTCACACGTTTCGTTGACTTTTCCACTGGAAATGCATATAATGAAAATGGACAGAGGGCGTCATCCCTCTGGTGCGGCTGGCACCTAAAATCTGAAATTGATGCCGGACTTTGGGCCGGAATGTTGGCGGGCAACGGAAAAACCCGATAGCGATGCAGTAGAATGGTCTTTGATCAGATGGAACTGTATGTCGGCGGACGACAGAAAAACCAGTTATGAAGAGAAGACATGCGGCATTGTGAAGTGACCCCAAAAAGTTAGACAATATTTTGAAGTAAAAATTGTTCAAGCAGCCGAAAGGGCTTGCTGTCTGTGAATTGCAGGCGGCAAGCCCTTGAGCTTTGCCTTGATCCTGCGATTGTTGTAGTAATCCAGATACGCAATGAGCTCCTGCTTGAAGTGTTCCATGGAATGAAATTCCTGTAGATACAACAGCTCGCTTTTAAGTAATCCAAAGAAGTTTTCAATCACAGCATTATCCAGACAGTTTCCCTTGCGGCTCATGCTTTGCCGGATGCCCTTCTCTCGGAGCATGCGATAGTACTGCTTGTGCTGATACGGCCAGCCCTGGTCGGAATGGAGAATGAGGTCTGTACCATACAGATCATCTAAGGTGGCTGCCATTGTTAAAAGTTTAAGCTCATTCAGTTCATTGACAAGCTCGTTCATGAGAGCGGTTCCTGTAAGCACCAGTTATCCACCTCCTTGCGCATCTGATTAACAAGAGCTTTGCTGCGAGATAAAAGGGTGTCTATACTGAAAGCTTCCGGCGGCAAACCAAAGAAACTTGGGCGGACTGTCCAAGTTTTTTAGATAAAAAGGAGAAAAATGGGAAATTTTTTCATAGCCCAAGAAAAGTAACGGGACAAAATTTAGATGAGTTTAAAGTTCCGTGCAAGTGTGATCGGAGCGATTATAAGTATCAACCAGTGACAGCAGAAGGCGAGTTAACGCTGGAAGGCGGTTACGAACAATTTTTGCTGGATATGCAAAATGATCGTCACTGGGCCAAGAGTACATGCATAGCGTATGACAGAGAATTCTGGCGGTCTGTTGCACCGATTTTTCGGGGGATACCGTATGCAGATCTCAATGAAGAACTGGCAGAAAAGCTGTGGATGGAAAGGCGACAGTTTGGTCTGGGTGACAGGATCATTGAGCAAAACGCTGAGAAAATTTTTTCCTGCATTGTTGAGCAAGCATATCAGCATGACCTGTCCCAGATGCGTTTCTGGGGAAATGTTGATGTGGAACTTTGCAAAAATGGTCTTGCGCGCACCGCTGAGGGGCAAAAGTATTTGTTCAATCTTGCACATAAGCTGCTGAAGCGCCCAAAATCGCTTCCCATCAGCGTAGTAATTCGTATTTATGAAGAAATGTTAAGTCGTGCAGATCGCTTTGGTGAGTGCGTTGCACTGCTTGCAATGCTGCTGCTGGGCCTTCGCACCTCAGAGGCCGCTGGCTTGTCATATGGCGATATTCGTCAGATGGATGAGGATCTATATGCGATTGAACGCAGATATGTGGAAAAGCAGAGCTCGCGTGACGTTCAAGTGGGCGGAAAAACATCAAATTCATATCGCTTGCTGCCACTTGTAAAAGAGTTTCGAAATTTTCTTATGGAACGTAAAAAGAAAGCGCTCACATATTACCATGAGCATGGAGGTACATCGGATGCAGAGGTAGATAGATGGCCGCTTGGATGTCAAGGTCAAGCGTACTGGAAACGCTGCACGACGAGAGAAGTGAATCAAATGTTTAAAAATATCTGCTGCGATGCTGGTGTAGAAGAAGGTTTTTTTGAGGAAGCGGATGCACTGTTAACGGTTGATGAAACATATGGGAAAGAGTATGAACAATCTGTCACGGCGTATATTCTGCGTCATCAGGCAGCAACCGAGTATGATACCACGGATGCTTCTCGTGACGAAATTTCGGCACTGATGGGTCATGCACAGGAGAATGATGGAACCGAGGTGTTTGACTTCGCCAATGCAGATGGACAGCGCAGACTGCTTCATGTCATGATGCAGCGGCCGATTTATATGTATATCTGTGGTAAGACCGGGATGGAGCAGGATACTCTGAAAAAGGGTATGTCGAAAGTGTATGACGGTCCGGTTGAACTGACGGTGACGGAGAATGCAGAGTATGAGCTTTATACGGAAACGATAGAGCCAAATGATAGGTTGAGAGTCGAAATCGAGGGCGAGGCAGAGTTATTGACAGAGCAAACAATCCTGCATACATATAGTTCGTTTAAACGGCCGATGGAACTGGGATGTACGTCAGCAATGCGTGAGGAAACACGTCTTGCGGCGGATATGGCTGAGAAGAGCCGGTCTATTTATACATCGGTCGGCCTTTTTGAGAATCCGGAACTTGTGGATAGTATGCCGGAAGTGGAGGATTTAGAGCGCGAGTGGCTGCCGGAGGTCGTGGATGCAGAGGGAAAGCCGTATCCATGCAGCCAACAGGCTGAATCGTCAAAGATGAAGTCAAAGCTGGAGGAGAAAGAGGGTATCTGTGAAGAAGAATTGCTGGCTGTGTTATCCAGCGGCAGACTGGTTAAAGTGCCGGAAAACCGCTGGATTTGTAAATCAGGCGTTTGTTCGATGGGATTGGATAAGAAACTTCAAGTGAAGCGGATAGTGGTTTTCCGACAATCAGCTGATAAAGTTCTGGTCAGTTCGAGTGGTCAGGCATGGTATCTGCCGGCTTCAATAACAGTGGATGACTTCTGCAAAAATGGTAGATGGCAGAAATGTCATGAAGCATTGCTTAAAGATGGTGTGCTGACCGAATGTAATCTTAAGGATACTTCGCTGGTCTGTGCAGCGCAAAGCGGCAGGCAGGTGCGGCTGTCGTTGGATCAAGTGCGTGTTATACCAGACGGTATGCAGATTGTACGTACAGGTGGGGAGAAAATTGTCACAGCGTGTTGCAGCACAGCGGAAGACGAATTGCTGTTTGTCAGCCGTCAAGGAAAGGCATTGCGCGTGTCTGTTCAGGCGATGCATGAGTATAAAAATCTAGGTATCGGATTGGTTTCCGGCATGAAGTTGAAGACAGGAGATTCACTTTGTCAGCTTATGGTCTACCAGCCGGAGCATAAGCTGATTATTGTGACAGAGAAAGGCAGAGGACTTGTACTGTCGCCGGACACAGCGGAAAAGCGTATGATTGAGCCAAAGCTGGGACTGGGTGCAGGTGTACAGCTGATACAGTGGGGGCATGGCGGCGATGTCATAGATGCGTTATATGTGGAAACAGGTGTACTGCTGGTAACTAAGCAGGGTAAGGCGCACTGTCATGACTTGAGTGAAGTAACTCCGCAAAATAGAGATACGACGGGACACTGGTGGGTTACAAATCATGATGTTGTGGGTGCGGTTGAGGTGGGGATTGCTAAGGCAACACCGCACAATTAAAGTCGCGGCTCCTTGCGTAGGTTCCGGTCACGCTGCCGCGCCTCATGCGCAACGTCATTTTACCGGCCTTGACGCAGGACGTGGAGTGTGCCGCCGTCGCAGGCAGAGGCCCCAGTTAATAGCCGAAGTAGTTTTAACTGGTTATGCTATTTTCAGTGTGTTATAATAAAATCAAATTATTGCGAAAAACGAGTGTCTGACAATACGAGGAGGGTTAAACCATGCCATTACCGCAAACCACACACAGCACCTATGCCGACTATCTGACATGGGATACCGAGCAGAAGTATGAGTTATTCGACGGCGTGGCAGTCATGCAGGCGCGTCCGAGTATCCAGCACCAGAACATAGAGGGCGCACTTTTGCAGCAGCTCCGCAACTTTCTGGACGGCAAGCCTTGCCGCGTATTTGCAGAGATTGAGGTGCTTCTTCCGAACCATGCCAACCAGAGCGCAGATGATGTGAGTACCGTCTATGTGCCTGATCTGGCGGTAATCTGTGATCCTAACAAATTGTGTGAACAATACTGCTTCGGTGCGCCGACTGTAGTAATGGAAATCCTTTCTCCCTCAACTGCCAAAGCTGATCGACTGGTGAAGCTGAACCGTTATCAGCAGGCGGGCGTACCGGAATACTGGATCGTATCGCCGCAGGAACAGAACGCAACCGTGTTTGTGCTGGAGAACGGCTTGTATCGTACCGTTGCCGTTTACACTAAAGAAGACACCGCCGCAAAGGTGTTTACGCTGATCGGTTGTGAGCTGGATTTGATGCACGTATTTGAGTGATGAAGTAACGAAACGTCACCCTATTTCAGAGGGGATAGCAATTTACGACACCTACATGGGTGCAATCCACTATTCTGTACGGGATAATGGAGTCATTCGTAAACTTGCAGCCTACGTTATTCTCGGCATTAATGCGGAGGGGAAAAAGAAGTTCTGACGATTACGCTTGTTGACAATGAAAGCGCAAAATACTGGCTGGCAGTCTTGAACGAACTGAAGAATCGCGGAGTGAAAGATATCCTGATTGTCTGTGCCGGTAGCCTTACCGGTATGAGAGAAGCGATTTCAGCTGCGTTTCCCAAGACAGAATATCAGCGGTATATTGTCCGTCAGATAAGAAACACCCTGAAATACGTTCCGGATAAGGACAGAAAAGCCTTTTTTGCAGATTTAAAAACCATCTATCAGGCCGTTGATGAGCAGAAGGCTCTGGCTACCTTAGACCGCGTAACTGAAAAATGGACTCCGAAATACCCGAATTACATGAAACGCTGGAAGGGCAACCGAGATGCTATTCTCTAATTTTTAAGTTTTCAACCACTGTCCGAACGGTCATTTATACGACAAATACAATCGAATCGCTGAATTCCACTTACCGGAAGCTGAATCGCCAGAGAAGCGTATTTCCAAGTGATACCGCTCTGTTAAAGGCGCTGTATCTGGATACTTTTGAGGCGGCGAAAAAATGGACTGCCACGATTCGTAATTGGGCTCAGGTTTATGGAGAATTGAGCATTATGTATGAAGGACGCTTACCTGAATAATCCAAAAGCGGATCAAGAAGACAGGCGGGAAATCGCCTGCTCTTGACAAGCCCGTAGGTAGCCGTTATATATAAAGCAAGAGCGACAAGCCTGATTCACAAGCTTATCGCCCGTAATTATCATAGAAGAATCTTATTTACAGAGTTTTTTCATACACTCGAATCTCCGTTTCCGGGAACACTGCATGGATGGCTGTATCGAAATCGGTCAAATTGTCTGTACATGCGATAAAAATATCCTCTACGCCCCGATTCCTCAGGCCATTCAGTACGGTCGCCCAGAACTTTGCGCTCTCATTCTCGCCGACCCACATCCCCGGAACATCTTTGCGGCCATCCAGATCAAGGCCGATGGCAATGTACACTGCTTTTTTTACAATCTGACCTTCGATAGTGGATCGCATCCAGAAAAAACTACGGCGTAGATCGATTCCAGAGGCCGCTGCTGCCATTCTTTCGCCACAGGCAGAATCTTATCCGTGATCCGGCTTACCGTACCATTGCGACCTTCAATCCGCTCGGCTTCCCAGAGCGCGCCATCTCGGACGGTACCCGCACCCGCGAGATCATCGAGAAAAACCTTGTCGGCGTGCCAGATATCACCGAGCCCATGCCTGAAGGCTTTGGTATGTACGCAAGATAATTACTTCATATCAAGTGGAAAGAGTCGGACAGTTTGCGAAGTAGTCAATAGTTAGTAATGCGCAGTATGTGATAAAGCGCCGTATCGGCGAGATGCAGGATATGCTTATGCATACGGTCACACCGATTGCGGAAATTGCGGATATGCTCGGCTTCAGCAGTATCTATCACTTTAATGCAATGTTCAAGAAATACACCGGCCTTGATAGGATTTGTCATTCCATCAGGGAGTTGCTGTATCATCCGAAAAATATCACAAAACGCTTAGTTGCGGTTCATGCCAAACGGCTCGCAGGTCAGCAGTTTTTTCTTCCAGAGCGTTTCTGCATCTATGATCTGATGATCTGAAAGTGATTTTGACAAAACTTGCAGAACAGAAAACTGCAAATCGTGACAGCTGTGGTCCGCAGACTTCAAATAGCTGATCATGCCCTTGTTATTTCCGTGGCCGCCAGTGGATACATAGACGGACCAACGCCCAAGAAGTCCGTCGTAACCATATGTCGATCCGACATATCGGTTCCCTGTCCTGGTATCCACGATCAGATAAACTGCGTTGACAGAAGACATGGCCGCATGCCACAGTTCATAGTCCGTATCATTTTCGATCACTTCTTTCAAATCATCAAAGGACAGAATGAGCTGTTCAAACCCCACAAACGGCTTTTGAGTCTTTGACTCAATCGCTACGATGGGCTTTTCGGTCGTGGCCTTTTGGTGCCACATTCGAGTCGATCCGCCCCAGTCGATGACCAGCTTTCCTTCGTAGTCCTTCAGCAGATCCACCGGTTCCAAATCAAAAAACGCTCTTTCACCACGGTATTTTTTTGCCTCACAGTCGGGCAATCCGGCGGGACATACATCCGGTATATCCGCTACAAAGCCATTGACACGACAGCAGGAATGCAGTCTCGCGTATGTACCGCCGTCGCTAATAAAAGTGATCCAGTAGGAATACCCTTTGCTGAAACCTGTTTTTTGATGCTGTGTGTATTCGTATACCATACCGGCCTTGTAGCATTCTCTGAATCGTTTATCAGACAATGCGTGGCGTATCAGCTTGACCTCTTTCGGGTCAAGTCCTACTTTCTTCAGCACATCGGAAAAGTTCAAAATCGCCATGACTGCCCATCCTTTTTCTCTTTTCGGTTACAGTTTACCATAGTTTTTGCCGCAGTAAAAGCACATTTTCACACGCTTGCAGTATCCCTTCCAGCTCCGGTGTCAGGCGTTTGCGGCACTCCTGTTTCAGATCTTCCTGCACACCATAGAATGCCTCGGCGATGCTGCCGGTGATAGCGGCCAGCGTGTCGCTGTCACCGCCGAGGGACACCGCCGTGCGGAGGGCATCCTCAAAATCCATGCTTTCCAAAAATGCAGCAATAGCCTGCGGCACAGTCTCCTGACAGCTCTCCACATGATGATAGGTTGGGCGGATTTCGTCGCAGGTGCGGGTGAGGTCATAACTGAACTCGCATTCCACATACGCTTTGATCTCCACCTTGCTGTGGCCGGTGCGGGCAAGAAAAATCGCTGCAGTAACGGCTTGTGCGCCCTTGATTCCCTCCGGATGATCATGCGTTACCTCAGCGGTGAGTTGTGCCAGATGCAGCGCCTCTTTCATACTCTCTGCCAGCCATGCCGCGGGAGAAACCCGCATGGCACTGCCGTTGCCATAGCTGAGGTACGGCTGCGGGTTATCCTCATACAGCCACTGATTGAACCGCACACCGTAGCCCTTGTCGGGATAAGCATGTCCCAGCCGCTGCATTTCCCGCACCAGCGCCGTTTTGATGGTGATAGCATCCTGTCCGTGAGTATCCAGCAGGGCCTGTGCCACGGCCAGCGTCATTACCGTATCGTCGGTAAATTCGGACCGCTGACTGAATAACGGAAAGTCCTTGGCCTTGTAGTTGTTGCAGTCAAATTCGTAGGGACTGCCCACAATGTCGCCCAAAATCGCACCGTACATATTCATCATCTCCCGCGTTTCTGCACATCTTCGTCGATGCGGCGCTTCCAGTCGGCGCCGAGAGGTCTTGCGGCGCGAACGCTGCAAACTATTTCGCTGATGACCTCATAGTTCAGTGCTGTACCGGCCTCATCGCACTTGTAGTTCACCGCACAGTCAGCGCCGATGCCAAAGCGTGCCGCTTCCTTCGCTGCGTCGATATTGGCACCCAGAAAGAGAAACTCCCAGCCGTACTTTTCCTTCTGTCGCTCGATCATGCGCCGCACCGTTTCATAGTCATAACGGCGGCTGGCATTTTCGTAACCATCGGTGGTGATAATGAACATCGTCTTTTCCGGTACATCTTCGCGGCGGGCGTACTTGTGGATGTTGCCGATGTGGTGGATGGCCCCGCCCACGGCATCTAGCAGCGCCGTGAAGCCGAGGGTGAAATACTCCTTCTCGGTCATGGGCGGCACATCCTCCAGCGGCAGGCGGTCGTGGATGACCACGCTCTCGTTGTCAAAGAGTACGGTGGAGACCAGCGCCTCGCCCGCTTCCTTTTTCTGCTTGGCAATCATGGAGTTGAATCCACCGATCGTGTCTGTCTCCAGCCCCGACATGGAGCCGCTGCGGTCCAGGATAAAAACCAATTCTGTTGTATGCTTCATAAAAAAACCTCCTGTGATTTGTTATCTCTATGGTAGCAAATCACAGGAGAGCAGTGGTCGCTTTTCAAGCGACATTTTTATGCGCCGAGCAAGCTCTGATCAAAGGCGAACAGAGCTTCGTTGATTTCAAAGACGTTGTAGTTTCCATGCTCCACGAAATACTCCACGATAATGTCAAACTTGTTGGAATGGGAGAGCGCGAACCCCGCCTTCATGAGCATATCCTTCATTTCCGCAAGCGGCAGCTCAAGGGCAATGGCAAATGCAATGACTGTGGGCTTGGAAGGTTTGTAGGATTTGTCCGAACGGATCTTCGAGAAGAGTTTCCGATCAATATTTGCCTTCTTATAGCACTGTGCGTCCGTCATGCCGCGCTCATCAATCTTCCGCAGAAGCATCTCGGAAAAGCTCTCGTCGATCTGTCCCAGTGCATCATCAAGGGTTGCCGCCTTTTTAGGGGCAACTGCCGCAGAGAAGGGAGGTGTGAGCTGTTCGATTGCAATTTCACGAATGGATGCCTCGCAAGGCATCGGCTCTTCCATCCGGAAGGTGTTCATTCTGCGCAGACGCTCGGAACGACTATCGGTATGTTCGTCCACATAGCGGTCATCTATGTACGCTGCAATATCAGCAAACAACTTGCCGCTGATCTGATAGGCTTTACGGTCAAAAATGACAATGTATACTGTCATTTCGTTTTCAAGAAGGAAACTGCTGATGGTGTCAATTGCAACCTTGAGAGCCTGATCCTTCGGATAGCCGAAAATGCCGGAGGAGATCAAGGGGAATGCAACCGATTCGCAGCCGTATTCCTTCGCCAGCATGAGCGAAGTCTGATAGCAGGAGATCAACAGTTCACGTTCACCATGCTGTCCATCGTACCAACGAGGACCGACAGCATGAATGACATATTTGCATGGCAGCTGATAGCCCTTTGTGATTTTCGCGCTCCCGGTTTTGCAGCCACGGAGCGTTTTACATTCCGCCAGCAGCTCTGGTCCTGCAGCACGATGAATACAGCCGTCCACACCGCCGCCACCGAGCAGCGACTCGTTGGCAGCGTTGACGATGGCGTCAACCTTCATTTTCGTAATGTCGTTTCTCACAACCTGGAGCGGCATAATCTTCACCTCTTGATTTTCGTTTGAATCTATTGCATCAAAACCGGTTTAACAATAGGTATGTTGAATGAGTGCACCTTTCTTGATCGGCTGACATAGATTTCCTTTTACAGCGGTTCGGCTCGCTTGCGGGACAAAACTTCACCAGCTTGTTTGGTAAAATGTGAAATGTTTAAGACAACACCGTACAGAATTTACTCGTACATCGCTCTTACCCAGTTATGCGGTATTGCCATACGCCGCCGGGATTTTGATCTGGATTACTCGAATTATGTGAAAAAGGATTTTCCCGCGTTCAGACGCGAGCGTTCCAGACTCTCCGGGAGATTTGCAGCATATGAGGAATATTCTGGATTTCACGAAAACGAAAAGCGATTGCCTTTTTTTACCGTAATTCCCTTTGAACGCTAATGAGGCGAAAGACAATCCCTTTCGGGAAAGCCTTTCGCCTTATTTTGCGACCGTCTATACGCAACGAGTCTTTTGAACGATATGTAATTGCACTGGGAGTGCAGCGGATAATCACTCACGTTTCTCCGCATTATCGCGCTCCATAGTTTCTTTGATTGCACGTTTGATAAATGCGGTGGTGGATTCGCCTTGGTGGTTAGCGCGCGCCTGAATAACGGCGCGTTCGCCCTTGGGCACGCGGAAACGCACCTCATCTGTCTTTTCTTTCTGCCATTTTGCAGTAGCACGCATTTGCGCCTCGGTAGCCGCCATTTGCTCCCCCCTCGATATTATATCAGAGAATAGATTACACGAATATAGTGAAATTGAAATACAAGTTGCACTTATATTTGTGCATAATGCATGTTATGCAAGTGCTACTTATATGCTATTATATCAATAGTAAGAGAATTTCAAATCAAATACGGCAGTACAAGAGAGCGCCAACTCCCTTGCACCTGCGCAGGTGACGACCCACCTACACAACGGAAATCTCCCCACTATAGTACCAGTATACCCTTTTTTCGACGTTTACGCAAGGGTAAACGCCACGATCAGTGCAGAACTTCCGTCTCTTTGTCATACCGATAAATACTGTGTAGGTTTTAGATCTGCACAGTTTTTTATTTTTGACGGTATTTGCATTTATGAAATGACAAAGGAAGGCGAGATTTAATGAAAAACAAATATTTATTTCGTGTTTTTCCATATCCGGGTATCGAAACAGTATGCTGGGAAAGCTGGGACTTTGAACGTCAGCAGTTGACTCTGCCGGACGGCAGAAAAGTTTGTTTGGACAATATGCAGGCAGCTTTTGTGCGATATTGTTATCGCAAGCAGTGTGAGTATCATCAGCACGCGCCGCACATGGGCGACCGTATTTTTCAGACGTTCAAGGTGAAAACGGTATGACGCTGAACGAATGGACAGGGCAATGGCTCGCAACATATGTCAAGCCCGTGGCGAAATCGAGCGGTTATGAGCATTACTGCGACAATATGTATAAACATATTCTCCCTAAACTGGGTAATCTGCCGATGAGCCAGCTGACGACAGCGGTCGTGCAACGGTTTCTGAACGACGAGGCACAGCATGGCAATCTGCGCACCGGCGGTCCGCTGAGCGCGAAAAGTGTCAAAAACCTGCGCGTGGTGCTCGATGTCTGCTGCAAACGTGCGGTCGCAGACGGAGTTCTGACCGCAAATCCGGTCCCGGAAACCGTTTACGCGCACTGCCGGGCGAAAAAGCTGACGATGCTGAGCGACAACGCGCAGACAAAGCTCGAAAAGTGGCTGTTTTCCGACCTGTCGCTTAACAATGCGGGCATCATTCTTGCACTGTACACCGGAATGCGGATCGGCGAGGTCTGCGCAGCGCGGTGGAAGGATTACGACGCGTCGAGCGGCACGCTGCATATCACGCAGACGGTTCGGCGCGTCACGATCGACCCGAGCGCGGAATACGGAAAACGCACAAAACTGGTGTTCAGCACGGCGAAAACCGAGGCTTCGGAGCGTTCACTGTACCTACTGGAAGTGCTGCAAGGCCTGCTGACCGTGCAGTGGGAGCGGTTTCGTTCCCTGTTTGAACGGGCGCCGACAGAGACAATTTACAGCGCAGTGGGCGGCGTGCTCGACCTAGACCATCTGAGCGCTTACTGGCGAGATGTGCTAGTCGGTCTGCACCTGCCGAATGTACGGTTTCACGACATTCGGCACACGTTTGCGATGCGCGCCATTGAGCAGGGCGTGGACGCCGCGACTGTCGCAGGTCTGCTCGGGCACGCCGATGTGACGACTACTACGCATTATTACGTTCACCCGCGCGAAGCGTCCATGCACCGCGAAATGGAAGCAATCGAGCCGGTCGGGAAAATCGGTCACGCATGGCAGAACACGCGCTTGTTTGCGCCGACTCATGCGGAGGAGAAAATCCCGAAAGCGGATTTCTATGAAAAACTTCAAAAGTTTGTGTAAGGTGTGTCAGCAACGCCCCACGAATGCGGAGGATGGGATTTGTGCGATTTGCCGCCACCGAAGCAGAGAACGGTCACTCTATAAAGCGTGCGGAGAAATTTGGACAGCATCACCGGACGGGTTCTGTTGTAAATGCTAGAAGAAAGACAAAGAGAACAAGCGGTACGACTCGGATGCATTGCAGAAAGCGATTAAAAGAACGCAGCTGACGCTGACCATTCTCAAGTATCGTGCGGAGGGCATTTCCTATCAGAATATTGCCAGTCTTGTCGAGCTGCCGGTGGAAACCTGCTATACGATGGCCAAGCGAGCGCTTGAGGAAGGGCAGAAGTAAACGATCGAAAGGGCCTGCTGTCTGTGAATTGAACCGCTACCCGTCAAGAGGACAGTGAAAAAATATAAAGATTTTCTGGCCGGCAGCCTATAGGTTGCCGGCCGCATTTTATGCAGCGAGCCACAACGAGAAAGCGTTTGTGACTAACAAACAGGACGCTTCGTTCTCTTTTTATAGTGCTTGCATCATTTCAAGTATAATTCCATCTGGATCTTTGAAATAGAAGGCTTTACTTTCTCCAAATCCTTGTGAAGTGAAATTGAAATGTTGAGGTTCAGATAAGCACTCTACATTGTTTTCAATAAAATGCTTATAAGTCAAATCAATATCATCAGTATAAAAACACAGTTCGGAGATAGATGTAGTGAATAAATCTGACTGTATCTTATGAACCGCATTATCTATAAACTGAATAAGTTCAACCGGTGGAGATTCAACATTTTTAGAACCGTTTAGATAAGCAATCCGTGCTTTACAGTTTCGCCTATGAAATAATTTATCAGTTTCCTCACCCGCCATCAATAATTCTCCTTGGAATTCAAGTCCAAGAATATCTCTATAAAAAGCAATCGACCTATCCAAATCTGATATTGTTAATCCAACGTGATATATTCTTCCAACCATTTATTATATATCTCCTTAAAGATTTTCCATACTCCTGTTTTCATTACACAACTGTATTCATAAGGCAATACCGCATAATTTCGGCAAAACGCCGCAGCTTTAATTGTGCGGTGTTGCCATAAACCTTACCGGTACTATATCAAAAGGATTTCGGTATGATTCTGATGCAAAATCGTACGGTATTCTTCAGGCACATCATCCGCAATCAGATATTGAAATGCATCGAGATCGGCAACAGGATACATGGCAATTTGACCAAATTTATGGCAATCTGCCATCAAGTACCAGGACCGTGCCATAGACGGCAGATTGCGATAAATATGCGTCGAAACAATAGAATGTACTGTAAGCCCCGCCTGTAAATCAATGCCCGAGATACTCGTAAATGCTTTTGAAACGAAAACATGATTTGTGAAGGTGTTTGGGTTTTCAGGACTTGAAAATAAGGTGTGCGCATCTGTGGATGTCACTTCTCCACCGAGCAGATATACGCGGGAATCCGTCTTCAACAGGTCATTTAGCGCGGTAATATTATTCGTTACGATCGACAGGTCATGAAAGCGTTCAAGAAGCTTGGCCAGATAGCAGCAGGTTTGTCCGGATCCCAAAAAAATGCTGTCACCATCCTGTATTTCTTCGCAAGCGCGTTCAGCCAAAGCAATTCGTGTTCGATCGTTTACATTGGATAGCGAAGAAGGCAAAGCGCAGTCCGCCAGCATCGCACCACCGTAAATACGCTTGGCAATCCCCTCGTCCTCTAGCTGCTGCAAATCTTTCCGAATGGTAACACGACTGATGTCGAACTGCTCACTCAAATCGTTGACTAACACTTTTTTATTTGTAAAAAGCATCTTCCTTATTTCTTCAATACGACTTGTCATAGTACATTCTCCTTTCTTCTTTTAAGATAAACGAAATAAAACGAAATGTCAATATGAAATAATCGAAACCGAAAGAAAGTGAAAGTTGAAATAAACGCAGGATGGTGATATGCTGAAATCAACAAGGGAACGAAAGCCCAAAGGAGGAATCCAACATGAAAAATGTGCAGGATCGGCGTATAGAACTGTTATTGTCCGGACGTGCGGGGATCGACCTGAACACCACAAAAGCAGGCTGCACCTTTGCTGATATCCCGGCATTCACAAAATCCGTAGGCGGCTCTCCCGCTAATATTGTGCAGGGAGCGGCACGTTTGGGACTAAAAACAGGCTTTCTTGGAAAAGTAGCGCACGATGGTATGGGAGAATATATCCTATCCGCTTTGCAGGCACAAAATATCGAAACCAAAGGTATTGTGGTTGATAAAACAGGGGCTCGCAACTGTATTGCAGTAACAGAGATCATCAGCGCCGAAGAGAGTGGCGGCTATGCAACCGGCGGGGATGCATTCCACCATGGAACGTATCTATACCGGCAGGGAACAGCAGATATGCTATATTCCCCCACAGATGTAAATCGTGATCTGATTGCCGCATCCCAGTCCGTGATGCTTTCGGGCACTGCATTCTCTCAATCCCCTTCGCGTGAAGCAATGTTTACAATATTGCAGCTGGCACGAGATTTCGGAACGATGACCGTTTTAGATATCGATTACAGGCCATTCGGCTGGGTATCAAAGGATGAAACTGCACGTTGCTACCAACAGGTGATCACACAATGCGACATCGTTATTGGCAATCGAGAAGAATTTGATGCTGTTGAATACCTCACCATGCCGGGCAACAAAGATAATACCAAATCAGCACAGGCGCTGTTGGATGCCGGCGTGAAGCTGGTCATTGTAAAGGACGGTGCAAACGGATCCACAGCATACACGTCTGACGGTAAGGTCTTGCGCTGCGGCAGCATTCCTACCGCAGCAGTAAAGACGTTTGGTTCCGGTGATGCATACGCAGCAGGATTGATGTATGGCATTCTGCGAAAACACAACTTAGCGTATGCAATGCAGCTTGGCACCGCCTGTGCCTCATTGGCGCTGAAAACAATCAGCTGTGGAGATGCAATGCCTAATTTACAAGCCGCAGAGCAGCATCGTGCACAGCACGAAAAGGAGATGATGCCATGAAGTGGGAACAGAATTATGTTGCACAGGCCGCACAGCAAAAGCGAATCATCCCGGGATTTAATATATTTGGATACGAAGATGCGCAGGCTGTGATCCGTGCCGCCGAACGCGCTGTTTGTCCGGTTTTGCTGATGATCAACCGTGATGCACGTACGGCAATGGCGGTGGAGCATTGGTCAGCACTGCTGAACGCTTTAGCCGAATCTTCGAGTGTACCTGTTGGCATTCATCTGGATCACTGTACCGAAACAGATACCCTCATCCGTGCGATCGACAGCGGCTTTACCTCGGTTATGTTTGATGGTTCGCACCTACCGATAACCGAAAATTTGAAGATCACACAAGCTATTGCGCAGTATGCACATAAAAAAAACGTGTTTTTAGAAGCGGAACTGGGAACCGTTCCGTATAGCGATATCGGAGAAACCGAAATAAATCTAACCGATCCGGAAGAAGCGCGGGAAATGCAGGAGCAGACACAGGTCGATTGGCTCGCTGTTTCGGTTGGGAATATTCATCGTTTAGCCACCCGTAAGGTTTCCATTCAATTTCCTGTTTTGCAGCAAATTGAACACAAATGCCAACTGCCTCTGGTAATTCACGGAGCAAGCGGCATCAGGGACGGAGACATTTCACAGCTCAAGCAAACTCGGGTTGGAAAAATGAATTTTGGAACCGTTTTACGAAAGACCTTTGCAGATCACTTGCGTTCCGAAATGAAAGCCCAGCCAGACGAGTTCGATCGCCTTCGCCTATTCAGCCAGCCAATTGCGCAGGTAGAAGAACAGGCGCTTCACATCATCAAAATGCTATGGCAGGAGGAAAACTAACATGAAAATTCATCAGCAGGAGCCTTTTTCGATTGGTTATCACCCAATTACAGAATTAAACGGCAAGTATCGTGAGATGATGATGGATTTTGGTATCCTTAAGATTTCCGCAGACATGGAATTTGAAGATAACCTGCCGCTTGAACGTGTATTTGTCTTGCTTTACGGTGAAATTGAAGTCGAGTTCAATGGAAAAATCGTAAAGGGTACTCGACCCACCTACACCAACGATACGATCTGGAGCGTAAACTTGCCCAAGGATATCCCTGCCAAATTGCGTGGTATTGCAAAAGAGAGCGAGATCGCAGTCATTCGAACTGAAAATGAACGTGATTTCATGCCGGTAATCCGCGCTCAGGATGATATTGTGGAAGAAGTACGTGGCCAAGGTTTCATGAACGAGGCCGGTACTCGTATTGTGCGAACGGCACAGGATGTAAAACTTTCTCCGGAATCCAATATCATGTTTGGGGAAGATATGCACTATCCCGGAAAATGGTCCGGCTTCCCGTCACATTCACACGCACAGCCGGAAATCTACTTTTATAAGTTTTATCCTCAAAACGGTTTTGGCTTGCTGCGGCTGGGAGAGGAAGGCGTTCTGCTGGAACACAACGACACCGTTTTAATTGAACCCAACAAGGTTCATCCACAGGTTGCCGCCCCCGGCTATGCGATGTATTACCTTTGGGTCATTCGGCATCTGGAAGGAAATCCGTATATTAAACCGGATTTTGACCCGCAGCATCTGTGGGTGGAACAACCCGGCGCAAAATATTGGCCTGATTCCTGCGAAGGAAAAGCGTAAAGGAGGACTTACGCATGTTAGGGAAGGCATTACATACGAAATCAATTTGGAAAAGCAATCTAATGACCGACATTCGTCTGGCCAGCGAAGCCGGCTTTGGCGCAATGGAAGTGGCTTCAAGCAAAATTTGGGACTACTTATCCTCCGGAAGTCCATTAAGCGAGGTAACCGAACGGCTGAAACAATATAATATGCAGATCATCAGCATCAATGATATCGCCAATGTTGAGCGAACGGACGATGATGCGGTGCGGAATACACTGGCAGAAACAGAAAAGCTGTCTGCGGTTGCGCAGCAGTTGGGCTGTGATTGCATCCAACTCGTTCCACTGCTGGCTCTGGAGGGGCGTTCGGAAGATGAAGTAATTGAACTGACCGCAAAAAATATTGCGCGTATCTGTGACATTGGTGCGAAGTACGGCGTGCGCTTCCAGCTGGAGCCTGTTGGGTGGTCACCGATCAACTCGCTTCGCCTGACACAGAAGCTGATCCAAGCAGTTGGACGGGACAACTTCGGCACCGTCATCGACTTTTTCCATCTGTTTGTCGGCGGTGATACTACACCGGATGATGTGCGGCATTTTGATCCTAATCGTATTTATCACATTCACTTCTGTGACTGCAGGCTTCCCAAGGAAGGAGAATCCTTCGATGAGACTATTCTGCGAGGTATGTACGCTGGTGAAGGTGAAGTCCCTCTTGCAGAGTGGGTGCAGGCCGTCAAGGACACCGGCTATGAGGGTTGGTGGAGCTACGAGCTGATCAGTGCCAAGCATTGGCAGTGTGATGTAGCGGAAGTGGCTGCCGAAACCAGCCGATTGCTGGATAAATATGTGCTGAATAGATGAAAGTAACGAACATTCAGTGAGGAGATCATGAAAATGAACACAGTAAAGCTGACAATGGCGCAGGCGTTGGTACGTTTTCTTGACATGCAATATGTCTGCGTTGATGGGAAAGAAGAAAAGTTTGTGCATGGCATCATGGGGATTTTCGGTCATGGCAATGTAGTGGGATTAGGACAGGCATTAGAGCAGTATGCCGACCAGATGCCCTTCATTCAGGGCAAGAACGAGCAGGAAATTGCCCACGTCTGTGTGGCATTCGCCAAGCAGATGCGCCGCCGCGCGATTTACGCCTGCACTGCGTCCATCGGCCCAGGATCGCTCAATATGGTTACCGCAGCCGGCACGGCCTCGGTCAACCATATCCCTGTGCTGCTGCTGCCGTCCGACACCTACGCCGACCGCCAGCCCGACCCGGTGCTCCAGCAGTTCGAGCATGACGAGGACTATTCGATTTCTGTCAACGATTCGTTCAAGGCGGTCAGCCGCTACTGGGATCGTGTACAACGGCCGGAACAACTCATGACAGCCATGCTCAACGCCATGCGCATTCTGACCGACCCCGCAAAGACCGGCGCGGTCACCGTCTGCCTTCCTCAGGATGTGCAGGGAGAAGCCTATGATTACCCCGAAGAATTCTTTAGAAAACGCGTCTGGCATTTGGATCGCCAGCCCGCGAGTGCCGAGGCGGTGGAGCGGGCAGCAGAACTTCTGATGACCAGCAAGAAGCCGGTCATTCTGTCGGGCGGCGGCGTGCGCTACAGCGATGCGGGCGCGGCTGTGCTGGCGTTCGCTGAAGAATTTGGCATTCCGGTTGCCGAGACGCAGGCGGGCAAGGGCGAGGTCAGCTGCGAAAGCGACTGGTATCTCGGCTGTGCTGGTATCTGCGGCACGCTGTCTGCCAACGTGATCGTCAAGCAGGCCGATCTGATTCTCGCGGTCGGCACCAAACTCAATGATTTTGTTACCAATTCCAAGAATGGCTTTGCAGCCGATGCACGCTTTGTTTCCATCAACACCAGCCGCATGGACGCGCTCAAGCTGGATGCCGAATCGGTTGTCGCCGATGCGCGTGCAGGCGTGGAGGCGTTGCACACCGCTTTGCAGGCGCGCGGCTGGCACACCGACTGGAGCGATGAGGTAAAGGACGCAAAGCGCTCCTGGCAGACCGAGCTTGCGCGTCTGGCGCAGCTGGAGGCTCCGGAAGCCGCGGCGCTCAACCAGACCCGCGTGCTGATGGAACTGAATGAATTGCTGTGCGAGGACAATATCGTTGCCGCCTCCGGTAGCCTGCCTTCCGATCTGGAGCGCGTCTGGACTGTGCGCCGTCCGGGTGCATATCATCTGGAATACGGTTTCTCCTGCATGGGCTATGAGGTCTCCGGCGCTCTGGGCGTCAAGCTGGCCGATCCCGAGCACGAGGTCTATACCTTCGTCGGCGACGGCGGCTTCCTGATGGGTCACTCCGATCTGCTGACCAGCATTCAGGAGGGGCACAAGATCAACGTTCTGCTTTTCAACAACAGCGGCCACCAGTGCATTCACAATCTGGAGCGTTCGCAGGGCATGGGTACCTTCGGCACTGAGTTCCGCTTCCGTGAACAGTCCACCGGCGGACTGACCGGCGGTTACGTCCCGGTGAACTATGCCAAGCTTGCCTCTGCCTATGGCGTAAAGACCTGGCGCGTCACCACGCTCACCGAGCTGCACGCTGCCATCGAGGCCAGCAAGCAGTCCGATGTCTCGACCCTGATCGAGATCATGGTTCTGCCTGGAACGATGACCGAAGGTTATGAGAATTTTTGGCGTGTTGGCACCGCCTCTGTCGCCGAGAAGGAATCCGTGCGCAAGGCTTACGAAAAGCTGAATGATGTTGTCAAGAATCTGCGGAAATATTAAGGAGAATAAATATGAAGGTACAATTTGGCTGCGCGCCGATCAACTGGACGAACGATGACCTGCCCTCTCTGGGCGGCGAACTGACTTATCAGCAGTGCCTGAGCGAAATGGCTCTGGCTGGATACAAGGGTAGCGAGGGTGGCTGCAAATACCCCAAGGATTTTGATGTGCTCAAGAAGGCGCTCGATCTGCGCGGTCTGCAGATCTGCAATATGTGGTTCTCGAGCTTTTTCACCACCTTTGAGAACGAGCGTACCTTTGCAGAGTTTGAAAAGCACATGGACTTTACCTATGGCTTGGGCGCTCGTGTGATCGGCGTCGGTGAATGCGGCGTGACCGTACACGGCCAGGAGGAGACTCCTCTCTTTTCCAACTGCCCGATCCTGACTGAGGAGCAGATGAAGAATCTGGCCGAGGGTCTGAACGAGCTGGGCCGCCGCGCCCAAAAGAAGGGAATGAAGGTCTGCTTCCATCCCCATGTTGGCACAGGCATTCAGTCGCTGGATGAGATCGACCGCTTGATGAAGCTGACCGATCCGGCTCTGGTCGGACTGCTGTTCGACACCGGCCACTCGACGATTGCGGGCGAGGACCCGGTCGAGATCCTGAAGAAGTACATCGGCCGTGTTGCGCACATCCACGTGAAGGATGTCCGCAGCGAGGTGTTTGAGCAGGTCAAGTCGGGTGGCCACAGTTTCCTGTGGGGTGTAAAGAACGGTATGTTCACCGTGCCGGGCGACGGCAACTGCGTGGACTGGATGTCGATCTTTGAGATTCTGAAGACCAGCGATTACGAGGGCTGGATCGTTGTGGAGGCCGAGCAGGATCCCGCTAAGGCTGATCCGCTGGAGTACGCCCAGAAAGCGCGCGCGTTCATGCGCGAGCAGCTCGGCGTATAATTAAGGAGAGACGGTGCAGCATGAAGAAACAACTTTCCGCTAAGCAAGCTGTTGATATGATTCCGGATGGTGCCGTAATCATGTGCGGCGGGTTTCTGGGATGTGGCACGGCACATCGTCTCATGGATGCGCTAGCAGCCAGTCAAAAGAAGGATCTTACTATCATCTGCAACGATGCCGGTCTCTTGGAAGGCCCGAACGGAGAAGCGTATTATGGCGTAGCCAAGCTGATTCACAATCATCAGGTCAGCCGCTTAGTTACTACCCATATTGGACTGAACCCAGAGGCAACAGAGCAGATGAATGCCGGTACCATGCGTATTGATCTGTTGCCGCAAGGCTCTTTGGCGGAGATGATCCGAGCAGGCGGTGCCGGTCTGGGCGGAACCTTAACCAAAACCGGCGTTGGCACGTTGGTTGAGGACGCAAAAGATTATGTGGTCGGGCGGCAGAACATCGACGGTGTTGACTATTTACTGATGCGTCCTCTGAGCGCTGATTTCGCGTTGATTTGTGGTCAGCAGGTAGATGAGGAAGGAAATGTCTGGTATGCCGGCACGGCTCGCAATTTCAATCAGGTTATGGCAACTGCTGCAGATATCGTCATTGCAGAAGCCGAGCAACTGGTATCCGTGGGAGAGATTCGACCTGAAGATGTGCAGACATACGGGATTCTGGTGGATTATATTGTGAATGGGGGGCAAGACGATGAGTGAAGCTCTGAACGCATTTGAAGCACGTTCCGCCAAGGAGATTATTGCACGTCGCACAGCCTTGGAATTGAAAAATGGCATGGTCGTAAACCTTGGCATTGGGCTTCCGACGCTTATTCCGCAGTATTTACCCTCCGATATCCGTGTGACGATCCAATCGGAGAATGGAATTATCGGATTAGACAAGGTGCAGGATGATACGCGGCATCCGCATATTACAGATGCCAGCGGCAAACTGGCTGCGGTAGCATCCGGAGGCGCATTCATCGATTCTGTGACCTCCTTCGGTCTGATTCGGGGCGGACATGTAGATGTCACGATTCTGGGAAGCCTGCAAGTGGATCAGGAGGGATCTCTTGCAAACTGGATGATCCCTGGAAAGAAAACCCCCGGAATGGGCGGCGCAATGGATTTGCTGGCAGGTGTTCGTCAGGTCATTGTTGCGATGGAACACACGGCACGAGGCATTCCTAAAATTCTGAAAAAATGCACGCTTCCGTTAACAGCAGTACATTGTGTCACTAAAATCATCACTGAAATGTGTGTGTTTAATGTTACAGATACAGGTCTTGTATTGACTGAATTAAATCCACAGTATACGATTGACGATGTGCAGGCAGTAACCGAAGCTGAGTTTGCAATTTCAAAAAATTTGACAGAAATGAATATCGTATAAGGAGGATATTGATTATGTTTAACGAGGAATTCCATCTGGAACAGCCCATTCGCTGGGGTATGGTTGGCGGCGGCCGCGGCAGCCAGATCGGTTATATCCACCGCAATTCCGCGCTGCGGGATCGCCTGTTCACGCTGTGCGCGGGTGCGTTCGATGTGAACGAGGAGCGCGGCCGGGAATTCGGCGTCAACTGGGGCGTTGCCCCCGAGCGCTGCTACCCCGATTACAAGACCATGTTTGCCGAGGAAGCTAAGCGCCCGGACGGCATTCAGGCGGTCTCTATCGCGACTCCCAACTTTACGCATTACGAGATCCTGAAAGCCGCGCTCGAAGCCGGTCTGCATGCCATCTGTGAAAAGCCGCTTTGCTTTACAACTGAACAGGCTGAAGAACTGGTTTCTCTTGCAAAAAAGCAAAATCGCATCGTTGGCGTGACCTACGGTTATACTGGTGCTCAGATGGTTCATCAGGCACGCCGCATGATTCAGGAAGGGGTGTTAGGCGAAATCCGCATCATCAACATGCAATTTGCGCACGGCTATCATTCCTCCGCTGTGGAAGCGAATGATCCGGGTACAAAGTGGCGCGTCACCCCCGAAAAGGCGGGACCTTCCTACGTATTAGGGGATGTCGGTACACATGCGCTGTTCCTCGCTGAAACCATGGTACCCAACCTCAAAATTGAAAAGCTGATGTGTGCCAGACAGAGCTTTGTCAAGAGCCGTGCCCCTCTGGAGGACAACGCTTTTGTTCTGATCCAATATGACAATGGTGCAGTCGGCAACCTGTGGGCGAGCTGTGTCAACGCTGGTTCTACCCATCAGCAGAAAATCCGAGTGGTCGGTGAAAAGGCATCTATCGAGTGGTGGGATGAACACCCCAATCAGCTTATTTTTGAGGAGCAGGGAAGGCCAGTTCAGATTCTAGATCGTGGTCAGGGATATCTCTATCAGGATGACGAAGCCATCACTTGTGACCGCATGGGAGGTGGACATGCCGAAGGGCTATTTGAATCTTGGGCGAATCTGTATCGCCGGTTCGCAACTGCAATGGATCGTGTTATCCATGGAGAATCGTCCAATGTAGTCATGGATGATATTTGGTTCCCGAACATCCGCGATGGTGCGGAGGGTGTCCGTTTCATCGAAAACTGTGTGCGTTCGTCGGATCAAGACAGTGTTTGGGTGAACTACACTTGACAAACTATAAAGTATGTGTATTTACACTAACACGGGATATACCATTGAAATACCCCATACAATCAAAGACGGGGAGGTAGACTCGGACGTATTAACGGCATTTGATGTTGGGAAATAACTAAATTTAAGATTTGACAGATGAAAAGGGCGCACAGACCTCAACGGTTTGTGCGCCTGTTTAATTCCTAAGGCAGGCAAGCGGCTGATTCGCTTTTTCCCGTTCGCGGGACAGGAATCGGCGTGATCATTGATCTGTTCGTACTGTGCGCGCGGCGCGGCATGGCGGTCTGGATCATCTCCTCCGGCATTGACGCCATCTGCGAAAAAACCGATAACGAAGAGTTTCTGCGCCGTCTGCGCTACATCAAGGAATGATGTGTGCAGGCGGCGTTTTTATGCGCCGGACAGCGGGAGCAGCTCAAAAAGCTTGATGACCCGTCCGAGCAGCAGTGCGGAGAGCACTGTGCCGACACCGATGCCGTAAAACGGGCAGTGATGGAACAGGCACAATCCAGCGCTGATGGCAACCATAGAGAGGTCAAACCCGTTCTTGACGGTGGAAAAACGCAGATGAAACACCTCGGATATCGTGTTCACGATGCCATCGGTCGGGGTAAGCACCATGCGGCTCTTGACGCAGAGGAACACGCCCGCGCCGGTGATGAACATCGTCAGCGCAAAGCAGAGCAGCCGCAGTGGCAGCGGAAACGGTAGCACGGGAATGAGCCAGTCGTACACGTCGGTAAGTATGCCGAACGCAAACGAAAGCGGGATTTCGAGCAGATAAGTAAGTGTGATTTTGCGCGAAAGGATACATTGCAGTACCACAAACAGCAGATAACAGAGAATGAATGCTGTGCCGAGCGAGATATGATAAATCTCTGAAATGGCGTACATCACCGAGCTGAACGCGGCAACGCCGACGTTGTAGCGGATGTTGAGCACCACTGCCGCTGCAATCAGATTCAGACCGAGAATATACCAGGCCGTACGCTTTTTGAGATCAGAGGAAGGTTTCATGCGGTTTCACCTCACTTTTCCATGTTGTCGAGCGCCTGCGAGATCATCGCAAGCAGTTTTTCGCGGTCGTCTGCCGGGATGTGCTCGAGAAGACGGTCACCGAAGTTCGTGCAGTTGCGCTGCATGGTTTCGTAAAGCTCCTCGCCCTCGGCGGTGAGCGCAATCAGCTTGTACCGCGCATCGCGCGGCGAAGGCGTCACGCAGAGCAGACCCTTGTCCGCCATGCGCTGCACGAGTGCGCGCGCAGCTTGGTGGGTCACGCCGAGGCTGCACCGTAGGTCGGAGGCGGAGCTGCCGCTGTGCGCATGAAAGAACAGGAGCGTGTCCGCCTGCTCGGCGGTAAGTCCCATGCTTTTCAGATCCTTGTTGCGGCGCAGTACGATGCGATGTGATAATTGCTGTATTTTTCGTGTGAGAATATACGAAATATCCATGTAATTTCACCTTGTTAAATATAATATACAATACATTGTATATTAGCGCGGATTGGTTCGTATGTCAAGAGCACCAACGCGGAAAACGAAAAAATTCGTGGAAATAGCGCAAACTGTGCTCGCAAATCGCTCTTACCCAGGTATGCGGTATTGCCTTGAGTGTTCAACTTCAGTTTACAATCAACCGAAATTTTTCTTTTCTCAAGTCCTGTTTGGAACTTGACTTTTTATTTGCAGGCTTTGCTCAAAAAAAGCGAAACCGCTTTCGTAGAAACGAGAAAGCGGTGACTGTGCATTTAGCATAGCACAGGATACAGAAAAAGACAACCGCGAAACGTATTGACGGGGCGCGGCAGAAGATGGTATGATAGAGCCACAACGGAAAGGGGAGAGCAGAGATGGCGGAAATCATTGCATTCGGCGTGTCGCCCGACCTCGACGTGATGGACCGGCAGGCGCTCACGGCGTATCTTGCGGAGATACGCCGCCGCATCGCCGCGCTCGACGAGCGCGAGCCGGAGAACATGAGCTCCGAAGCCTACGACGAGTGGAGCGAGGAGCACGAGCAGCTTGAGGACCTCGCGGACGATATTCTCGACCGGATAGAAGAATAAAGCGAAACCGGAGAGCAGGGAAAAATTCCCCGGCTCTCCGGTTTTCTGTGCAAGCTTATTTCGCGCCCCGCGCGACGATGCGCGTTCTGTGTTCACGGACAGATTTCGCCTCGTGGGTATGCACCAGACGGCCCTCCGACCAGACGGCTGTGATATTTGCGGCGTTCATGGTGTAGAGGGCGCGCTCAAGCCGCTCGGGCAGGCTGAGCGCCCACGGGGTCTCGGTGAAGCTGCGGTCATCCACCACGACAGCGTGCAGGCGGTCGCCGGGGGTGAAGCCGCTGCCTGCGCCGAAATAGCGGTGGCCGGAGGTCGTGCCGAGGTAGTACGCCTCGGGCACGGTCAGAAACGCCGGGTGTGCCGGGTCGGTGAAGCTGCGAACCTTGGACGCCTGAATGCTCATCGTGACCATGCGGCTGCCGGCGAGGGACGAGCCTGCGGCAATATCCGTGCCGAGGGTGACGTGAATGCCTTCGTTCAGCATTTCGCGCACAGGCGCGATGCCGCTGCACAGGTTGATGTTGGAGTCCGGGCAGTGTGCCACAACGACGCCTGCCTCGCGGATGGCGGTTCGCTCGCGCTCGTCCGAGCGGATGCAGTGCGCCATGACCGTGTGGCTTTTCCACAGGCCGAACTTGTCGTAGCTCTCCCAATACTGCGCGCAGTCAGGGTGGAGCGAGCGCACCCATGCGATTTCGTCGAGGTTTTCCGACAGGTGCGACTGGACGCAGAGGTTCTGCTCGGCGGCAATTTTGCCGAGCGCGGTCATCAACTCGTCTGTGCAGGCTGGGGTAAAGCGCGGCGTGATGATCGGGCGGACAAAGCGGAAGCGGCGGCAGCCCTCAAGCCAGCGGCGCGTTTCGCGGATGGACTCCTCGGTGGTCTCCTCGAGGTTTTCACCGCCGTTGCGGTCCATGTTGACCTTGCCGACAAAACCGGTCACACCGGCGTTTTCGAGCTCCTCCATCAGAACGAGCGTCGCGTCCGTGTGGAGCGAGGAAAACATGCACACGCGCGTTGTGCCGTTTGCGATGAGGTCGTGCGCCAGACGGCGGTAGATGCGGCGGGCGTAGTCGAGGTCTGCGAACTTCGCCTCGACCGGGAACGTGTAGGTTTTGAGCCAGTCGAGCAGCGGCAGGTCCATGCCCATGCCGACGTTCGGAAACTGGGGCGCGTGCAGGTGCATATCGGCAAACGACTGCATGATGAGCTGACCTGAGCAGTCGTAGACGCGACCGTCAAAGTCCTGCGGCGCCGCGTGCAGCACCTCGCGGATTGTGCCGTCGTCCTCCAGCAGAAGTGCGCCGTTTTCGATCGTTTCGAGCTTTTCAAGCGTGGGCGCGTGAATAATGTTGCCTTTGAGCAGTTTCATTGTGATCGACCTTTCTGTACGATGTTCTGTAAAAATGGACATGAAAAAAGTGCCCGAAAGATGGACCTGTTCCATCATCGGACACTCATAGTAAGATCTTTCGGCGATCTCGTAGAAACTCCCGCGCCATATCAAGCGAGATTATATGAGCTCTTTTTCCGAGCGGTATTATAGCAGAGGAAAGCCGCCGCTGTCAAGAGAAGAATTCTGTAAGACATGGTCAAATGCTATCCTTGGGGTTGAGCCGATGAGAAAAGTGAATGAAAAAGGCTGCGGAAATGTATTGCATCAGGGCAAATACACTATATATTAAGGCAATACAGATTGTCGGAAAAACGAAGTTTTTCGACGGTCTCGGCTGGATGTTTGTCAATACAATGTGGGAAATTGTTCGGAGATACCAGTTGAGAAAGACAGCGAAAATATAAAAACCGCGCGTTGTAAAATGCGCAACTTCATTTTACAACGCGCAAAAAGTTTCCGATAGGTTATTGTGTTTACAAGCCTGTCGGAAGCTTTTTGTTTTTTGAATAATTGCAAGTTTCTATCAATCCAGGGAAAATATTGCTTTCTTTGGATCGGACAGGAAAAGACACAAAAAAGACACAATATCAACATAGAATTGACATCGAAAAAAAGCGTGATATACTTCTTTGCGTGGTTAGCATGCGCTAACCACGCAACTGTCCCTGGAGAGGGACAAATTTTCGGATTGGAAGTTAGCTTTGGCTAATTAAGGATCGAAGGAGGAAGAATATGAACAAGAAAAACACTCTTGCGCTGGTGTTGGCCGGTACGATGCTTCTGCCAGCGAACGCTTTTGCAGCAAATCGTTCTGATTTCAGCGATTTGCCGAATGACTGGTCAACAGAACCGTTGATTCGTGCAATCGACAACGGTCTGCTCAGCGGTTCAAACGGCAAAATCAATGGCAAGGGATTGCTTACCCGCGCGCAGCTTGCTGCCATCGTCAATCGTGCCTTTGGCGCAGTGAAGAGTGCTTCCTTGACGAATTTTAATGATGTACTGCCGAGTGAGTGGTACTATAACGATATAGCAAAGTCTGTGCAGATGGGGATTCTGCAGGGTTCTAACGGTATGATGAATCCTAACGATCCTGTTACACGCGAGGAGGCGTTTACTGTACTGGCGCGCGCCTTTGCGTTGACAGACGATTCCTCTGCGGCACTTGAACAATTTACAGATAACGGCAGTGTATCTCCTTGGGCGGCAGACAGCATTGCGGCGCTGGTAGAAGGCGGCTATGTGAACGGCGCAAACGGCCGTCTGACCCCCAAAGCCAACATCACCCGCGCGGAGTTTGCCAAGCTGATCACCGGCATGACCGATACCTTTATCGGAGAAGAGGGTGCATCGAATCGCACGGTAGAGGGCAACTTAATCGTCCGTGCTAGCGGCGCGCTGCTTTCCGGCGTGACGGTCAATGGCGATCTCGTCATTGCGGATGGTGCGGACGGCGTTATGCTGAGCAATGTTACCGTCACCGGCCGCATTGTTATTCGCGGCGGCGCGGGCGGTGTTACTGCATCTGGCACAACGGCTGCAAAGGGAACGATCGTTTCTAATCCATCGGATACGGTGCTGATTCATGCGGTAGATGGCAAGCTCGGCGCAGTTACCGCCTATACCGATCTGACGGTGGACGGCAAGCTGGACAGCGTGACCGCCGCAAGCAAGGTGGCCGTTTCTGTGCAGAAGAATGCCGCTGTCGGCACAATCTATGCCAATGCTGCAGGTGTCAAGGTATCCGGCGAGGGCAAGGTGACCGAAGTCAAAGCGAATGCGAACGACATTTCAGTGACCAACAAGGGAGCAAAGGTGACGGCAGCCAGCGGCGTTTCTGGCGTAAAGGCCGGTGATAAGGTTGTATCCGCAGGCAAGACCGAAACGGTCGGAACGGCTTCGTCCGGCACCGCTGGCGGCGGTGGCGGATCGTCCTCCGGTGGCGGTTCTTCCTCTGGAGGCAGTTCGTCTGCGCAGACCGAATACACTATCACTTTTGATGCCAACGGCGGTGAAAACGCTCCGGCAGCGCTAAAAACGACAAAAGGCGTTCTTTCTGCTTTGCCGACGGCGCAGCCGACGCGCGCGGGTTATCTGTTCGCAGGCTGGACGACCGAAAAGAACAACACCGGTACAAAGGTAACAACCGATACGAAATTCACCGCGAACACCACAGTGTATGCCCTGTGGACTGAAATGAAGCAGGCGGCGACGCCGGTCATCGCGTTTACGGACGGCGAGGGCGCGTCCAAGACCGGTTCTGCGTTTCTGACGACCGACCGCTTTGCGCTGAGCTGTGCGACTGAGGACGCCGTCATTCATTACACCACGGACGGCACCGAGCCGACCGCCGAAAGCGCGGTTTATGCCTCTCCGGTGACGCTGACCACCGAAATGACCCGCATCCGCGCCATTGCGGTCAAGGCGGAGCACAAAAACAGCGCGGAAGCGGATTCCGGCAAAATTACTGTGACGGTGCCGGTGAGCGAGTACGCAATTTCCTTCTCCGCCGGTGAGGGCAGCGGCAGCATGGATCCTGCAGCAGTAAAGGAAAACACAGAATATGAGCTTCCCACCTGCGCATTTTCTGCACCGAAGGGTACAACAGACGGCGAAGAAATATCCAACCATGTATTCCAGGCATGGAGCGTAAAGACCGGCGACGGCGAAGCGCAGGAAAAGCAACCGGGCGATACTATCACCATCACTGCCGATACGACCGTAACGGCCTTGTGGCGGGAAGCCGAAAACGGCGAAATCACCGTTACCGGCTATGAGCCGATCTCGACACTGGAATGCGATTACAGTTCATCTTACCTCTCATCCTATTATTATAACTTACCGACTAAGGTAACCGTCAAGCTGTCCAACGGCAATACGGTTGAGGGCGTTCTGGGTTCTTCATGGAGTGTGAAGGAAGGCAAGATGGGCGCGGGCAATACCGTTACTGTGCGCAATACATTGGACTATTTGAGCGGAGGCAACAAGTACAACAACTGCATTAACCGTTCGCCGCTTGTTGATGGCTACGAAGTCACCATGCAGATCAAGTTCACCGCGCCGGAGAACATGCTCTCCATCGACTGGGATACGGACAAAACCTACAACTGGAATGAAGATGTTACCGTTACGGTTAATAACTTCAAGGGCAGTGCTTCGGATATTAATCTGACAAAGGGGTATGGTTCGGACATGGTGACATTGACCGTCGGCAACGGCCTGACCTATGACGCCGAAGCCAAAACCATCACCATCAACAGCGAAAAGCTGCTGAACGGCACGATTCCGAGCTACGGTCTTTCCGCAAAGCTGTCTCTGGGCAGCAGCCAATTCAACATGAGCATTAACTACAAGACCGACCGCAGCGCAAAGTTTGAGGGCATCGCCTATGGCAGCACGGAATACTCGAGTATCTCCCGTAAGAAGCCGTTTACGACCAATGTGACCTTCGTAAATGTGCCGGCGGAGGATGCGCAGGCAGCCACTTTCGCCTTCGGCAGCGGGGATACCGCGGAGGGCATCACGCTGACGGCGACCGATACGGAAAATGTATACAAGCTGACCGTACCGTTTGACGCGGTGAAGGAGCATCTCTCCAACAGCTATTACGGCGGCGACTATGCAACGCTTGTCATGCGTGTACGAGGTCTGTCCAGCGTCAGCATCCGCCTGTCCTACATGGGCGCGCCTGCGCTGAAATCCAATCAGTCCAGCTACTACGCTTCGGAGAATCCGATGCTGACGCTCAGCAATTTCAGCTTTGATAAGGAGAGCATGAGCACGATTGAGGTAGCGCGCAAGGCCGGCGAAGATAAAACGACGCTCAAGGTCGGTGAGGACTATACTGTGGATACCGAAAACAAGACGATCACGCTGGTAAGCGAAAAGCTCCTCGGTGCGTCCAGCCTTGCGGAAGCAAAAACGGTAACGATTGTGGTTTCTGCCGCAGCAGATGACGAATCTGCGGAGGTCACGCTGTCCTACAAGAAGGATCGTTCGCTGACGGTGGGTAATGTGTCTGACCTGTCTCCGTATGCGGCGGCGCGGGCGCAGCTTAGCGGCTCGGAAGAGGGCTACACCGGTCTGGAAGTGTACTACGGCGAAAACAAGATCGAAAACGCGAAGGTGGTTTCTACCGGCTCGTATGGCGCGTACACCTATTGGGTGGAGATCCCCTACGCGTCCATTAAGGACTATCTGGAAAGCAATACCGTAACGCTGACGGCGAAGCTCGTCGGCGTTACGAATCCGACGACCTTTACCGTCACCTACGGCGCGGTGAACGAAAACGGCCATGACCTGCCGATTCAGACCGATAAGATCGGAGATAATTACGGCAATGCGGTAACGGATATGCAGGACGGTCTGCCCAAAGCATTCTACACCAGCACGATCAGCCTGTTCGTTGCGGATGGTTCTGATCTTACCGCGGACGATTGGAAGAACATGAGTGCGACCATCGCCAAAAAGAGTGAGCCGGATAATAAGGTGATCCTCGGTGTGGATTCCACCACCACAAATTGGAGCACCGGCGGCGTAAAGGCAGTCGTTCTGGAAAGCCTGTACAAGCATCAGAACGAAATGCTAGAGCTGTTTAATTTTAACGATTCGTCCTTCACGAATGAAAAAACAGACTGGCCGGTATTCACTATCACGCTGTACAAGGCGGGCTACAAAACGGCCTCTGTTGATGTGGTGCTGTACAAGTACATTTATTGATCTCATTATGGACTGACAGGAGAAAGCACATATGCAACCAATGAAAACCATACTGCGGCGAGGGCTTTCGCTGCTGCTGGCGGCGGCGGTGCTGCTGCCCGGCGCAATGCCGGCATACGCCTTTGCGGCGGATACGCAGAGCGCCGCGGTGCAGTCGGTGCTGGCTGGCAAACAAGCGCCGTATGACCTGCTGATCTACTTCAAATCGGCAGAGGGCTCCTCCCTCACCCTCAAGCAGAAGGCGGACGCGGCGCAGGCGCAGGCCCGCGCTCTGTTGGAAAATGCGAGCGACGATGTAATCAGCTGGGAATCGTTCTATATCACCAACGTCATCCATGCGCAGATCAGCTCGAAAGAGCTGGTCTATAAGCTGGCGCAGCTGGATGATGTGGACGAGATCACATGGAACGGCACCGTAGAGCGTGTAGAGCCGGTAGAGGATGCCGAAGAGGAGGAGAGCAGCATCAAGCTGTTCTCAAACACCATCTATCAGCCGGATGAGCGCGATATTGAGTGGGGCGTTTTGCAGGTGCATGCCGATAAGGTGTGGGATGAGTTCGGCGTGGACGGCACCGGCGCGACCGTCGGTATCATCGACGGCGGCGCAAATTACAATGTAAACGCGCTGAAAAACGCGTGGAGCGGCAAGTACAAGGACTTTGTGGACGGCTACGACACCCCGCAGCACACCTCGTCGGACGATCATGGCACGCATGTCGCCGGTACGATCGTCGGCCGCGAGGGCGATAACCTCAACCGCATCGGCGTCGCGCCGGGCGCGAAATTCATCAGCGCCCGCGCCATGAGCGAGGACGGCGGCCGGGAATCCGACCTGATCGCTGCGGCAGAATGGATGCTGGAGCAAAAGCCGGATGTTATCAACAACTCCTGGGGCGGCAGCAACGATGACGACCGCTGGTTCGAGGATGTTGTAGACGCCTGGGTCGATGCCGGCATTATCCCGGTGTTTGCCGCCGGCAATACCTCTGGCGAGGTACCCGGCGCGGGTACGATCTCCAACCCGGCAAACTACGCCAATGTACTGGCTGTTGCCGCGACCGACCGCGACAAGGAGATTGGCAATTTCTCCAACAAGGGACCGTCCGCCTTCCCGGAGGCCGGACAGAAGCCGGAAATTTCTGCGCCGGGCGTACAGGTGCGCTCGGTGGATTCAAACGGCAACTATGTCAGCTGGAACGGCACCTCTATGGCGGCGCCGCATGTGACCGGCGTTGTCGCACTCATCCGCGCCGCGGCGAAAAAGCTGGACTGCGAGGATAAGGTGGATACGCTGGAGGAGGTTCGAGCACTGCTGGAGGAAACGGCCGAGCCGCTGACTGACAGCACCTATACAGAATCGCCCAATATCGCCTACGGCTATGGCCTGGTCAACGCCTATGATGCCGTTGCCAAGCTAGCAGGCCGCGATACTGTTACGCTGGAAGGCGAAGTATTGCAGGATGGTGAGGACACCGACACGCCGACCGCCGCATTTGATATGCAGGATGAATACTATTTGGGGCGCGATATTCAGGTGACGGCACGTCTTGCCGATGCGGTATCCATCCGCAGCGCAGAGCTGACCTATACCGTGCCGGGCGCCGAGGCCCAAACGGTGAAAATGAGCCTCGCCTCCGGCGAGCAGAACAACGGCGTATACACCTACACCATCCCTAGCAAGGAGTTGGCAAAGGGCAAACTTTCGCTTGCGGTCAAGACGGTGGACTACGGCATGCACGAAACGACCATTGATAAAACGGTCAGCGTGCTGCCGGGTATGACCCTGCCGTGGACGCAGAATTTTGAAAATGCGGATAACGGTCTGCCCGGCTTCCTCATGGACGGTAGCTGGGGCATCTCCAAGCGCACGAACAAGGGCGAGCCCGAGCTGCCCGGCGACGGCAACACGACCTATATCGGCATCAACCCCGGCAAGGCCTGGTTTGAGCGCCGGGTGGACAGCAATCTGTATCTGCCGCCGATCGACCTCAGTACGGTAAAGGCAGACGAGCATCCGTCGCTGAGCATGGATATGTACACCGGCTTTACCGGCCTGTGTCTGGCGAAAATTCAGGTATCCACCACCGGCGGAGGTGAGGATAGCTGGAAGGATCTTTACGATGTGATTCTCCGCCCGGATATTACCGAGCGGGAATGGACGCACTGCACCTTCTCTCTGGAAAAGTACGCAGGCGCGGAGGCTCCCATCCAGATCCGTGTGTACTTCTTTGGCCACGATTCCGACCCGGACGAGGGCGTCGGCTGGTATCTGGATAACCTTTCGGTCGTGAAGAATGAAACCGTCGCACCGGGACAGGTGCAGGCGCTCGCTGCCAGCGTCAGCGGCAAGGGACTTGCCCTGCACTTTGACGCCAACGAAGAGACCGATATGGCAAAGTATGTTCTGGAGCGCAAGACCGCGGGCGGTGATTTTGAAACGCTGGCCGAGATCGAGCAGGATTACGATGCCTTTCAGTTTATCAACAAGGGCGAGGAGGATAAGCGTCCCCTGTCGCACTATCATGTCAACTACACCGACGCGACCGCGCAAAACGGCGAGACCTATACCTATCGCGTCAAGGCAGTGGACTTTACAGGCAACGAAGGCGAGTATTCGGACGAGCTGACGCTGACCTACAAGGTGCCGGAGCATCTTACAAAGTACGATTTTGAATCGGATAACGGCGGTTTTACCGCCTCTGCTATCACCGGCACAGTGAATGACTGGATTCATGGTACGCCCACTCTACCGGAGGATCTTGCGGATCGTGAACTGCTTGAACGCGATGCATGGGAAGGGCTTTCTAAAAACCTTACTTCTCAATGGGGTGTTACACTGAACAAGCGGCCTTCGAACTGTCAGGATGCCGGTTTGATGCTGCCTGAAACGCAAGTGCAGTCTGGCGATTACCTCTATTTTGATTCGTACTGCGGCTCTAAATCTGCCTCGGACGCTGTAAGCTATACGGTGGAGATCAAACCGGCGGACAGTGACTACTGGCAGCCGCTCGTATCCCGCGAAACGGTGATGGATGATAAGCAGACTTTTACCTGGCATCAGATCGGCGTTTCGCTGGAAGATTACGCCGGCAAAACGGTGAATATTCGTTTCCGCGCCGCAGTAGGAAAAACAGTATACCTTTCTAGTTACAACCTTGGCTGGCATATCGACAATGTTATGATCGGCAGCGAGCAGCAGGAGTATCATTCTGCATCGGAAAGCAGTCAGCTGTCCAGCACAATCAAGGGTAAGGCGCGTCAGGCGCTTGGCTACGGTCTGACAAACGGCTTGACCGGCTATCACGATCAGTCTGGTATCGGCATGGCTGTGGTGACAAGCGGCACCAGTGATGGTACGTCCGGCATTCCATTCCGCGCAAAAGTGACGGTGGAGGGTTCGGAGCGCACCGCGCAGTCCAGCGAGATCGACGGCGGCTATTCTATCACGCAGGCGGCCTCCGGGGACAACAAGTATACGCTGCGCTTTGAGGCCTATGGCTATCAGACGCAGACGCAGGCCGTTTCCGGCAAGGGCAAGATCACGGTTCCGACCGTTTACATGCACCCGGCTGAAAAGGCTGCTGTTTCCGGCAAGGTAACGGACGCAGACGGAAACGCTCTGGATGGAGCACTGGTTCGTCTGGTCGATGACGAAAATGTGCCGATGCTGACGACGGACGCTTCCGGTGCCTATACCGCGGAGGTATACGCCGGCACCTATACCGCCCGCTTCTATAAAAACGGCTATATGGCAGTAGAAAAGCAGATCACGATCGGCGCGGGCAGCAACACCATGGAAACCGTAGCACTCACGCCCATTTCCGGCGTGGAGAGCGAAAAGACCGACTACGGCATCAACGCTTCTGCGGATACCGCGCAGACCATTCAGTTCACCAGCGGCCCGAAGGGCGCAGCGGTACGTTTCCAGACGCCGCACAAGGGCGGCATGCTGCAAAGCGCGGATATTTTCTTCGTGCAGAACCAGTATTACAGCGGTGAGCATGTGCAGGTCGGCGTGCTGACCTATAACGATACCGGCCGACTGATCGAGCTGGCGCCGTTCCACGATTATCAGGTGGAAACGCCCAATGCGTGGAACACCGTCGATCTTTCCGAGTACACGGTAAAGACCGACAAGCCGATCTATGTGGCCGTCACCTACGCGAAAGATAAGACCGATTTTGCTGACTGCATGGGCGTTCTTTATGACACCGGAGCAGTGGAAAAGGCGGTAGAGCGCTCTTTCGTTTACGATGGCGCCTTTACAGCCACTTCGACGATCTCTCCTGCCGGCGGCTATGCTATCCGAGCAAACTGGCTGTATCCGACCGATGCGGAACGCAATCCGGAAACAGATGATCCCAACGGTAGCGGCAGCGGTGAGCAGCCGCCTGTGATTGATGACGAAAATGCTTTTATCTTTGACCCGGAAACGCAGACCATCACCGGCTATCAGGGCAGCAAGGCAGAGGTTGTCATTCCGGCAGCGATTGGCGGCGTAGCCGTCAAGCATATCGGCAAGGCTGCATTTGACGGCACCGGCAAGGACAGCGCGCGCAAACTGACGAGCGTTGTTATTCCGGAGGGCGTGGAGACGATTGACGAGGAGGCCTTCAAGGTCAACGCGCTGCGCAACATAACGTTCCCCTCCACACTCACGACCATCGGCAAGGGCGCATTCAAGTATCAGTACAGCGATTCGGATAAGGGCTTGACGCTGACCATTCCGGAAAGCGTACACGAGATTGCTGAGGAAGCCTTCCAGGCAGTGGGCAGTCCGCTGCGCATCACCATGCCGGGCGTGACCAAGATCGGCAAAAATGCCTTTGATAGCATTCGCGATGTGCAGGTTTATGCGGATAAGTTGACCGAAATTGCCGATGAGGCGTTCGGTGTCCGCAGTTCGTATGATTTTCCGTATGCACAGGTGTTCACCGCGGAGAATACCAAGCTGCAATCGGTCGATCAGCAGTATTTGATCAATCCAGCGACGGTAACATTGACCGAGGTCAATATCCGCGATTCCGAGGATATTCTGGGACGAAATACGCTGTACGCGCCGAATCAAACCCGCATGACGCGCAATCTTCCGGCGTCGGCGTTCTATCAGATCGGCAAGACGGTGACCATTACGCCGCCGGATATTCGAATTGAAGGCGTTTCCTATATCAGCACCGATGCATCGGTAAAGCTCAAGCTGGCACGCAGCAATGCGCTGACCTTCCTGTATGATACGGTGGCACCGCATTTGTGTACCCCTGTGTTGGATACAGATGAAACACTGCGCGGCTTCTCGCTGCCGAATGCAGCCGTTGAGGCAACTGTAAACGGCAAAACCTATACAGCAACGGCTAATGCGGATGGCTATTTCGATCTGCCGATTGACCGGCAGACAGAAAATGCCGTTATCACTCTGAAAATCAACGGCAAGGCAGCTGGTTCACAGACGGTTGTAAAAAATCCGGGCAAGGACTATATTATTGAGGGCACGACCATTCTTCGTTATCTGGGAGAAGGCGGTGCGCTGACACTTCCAGCATCGGGCAGTGAAGGTGCTATCACGGAAATTGCACCGTTTGCTTTTGCGGATGCAAAACTGACCAGTGTAATCCTGCCGGACAGCGTGGAAACTGTCGGCATCGGCGCGTTTATGAACACCGGGCTGCAGTCCTTTGGATGGAACCTGAAGAACATTAACAGCGCCAAGCTGCGTAGTATTGATGAATATGCTTTCCGCGGCAATGCTATCGAAAAGGTAGAACTGCCGGAGCTGACACATCGTGTACGTACCGGCGCATTTGAGAACAACCAAATCACCGAGCTGCAGCTCGGTAAGTACACTGCTCATGTCGGCACCCGAGCTTTCAAAAACAACAAGATCGGTCGCGTTGTTCTGGCGGATACCGCGGAAGAGATCGGCGAAGAAGCATTTATGAACAACCAGATTGTTGAGCTTGTGGTCAAGGATCGTCTGCCAGGCTATGAGGATGGCTTGGAGAAAATTCCTGCAAATGCATTTGCAGGTAATCAAATGCACGAGGTATCTCTGCCGAAAACAGTAACAGCGGTCGATGAGACTGCATTTACCAACAATACGGATGGACGGTTTATCATTGCAACCGATGCGCCGGAAATCGTGCCGACTTCAGGTTATGACGTTCGGCGCAGCGATGGTACACTCCTCAAATGGAAGGATTTCGGAAATAGTGGCGGATCTTCCGGTGGCGGTGGTTCTTCCTCTGGCGGCAGCCCAACACCTGTGAAGCCTGCTGATCCGAACAATGGCAGTAATACCGGCGGTACAACAACTGAAAAATTCAGCGATGTGACTGCAAATGATTGGTTTGCATCTGCCATTTCTTATGTGTCCGGCAAGAAGCTGATGAGCGGCACAGGTAGTGGAAAGTTCTCTCCGAATGCATCCACGACCCGCGGTATGCTGATGACGATCCTTGCTCGCTACGCTGGCGAGGACACCACCGGCGGTTCGACCTGGTACGAGAAGGGCATGAACTGGGCCAAGACCAACGGTGTTTCCGACGGCACGAATCCGAACGTCAATATTACCCGTGAGCAGTTGGTTACCATGCTGTACCGCTACGCTGGCTCTCCGGCAGCTTCCGGTTCGCTGAGCGAGTTCTCTGATGCTGCAAGTGTCAGCACTTACGCGGTGAACGCAATGCAGTGGGCAGTTGCCAACGGCATTGTAAACGGCTCGAACGGCA
Source organism: Butyricicoccus faecihominis (assembly GCF_014648015.1). Lineage (NCBI taxonomy): Bacteria > Bacillati > Bacillota > Clostridia > Eubacteriales > Butyricicoccaceae > Butyricicoccus > Butyricicoccus faecihominis. Next base: position 110,701 of record NZ_BMQH01000005.1, read on the forward strand.
AACTCAACCCGAAGAGCAATGCAACCCGCGCAGAGGTTGCTGCAATTCTCATGCGCTTCTGCGAGATGGGCAAGTAAGTCGATTAAAACACTGTAGCGAATCGATAGAATCACTCAAGATAATGATCCCCTAATGTAGGCTGAAAGAAGAACTGCATTAGGGGATTGCGACCTTCAATCCGCTCGGCTTCCCAGAGCGCGCCATCTCGGACGGTACCCGCACCCGCGAGATCATCGAGAAAAAACTTGTCGGCGTGCCCGATATCACCGAGCCCATGCCTGAAGGCTTTGGTATGTACGCAAGATAATTACTTCATATCAAGTGGAAAGAGTCGGACAGTTTGCGAAGTAGTCAATAGTTAGTAATGCGCAGTATGTGATGAAGCGCTGTATCGGCGAGATGCAGGATATGCTTATGCATGCGGTCACACTGATTGCGGATATGCTCGGCTTCAGCAGTATCTGTCACTTTAATGCAATGTTCAAGAAATACACCGGCACGCCGCCCGGGAAATTCCGTCAATCCTTCTGGCACAGCATGACGCATACGAAGCATGATGAAAAGCTGTAGAAATCCCTGTGTTCCAAGCATATAGCTCGGCAGCGGTCTCACACGCACAAAAAACCAGCGCCTCACAGAATCGGTGAGGCGCTGGTCTGCATAGAGGGAAAGATATAGGAGAGATTGCAGGTTAAGCGTTGTTCGACTTGCTCTTGGACTCGCGTTCGAGCAGTTCCTTGATGATTTGCGGGTATTCCTTATCCAGCTTATAGAACAGCAGGATGAAGATCATGACTGCGCCGAGGATGGCAATGCCGTAAATGTACAGGTTGGAGATAGTTGCTGCTGCCTTGGAGCCTGCCTCAACTGCCGCGCCGGTGTAGCCGGAAGCGGACATGATGAAGCCGATCAGCGCAGAGCCAATGCCCTGTCCGAACTTCTGACCGGAAGTAACGGCAGACTGAATCGCGCCGGCGGTACGCAGGCCGGTGTACCACTGGCCGTACTCGATGGCATCCGCAATCATGGTGAAGATCAGGCCGAGAATCGGTGTCATGCCGATACCGCGGAGCAGACCGCCGACCGTTACCATCGTGACGCTCAGCGGAGCAATCTTCACTACCAGAGAGCCGGCGATGATAAAGAGTGCACCGATAATGCACCAGTTGCGCTTGGTGGTCAGGTGCATGACCTTGCCAAGCAGCAACGTTGCAAAAATCGAAATACCGTAGCAAGCCGCGTTTACGTTGCCGATGATATTGGAATCCTGAATGATCTGCTTGCAGTAGTACGATGCCATCGTGCCGGAGAAGGTCTGGTACATGGCAAAGAATACGAAGAACAGGAACAGCATGATGAAGTATTTGTTCTTGAACAGCGCCGGAATCGCCTTTTTCAGCGGGATCTTCTCCTCGCCGTACTCATCGAGCACCTGCACGCGCTCACGGACGCACGCGAAGCAGAACAGCATCGCAACCGCTGCCAGAGAAGCGTAAATGGCGGTCAGCACAATCCAGTTGCGCTGGGAATCCATGCCGCCCGGCATAGAATTCAGGATACGGGTGAAGAAATAGGTGACCAGAATGTTGCCGATTGGACTCATCGCCATGCGGACAATATTGATCTTGGCGCGCTCGTCCTGATCGCGCGTCATATAGGTCATTGTGGTCGCAAACGGAAGCTGGAACATGGTATAGACCACGGTCAGCATAAGATTATAGGTGATAAACACGTAGATCGCCTGTGCGAACTGTCCCACATGCTGCGGAACGGTCATCAGCAGCACGGCTGCGATCGCATACGGAATGGACATGCGCAGCATCCAGACGCGGGCGCGTCCGTACTTGGAACGGGTGCGGTCCACGATGAAGCCTGCGGAAATATCCGAGATGCCGTTGAAAATCTGCGAAACCGCGATAATCATACCGATAACGGCCGCCGAAACGTGCGCTACATCGGTGTAGAACATCGTCAACAGGCTGGTTGCGATGGTGAAAACGATATTGGTTGAAATTTCACCCATGCCGAAGGCGAATTTCTCAAATCCGGACACGCGATCTTTTTTGATCAGCTTGCCGTAGCCGTTCAGATTCATACTCTTTACCTCGTTTCTTTCTCTTTTTCTTTTTTTTGCTGCTTTTTTACTGGCTGATGGTCTGACGCAGCGCGTCGATCGAGGTGTTGACACCTGCATCAACGGTCATGGTCAGGTCCTCCATCTCGAGGGAAACGTCTCCGTCGTAGCCCATCATGTGGCAAACGGAGAAGAATTCCTTCCACCACTGCAAATCCTTGCCGCAGCCGACTGCAACGTAGTTCCAAACGCGGTCAGCGGACTCGGTAACGGGGCGAGGCTCGAGCAGACCGTCGGTGTCAGCCAGACCGCGCTCGATGCGGGCATCCTTGCCGTGAACGTGGAAAATGCAGCCCTTGAGAGCACGAGCAGCCGCGATCGGGTCCGCACCCAGAACCATCATGTGGGACGGGTCAAGGTTGATGCCAAGCATCGGGTCGGTAGCCTCACGCAGCTTGAGCAGGGTAGAAGCCGACCATACCATTGTACCCGGAAATTCTTCGATTGCAATATGTTCAATGCCGCATTTCTTGCAGTGCACAATAAACTCGTTCCAGAACTCAATAGTCACCTTCCACTGGTACTCGTAAGCCGGAGCCATGAAATCCGGCCAAGAAACGGTAGAGGTGATCCAGTTCGGGGTCGTGTCGGTCTCGCTGCCTGCCGGCAGACCTGCCATCGCTACGATCTTCTTAACGCCTAGCAGACCGGCCAGCGTTGCGCAGTCGTACATGGACTTCTTGTATTCCTCGCCGGTCTTGGACGGCCAAAGCGGGTTGCACGAGGTGTTCAGTGCAGAAATGCGCATGCCGCGCTTCTCGAGTTCGCCCATGAACTCCTTGCGCTTGCCCTCGTCCGCGAGCAGCTCGGCGGTGTTGCAGTGCTTGCGCGCACCCCAGCCGCCGGCGGTCATCTCGACCGCGTCGATACCGAGGGACTTTACCTTGTCAAGCATGTCCGTGTAGGACAGATCAGCGAATACGTCAGTGCAAATTGCGAGTTTCATCTATAAAACCTCCGTTGTTTTGAATGATTGAGGCAGGTGCTGGGTATCAGGCGCCTGCCTCGGAGAAGAAATGAGGGATATTGGAGAGATTCAGCGTTACTTCTTATAGAAATCCGGCATTTCGTCGTACTCGACCGGAACGATGGTCTGCGTCTCGCGTGCCTTGGAAGCGGCAGCCGCTGCAACCTGACAGCAGTAGCCATCCCAAGCGGTCGGGCCGTCAACATAGCCTGCCTTGGAAGCGTTGATCCAGGTCTGAATCTCCGCGTTGTATGCATCTGCAAAGCGCTGGAAGCAGTCGGTGTACATTGCCTGACCGGTGGTTGCGTTCGCGTTGACCGAGATGTAATTCGGCTTGGGCATATTCAGTACCGCGCCGTCACATACGATTTCGCACTTGATGTCGTAGTCGTTCTTGTTGTTTACGAAGGATTCAACGTCGATGCGTACGCCGGACTTGGTGGTCAGAATCATAATCTGCGGATCGTGCAGATCCTTCGGACCGTTGTTGGTGGACTTGCCGTAACGAACCTCAGCGGTTGCGTAGTCCTCGCCAAGCAGCCAGCGCAGAACGTCAATTTCGTGAACCATGGAGTTCTCAACCGCCATGGAGTTGTCCCAGTCAGCCGGAACGGACGGGTTGCGGTGTGCACAGTGCAGCAGGAGCGCTTCGCCGTACTTGCCGCTGTCAACCGCTGCCTTGAGCTGCTTGTAGCCTTCATCATAACGGCGCATGAAGCCAACCTGAACCAGCTTCTTGCCAGCCTTCATCTCAGCCTCTACGATGCGCTTGCAGGCATCAGCCTTGGGAGCCAGCGGCTTTTCGCAGAACACATACTTGCCGGCTGCGATGGAAGCCAGAACGTATTCTTCGTGATACGGATCAGCGGTGGTACACATGACAGCGTCAATCTCAGGATCGTTGATCATGTCGATCGGGTTCTCGAAGCCCTTAATGCCGTACTTCTCTGCAACCGACAGACCGAATGCGCCTACCGGATCCGCGCAGGCTACAACCTTGCCGCCCTGCAGGGTGTTGTTGATGCGTTCAATGTGGGTGCGGCCGATACCGCCGGTGCCTACAAGACCAATTCTCAGTTCGCTCATTTTTATACCTTCCTTTTGTACTTTTCAAGTTACGATACCGGTATCGTAACTTTCTAAAAAATTTCCCGCCAGAGGCGGTTTTCTTGCGTTAGATGAATATAATGTTTCTACGATACCGGAATCGCTGTTTACGATACCGGTATCTCTTGTTTGCAAAATGATTATATCATTGTAAATCTGAATTTGTAAACAGGAATACCGCACATACTTTTTACAAATTTTTTATGCACCCTTCACAAAACAGGGCAGACGAAAAAAGCGGACACTACGAGAAGTGTCCGCTGGGGCTGCCGAAAAATTTACGCATTTTCCGCAATGATGATTTCGTTTTTGGTGTAGACCGTGCTGCATTCGGGCGTGCGGTCATAGATGATATATTCAAATAGGAAGCGCATGGCAAGCCGTCCCTGCTCCTGCAAATCACCGCTGATGGTGCAGGCGATTTTGCCCTGACGGAGCAGTTCTATAATTTCGGGATAGCGCTCAAAACACACGATGGACGGCTGAACTGGCAGCGCTGCATCTCGCACCGCACGGCATACATCAATCACACAGCCGCAGGTGATGAACAGCGCGTTTAGGTTGGCATGGCGCCTGAGCATGGCCTGTGTCTGCGCATACGCGACATCGGGCGATTCCTGCGTATCAATGGTATCTGCGATTGTCAGTTCCGGATAATTGGAAATATAGTCGGCAAATGCCTGTTCACGCAGTTCGACCGAGTGCAGCCTGTTGCGGCTGGTGACAACGCCGACCTTGCCGCTGTCGGTCAGCAGGTGCAGCATACGCGCCGCGACCTGACCGGCCTGCTGCATATCCTGTCCGACAAAGCACAGGCAGGGTGCGTTTCCCAAATCGGAATGAACCACGACCACCGGAATCTGCGCATCGTGCAGGGAATTCAGTTCGGACAGAACGGCTTCGCTTTCCATCGGGCTGACTACTACGCCGGCGACACCGGCCGCACGGAATTCCCTTAAACACTGCGCTTGCTCATCTGCATTAGGGTAGTCGATTTCGCGGTAGTCAATCTCAATATTGAAGCTGTTGAAGTCCTGCCGCACGATTTCAATACCGCGCCGCAGATCGGGTGTTGCATTGACGCGCGGCAGTGCAACGCCGATTGTCATTTTCTTTTTCTGATAATTGAGCGCTTTCGCCAGCGGATTGGATTCGTAGCCGTATTCCTTGAGCAGCGCGCGAATCTGCTGGCGTTTGGCGTCACTGACGCCCGGACGGTTGTGGATCACCTTATCCACGGTTGATTTATGCACACCCGCCATATCCGCAATCTGTTTAAGCGTAATTCCCATAACGATAATTCCTCGATGTGACAAATTTTATGATACGATACCGGTATCCATTTCTATTATCCATGCTTTTTAATGGTTTTGCAAGAGAAATTTGCGCGATAACGTAAACAGAACGTCGCCCGAAGGCTTGTTCAGCCAATCAAGCGGCGTTTCCGCAGTTTGTTTTCACAACAGGGGAAAGAGAGAAGGAACGAGAGCAAAACATTGGAGCGTATCAGCTATTTGAGGAAAGAGAGGTTCTGAGCGGGCGGCGGACGCGAGAGAACCTGTTTTTTGCTGCTCAAACGCGGTTTTCGCGCAGCAGACGGGCGGTTTTGCCCAGTGCTTCCATCGTATCCATGGTGTAGTCCTCGTGCTCGATGGAGAGTACGCCGTCGTAACCCATCATCTTGAGTGTGACGAGAAATTCGCGCCACCAGCGTTCATCGTGGCCGTAGCCGGGGATTACGAAATTCCACGAGCGCTTGGCAAATTCGAGCACGCCCTTGCCGTCGAGCAGGGTATTGACCGCCGCCGGCTTTTCTACGCGCACATCCTTGACATGAACATGGTAAATCGCGTCACCGAGCGCACGCGCGACCGCGACCGGGTCCGCGCCCATCCAGAACAGGTGAGAGGGATCGAGGTTGAAGCCGATGGTCTTGTCGCCGCCACATGCGTCGCGCAGTTTCTCAAAGTTCTCCACATCGTGCACGAGCTGACAACCGTGCGGCTCAAGCGCCAGCTTGGTCACGCCGTGCGCCTTTGCGACTTCTTTCAGCTCCTTCCAGTACGGAATGGCGACGGTGCTCCACTGATAATCCAGAATTTCCTGCGTTTCCGGCGGCCACGAGGTCACGACCCAGTTCGGGTATCTGTCCTCCGGACCGCCGCCCGGCAGACCGGACATCATGACAACTTTATCGAGGTCGAAATATTCGGACAGCTTGAAGCACTTGTGCGTCACCTCGTCTTCGCGCTTTCCCCAGTCGCCCGGGGCGAGCGGATTGCCCGAGCAGTTGAACGCCGAAATGCTCAGGCCGTGGTCCTTCAGCTTGCCCTTCATTTCATCGCGCTTGGCTTCGCTCTCCAACAGACCGTCCAGATCAACATGCGGCGCACTTGACCAGTTGCCCACGCCGAGCTCGACCTGTTCGATGCCGAGTTTTACGCACGAGTCGAGCAGCTCGTCGAACGACTGACCGCCGAGGCAGTCGGATACCAGACCGATTTTCATGGCAGGGACCTCCTTACTTGACCGTTACCCACTGACGGGTCTCGGCAGACTCCAGAACTGCGTCAATGACCTGCATGACCTTCATGCCGAAGCGGAAGTCGATCTCGTACGGCTTATGCTCCGCAACACACTGGAGGGTATGGTAGACCTCGATGGTTTTCTGGTCTGCGTAGCCGAGACAGATGCCGGCGCCGCCGTAGAACTTGTCATACTCGCCGTGACCCGGTGCGATAAGTACGGTCTTGAAGCCGCGCTCGGTCTTGGGATCATCGTGACGATAGATCTGCACCTGATTCTGATTTTCCTGATTGTATACGATACAGCCGTTCGTCATCTGGATCTCATAGCCGAGCGACATCTTGCGGCCCGCAGCCAGACGGTTGGAGAAGATCGTGCCGCACGCGCCGTTCGCAAAGTTGAACATGAACTGTACAACGTCGTCGTTTTCGACCGGCAGCATGCGGGAGGAGTCCTTCGGGTCGGGGCGCTCGGGCACAATGATCTTTGTCATGCCGCAGACCTCGGCAATATCGCCGATGAGGTACTGCGACAGGGAAAGCGTGTGGCTTGCCAGATCACCCAGCGCACCGGACGCGGACGCGGACTTGAACATGCGCCACTCGTGCTTCTGATCCGGATCGTTGTAGTAGTCCTGATCGTACATGCCGCGGAAGTTGACGACCTCGCCAAGCTCGCCAGACGCGATCAGCTCCTTGACATACTGCTGGATTGGGTTGCGGACGTAATTGAAGCCGACAGAAGTCACAATGCCGGCGTCCTCGACTACCTTGGTCGCATTAACCGCCTCCTGCGCGGTCATGGACAGCGGTTTTTCGCAGTAGACGTTCTTGCCGTACTTTGCTGCCTCGACCGCAATCGGGCAGTGCGAAGCGTTCGGCGTGGTGATGTCCACCAGTTCAACTTCGGGGTCCGAAACGACCTCGTGCCAGTCGGTCGTCCAGCGCTTGAAGCCGTATTTCTCCGCAAGCGCCTTCGCGTTATCGCTGTTCACATCGGCTACAACGACCAGCTCCGGTACATAATCATCGCCGAAAATGTTGTTTACCGACTTGTATGCGGTGGAATGGGTGCGGCCCATGAAGCCTGCGCCGATCAGTCCGATCTTGATCTTCTTCATAACTATTTCAGCCTTTCTTCTTCATATTGTATCGTTTGTTGTGAAAAGAGGACCAGCATATGGCTGGTCCTCGGTCATTATGAACTCAGCCCTTCCACTCAGCGAGTTTCGCAAGGAAGTCGTCTACATTGGAGCTGTCGATGATGGTCGGGTCGGAGGGATAGAACGAATCAATGGTCTTGCCCTCGATGGCGTCGAGTGCGCGTGCTACACAGTCATAGCCCATCTGGTAAGCGCCGATATCGACCGTTGCGGTGATCGAGCCTTCCTTGACCGGCGTTGCACCCGAGATACCGCCGAAGCCGCAGACAACAACATCATCCTGCTTGCCCATGGACTGCAGCGCCTGCGCTGCGCCCATTGCAACGTCATCGGAGTGGCATACAACGGCGTCGATCTGATCCGGATACTGCTGCATTAAGCCTTCCAGCGTGGTAACTGCCTTGTCTGCTACCGCGTCGGTGTACTGCATATCCAGCACCGTGCAGCCGCCTGCTTCAATGCCTTCGGTCCAGCCCTTTACACGATCCTCAGAGGTGGTGTCACCCTGCACGCCAGCAAGAATGACAACATTGCCTGTGCCGCCCAGCTTTTCGGCAACATACTCGCCGCCGCTCTTGGCTGCGTCCTCGTTGGAGACACCAACGTAGCTGACCAGCTTATCCGAGGTAAAGGTGGTATCAACCGAAAGCACCGGAATGGTTGCATTTGCAACAGCGGTGGTCGCTACATCGGGCTGCAGCGGCGCCAGCACCAGTGCCTCTGCGTCGCTCGAGCCGAGCGTCGTTTCGATCATGTTGAGTTGCTCGTCGTAGGAGGTCTCGCTCGGAGGACCCTGCAGGTCAACGGTCACGCCAAGGTCATCGGCTGCCTGATTGATACCTGCGGAAACCGCCTGCCAGTATTCTGAATTCAGCGTCTTGAGGATGACCGAAATTTTGTGATTGCCGCCGGCTGCGTCCGAACCGGTGTCAGCCGTGCTGTCACTGCCGGATTGGGAAGCGGAGCCGCCGCAGGCGGTCATTGTCAGTGCCATTGCACTTGCCATCAACATTGCTAAGATTTTCTTTTTCATAATGAAATTGCTCCTCTCATTACGTGCCTTTTCGATATGGCAACTTCTTTTTTCTCTTCCGGGGTGTTCCCAGTTTCCATGGTTCAATTATACCTGCCTGCAACCTGCGATTCCATTCGCAAACAAAACGAACCGCAGTTTTCGTGAAATCAGTCCAAAACCGCTGCGGAAGATTGTGGTATTTCACAAGCAAACACGTGCACGCAGCAGAAAAAGCGGAAAGAAAAAAGCGTGCCTAAAAAGGCACGCTTTGAAAACACGGTTTCTATCGGCGTTTTTACCGATAGAATTGTAAAGGCACGTAGAAGGCACGGAAAGGAAAACCTAAACCTCACATGGTTTTCGCCAAGGCTTCGATGTTCTCATCAATGCCGATCAGCTGCGGCAGTTCGATGAACGCGGCAGGCTGCTTGCCCTGTGTCAGGTACGCTGTCATGGCATTCATCGCAGAAAAGCCCTGCTGATACGGCGCAAGACCGATCGCGAAATCCACAATGCCGCGCTTGACCAGCGCTACAATGTCCGGTGTCATGTTGTAACACACCATTTTAATGTGCTGCGCCTGCTGATCAATCAGTGCCTGCCCAATATCGCCGGTGCAGCCTACTGCGTTAAAGATACCGCGCAAATGCGGATATTGTCGCAACAGATATCGTGTTTTCTCATATGCAATAACACTCTGGTCACGAGAATTGATTTTCTCAACGATACATATTTTAGGAAAGCGCTCACGCATGACCTGCTCGAACCCCTGTACACGTGCACGATGTGTCGACATATCAGGCAGGCCGCTGATGATCGCCACTTCGCCCTCCTCACCAATGCTTTTCGCTAGCAGCGAGGCCGCGACACGGCTGGATGCACCGCTGTTTTCTCCGACAAAACACAGCCGTTTGGAGCCGGGAACATCCGAGTCGAACAACACGATCGGAATGCCTTTTTCCGTCAAGTGATTGATGCGGTCACACAGGCGCTGATTGCGCGTACCGCGGAGCAGAATGCCGTCAATGCCGTGCTCCTCCAGGTAATATAAAATAGAAAGCTGTTCGTTGACGTTTTCACTGTCGCAATGAAAATACTCTGCATGGACTGACTGCGCGCTTTCGCTCATCAATGCATCCTGCATGCCGCGAATGACTTTTTCAAAGAATGGATTAGTCAGCCGGGGCGAAAGCACTGCCACACGATAACTCCGTTCTGGCTCAACTTGCTGTATAATCTCTTTCGGTTTACGTGTGGGTAGCTTATAGCCGAATTCATCGATGATCTTCTGCACATGTGTACGCACTTCGTTGCTTACACCTTCACGGTCGTGTACTACTTTGTCTACCGTTCCGCGCGATACGCCTGATAGCTCTGCGATTTTACGTATGGTCATCTTCATGGCTGTGTTCCTCCGCGTTTGCTTTCCTTTCGTTTATCATATCATAAAGAAGAAAAGGAGGAAAGAGGGGACACACCCATGCAGACAGAAGAATGGCTCAGCCGAGAGAGTACAGCCGCGCCAAGATGAGAGAGAGAATAGGTATGTTCAAAAATAGAGAATGTGTAGATGAACTGCACCCCATTTGTTAGACAGTATGATATACTATCTAACAGATGGGGTGCTGTTCAGACGGCTGTGCCTTTTCTTTACACTAATTGAGTGTTACAGACAATGAAAAATGCAAAAAGAAACGTCATTCTTCATTTTCCATCCTCAATTCTCAATTCAGAATCTTTTCCATCTCCGAGATCATTTCATCAAACAGCTTTGTTGCGTCCTCGATCGGCTTCGGGCTTGCCATATCCACGCCTGCGCCGCGCAGCAGCGTGATCGGGTCGGCGGAGCAGCCGCCGGACAGGAAGCCGAGGTAATCCTTCACCGCCGGTTCACCCTCCCGCAGAATGCGGCGCGACAGTGCGATGGCAGCGGCGTAGCCGGTCGCGTACTGGTAAACGTAGTAATCGTAGTAGAAGTGCGGAATACGCGCCCATTCAAGCGAAATCTCTTCGTCTACGTTCATTTCCGGTCCGAAATACTGCTCGTTCAGCTTTTTGTACATCGCGCAGAGCGCTTCGGCGGTCGTGCCCTCGCCGCGCTGCGTCATCTCGTTGGCGGTCAGCTCGAACTCGGCGAACATGGTCTGGCGGTACAGCGTGCCGCGGAACTGCTCGAGGAAGTGATTGATGAGGTACGCGCGCTCCTTCTTATCGGTCGTGACGGACAGCAGGTACTCCATCAGCAGCGCTTCGTTGCAGGTGGATGCAACCTCAGCAACAAAGATAACGTAATCCTGATACGCGGTCGGTTGGGTCTTGTTGGACAGGTACGAGTGGATAGAGTGGCCCATCTCATGCACGAGCGTGAACACATCGTCGAGCGTGCCCTTGAAGTTGAGCAGCACATACGGGTGTACGCGCGCACCTGCCGAGTACGCGCCCGAGCGCTTGCCTTCGTTCTCGTACACGTCGATCCAACCGTTTGCAAAGCCCTCGCGGAGCAGATTCAGGTAGTCCTCACCGAGCGGCGCAAGCGCCTTCAGTGCGATCTCCTTGGCCTCCTCGAACGTGAATTTCATTTCCACGCCGTCCACGACCGGCACGTACAGGTCGTACATGTGCAGTTCGTCCACGCCGAGCAGCTTCTTTCTCAGCGCAACATAGCGGTACATGGGCGCAAACGAGCGGTGCACCGCGTCAATCAGGTTGCGGTAAATCCCGGTCGGCACCTCGTTGCCGTCGAGCGCGGCATCCAGCGTCGAGGGGTACTTGCGGACATTCGCAAAGAACAGCAGCTGCTTGAGCTGCGCGGACAGCGTTGCCGCCGAGGTGTTGCGGAACTGGCCGTAAACCGAGTACAGCGAATCGAACGCGGACTTGCGGAGCACGCGGTCGTAGGACTGCATGAGCGGGATGAACGTGCCATGCGTGACGGGGTGTTTATTGCCGTCCTTGTCCACCGCGTCCGGGAATTTGAGGTCGGCGTCGTTGAGCATGGAGTAAATATCGTCCGGGCTGGCGGCCATTTCGCCTGCAGCGGCGAGGATTGCCTCCTCCTTGTCGGACAGCACATGCTCTCGGCGGCGAATGCGGTCGATATTCAGGCGGTACAGCTCCAGCTCGGGTGCTTCGGCGTACAGATGGTTCATGTCCTCATCGCTGATGGCGAGCAGCTCAGGGGTCTCAAACGCGGCGGCAGACTGAATTTCGACCGCGAAGCGCGTCACCTGGCTGACCATTTCCTGATACGCGGCGACGCGGGTGTCCTCATCGCTGCGGCGCTGCGCATAGTGTACGAGCGCGTCAAATGCAAGGCTGATTTCATCATCCAGACGGAAAAAAGACAGCAGAGCAGCGCCGCTTTCGGCCAGTCTGCCGCGGAATGCGGTGATGCGTGGAATGAACTCCTTGGCCTTCGCTAACGCGGCACGCCAGTCATCGTCGGTCGCAAACAGATCCTGAATCGCCCATTTGTCCTTTTCGGGCACATCTGCGCGGGCGGGAATTTTATTGGTTTCCATGGAAATACTTCCTTTCCGGTAGAGTTTTCTCCTCTTATTATGATACTCCAACCGCGGGATTCATGCAAGACCCTGTCGCAAAACTACCGTTTTGCCGACAAGAGGAACGGACCGTGGGCCGCTCCAGAGTCGTCCGAAAGTTCCTGTGCAGAAACTTTCTTCCTCTATAAGTCAAAAAAGTCAGGTACACGCCCTGACTTTTTTGGAATTTGCACAGTAAATTCTATTTCATGCGCGCTATCGCGCGAAAAGATTCACTTGATGATGGAAACCCTTGAATAAAAAATTATTCTTCCTCCGGCAGCGAATTGCCGTAGGTTTCGAGTGCGCGCTTGATATCATTCCATGCAAAACCGCGCCGCTGGAGTGCCGCAACGGCTTTTTCGACCTCTTTTCGATCGGAAACGTCACCGCGCAGGCGTTTTTCGAGCAGAGCCAGCATTTGCGCCTCATCCGGGGAGAAGGTCTGCATAGCCGCTTCTGCGGTGTCGCGGTCTATGCCGCGGCGGGTCAGCTCTTGCCGGATGCGTGCCGCGCCGTAGCCCTTGCGCGCGTAGCCGCGCACAACGCTTTCCGCGAAAAGCATATCGTTCAGCAGACTGCGTTCGGTCAGCCACGCAAGCGCGTAATCGGCGGCTTCCTCATCGTGCCCCTTGGCAAGCAGCTTGTCGCGCAACATTTTCGCACTCAGTGCTCGATAAGACAGCTGTTTTGCCGCCATATCGAGGGCTGCGCGGTATTTATCCTCGCTCATTATTCTTCGTCGAGGTCGTCAAAATCGTCCGCGTCGATGGAGACTGCCTTGGAGGACGACGGACGCGGTGCCTTATCCGCAGGCTTTTCGGCCTTCTCGGTCGGCACAGCGGCAGAAGGACGTGCCGCATGGCTCTGCGCCAGCTTGCTGCGCTCCTCGGCTACCTTTTCCATGATCTGCTTCTGTACGTCATCCGCGATGTCCGGATGATCCTTGAAATACTGCTTGGCAGCATCGCGGCCCTGACCCAGACGGGTATCGCCCATGGAGAACCACGCGCCGGATTTGTTGAGGATGCCGAATTCCACGCCGAGATCGACCAGCTCGCTCGTGCGGGAAATGCCTTCGCCGTACATAATATCGAACTCAGCCTGCTTGAACGGGGGAGCGACCTTGTTTTTTACAACCTTTACGCGGGTATGGCTGCCGATCAGCTCGGTGCCGTTTTTCAGATGCTCTACGCGGCGGACCTCCATGCGGACAGACGCATAGAACTTGAGCGCACGGCCGCCGGTGGTGACCTCCGGATTGCCGTAAATGACGCCGACCTTCTCACGCAGCTGGTTGATAAAGATGGCTACGCACTGGCTCTTGGCGATCGAGCCGGCCAGCTTGCGCATCGCCTGACTCATCATGCGGGCATGCAGACCGACAAAGGAATCGCCCATTTCGCCTTCGATTTCGGCGCGCGGTGTCAGCGCGGCAACCGAGTCGATAACCACGATGTCGATCGCGCCCGAGCGCACGAGCGCCTCCGCAATGTCCAGACCCTGCTCGCCGGTGTCAGGCTGGGAGACCAGCAGGCTGTCAATGTCAACGCCGAGTGCCTTGGCGTAAACCGGGTCGAGCGCATGCTCGGCGTCGATAAACGCAGCCGTGCCGCCCAGCTTCTGCGCCTCTGCAACGCTGTGCAGCGCAACCGTGGTCTTACCGGAGGATTCCGGTCCGTAGATCTCAATGATTCGGCCGCGCGGCAAACCGCCGATGCCGAGTGCGAGATCCAGACCGATCGAGCCGGTCGGGATGTGTTCGATATTCATGCCGGTGTTTTCGCCCAGACGCATAACCGAGCCTTTGCCGAACTGCTTTTCGATCTGACCGAGCGCAGCGGCAAGTGCTTTCTTCTTATCAGCCGCAGGAGCGACCGGTTCCAACTGCTTTTTGGTAGCCATGATAGCATTTCCTCCTGAAAAAGTTACAAATATGAAAGCCGCAGAGCGGCGGTGCATTCGGATTCGATACACCCATTATAACAGGGTGCCGATTTGAATGCAATGATTTTATCGAAAATTTGTTCGATAAAGTTTGATATAAAAAATCCTGCCTTTTCAGGCAGGATTTTCAACGGGTCTTATTTACCCTGTGCGTCGATATACGCCTTCGCATGCTGTTTGAGCTTGTCGAAGGTTTCCTCGCTCAGCACATGCTCGATGCGGCACGCATCCTCAGCGGCGGTCTCAGCGTCCACGCCGAGAGCGGTGAGGAACGCGGTGAGCACGGTGTGGCGCTCGTAAATGCTGGTGGCGATCTGCATGCCGGATTCGGTCAGCCCCAGCAGACCGTTCTGGTCGATGGAAACGTAACCGTTATCGCGCAGCAGGCCAACGGCACGGCTGATGCTCGGCTTGGAAAAGCCGGTGTAGTGCGCAACGTCGATCGAGCGCACCTGTCCATTTTTCTGCGTCAGAACCAGGATGGCTTCCAGGTAGTTTTCCGCGCTTTCCTGAATTTTCAATGCACGGACCTCCTTTTCTAAGATACTCTTTTCTGTAGGGCAGCACATGGGTTGGTCCTGCCGCGAAATTCTGTAATAGTATATCTATTTTATCATGACTTGCGTGTTTTTGCAATCTGCGTTGAACAAATTTCAAGTGGAAACAGCGGTCTGTGTTACGGCTGATCGGGCGGGAGCGGATTTTCCGGTGTATTCTGCGGCTCGGGCTGCGGTGCGGGAGCCGGCTGCTCGAACGGCTGCGGCTCGGGCATTTTGCGGTCAATGCTGCGCAGGGTGCGGTGCATGCTGAACAGCATCATAATAAATTCATAGCCGAGCCGTGCAGCAATATTTCCGACGATAAACAGCAGGATCGCCCAGAAAAAGTGGAAAAACAGCAGAATAACGCTGTAAACAGCCAGCGCAGCGACCGTCATGCAGTACAGGATTTTCAGCAGACCCTCGGTGTATGCGTGCCGGAAATTGAGAAAATCATGCAGCTTAGCTGCCGCGCCGTGGTAGTGATTCGGCTTGCGGACAAACAGCGTGTACAGCGCGATGCCGCCCGCAAGAATCAGTAAAAGTGCCAGAATCGGCAAAATCATTGAGAAAAGCGGTGTGTATGTATAGGTGTAAGCGTAATTCATGGTATGCACCTCTCCTTTGGAAATGGGTTGATACATTTTTAGTGTACCATATTCTGCGGGGTTGATAAAGAGAAAGTTGAATAATTGAGAATGGAAAATGGAGAATGGAGAATGGAAAATGCAGGCGAGGGGAAAATCGGTGTATTTATCAGATGAGGATGGCGTTATCCGTTAAGAAACGGCGGCAATCGTGGAATCGCAGGGACGGCCGGCGACCGCCCGCATACCGTTCAATATTACGTTCATTTTCCATTCTCCATTCTCAATTTTTCATTTCAAACCGCCTACGACCATTGCAAATTCCATCAAAATGTTGTACTCTTGATGTACCACCGAACAGGAGAGATACCATGAAAATTTTGCACACTACACCCGCGCAGGACGGGTTTTATATGCCTGCGGAGTTTGCGCCGCATGAGGGTTGCCTGATGATCTGGCCGGAACGCGCCGACAGCTGGCAGTACGGCGCCTATGCGGCCCGGAAAGCCTTTCTGCGTGTGATCGAGACGATTTCCGAAAGCGAAAGCATGACCGTGCTCTGCTCGGAAGGGCAGTATGACAACGCGCGTGCGCAGCTGCCCGACCGTGTTCGTCTGGTCGTGATGGAGACTGACGATGCGTGGGCGCGTGACGTTGGCCCGACCTTTGTTATCAACGGCAGGGGAGAGCGCCGCGGCATCGACTGGGGGTTTAACGCGTGGGGCGGCGATGTGGACGGCCTGTATCCCTCGTGGGAGAAGGACAACCGTGTGGCGCGCAAGTTTTGCGACCTGCTGAACAACGATGTATATGATAAACGCAATTTCATTTGCGAGGGCGGCTCCATTCACTCGGACGGCGAGGGCACCGCGCTCGTCACCGAAGCCTGCCTGTTGAGCGAGGGACGCAATCCTGATCTCACAAAGACTCAAATTGAGCAGGTTTTGTGCGATTATATGGGCGTTTCCAAGGTGATCTGGCTGCCGCGCGGCATTTATAACGACGAAACCAACGAGCACGTTGACAATGTGTGCGCCTTCACGGCTCCGGGCGAGGTGGTTCTCGCGTGGACGGACGACGAGACCGACCCGCAGTATGCGCTTTCCAAGGCCAGTCTGGATGCACTGGAAGCTGCGACCGATGCCAAGGGCCGCAGGATCAAGGTGCACAAGCTGCCGCTGCCCAAGCCGGTGACCATCACCGCAGAGGAGTGCGACGGCCTTGACCTGTGTGACGGCGAGCCGACCCGTACCCCGGGAGAGCGTCTGGCGGCAAGCTACGTCAACTTCTACATTGCGAACGAGGCTGTTGTCATGCCCGCCTTCGGCGACCCGATGGATGAAAAGGCGCAGGCCATCCTGCAGGAGCTTTTCCCGACCCGTAAGGTGGTTGCGATTGCTGCCCGCGATATTCTGATTGGCGGCGGCAATATCCACTGCGTGACCCAACAAATCCCGAAAGTGTAAAAATAGAGGACGAACCAAGCGGTTCGTCCTTTATTTTGCTATTTTTACTTGAGCAGGGCGTTATCGGTGAAATAGTCGATCTTCATCGCGTGACGGACTCGATCGAGCGTACCCTGAGCGGTCTCAGCGGCGATTTCGCTGCCCTTCTTGAGAATCTCGTAGACTTCAGGCAGGCGACCCTCCCACTGCGCACGGCGCTCACGCATGGGCGACAGCAGAGACTGCATGACGTTGTTCAGGAACTTCTTTACCTTCACATCGCCGAGTCCGCCGCGCTGGTAGTGCGCTTTCAGCTCGTCAAGGTTCTGGTAATCCGGCAGGAATTCTGCGAAGTGCTCCGGCTGGCAGAACGCATCCAGATAGGTGAACACGGTATTGCCCTCCAGCTTGCCGGGATCTTGCACGCGGATATGGTCCGGATCGGTGTACATGGACATGATCTTGTCACGAACGACCTCCTCCGGATCCGCAAGGTAGATGCAGTTGCCGAGCGACTTGCTCATCTTCGCCTTGCCGTCCGTGCCGGGCAGACGCATGCAGGCGTTGTTGGACGGAAGAACAATCTGCGGCATCGTCAGCGTTTCACCGTAAATCGTGTTGAACTTGTGCACGATTTCGCGGCACTGCTCGAGCATCGGCTCCTGGTCCTCGCCGACCGGAACAGCCGTAGCGTTGAATGCGGTGATGTCCGCCGCCTGACTGATCGGATAGCAGAAAAAACCGACCGGAATGCTGGCTTCAAAGTTGCGCATCTGAATCTCTGCCTTAACGGTAGGGTTGCGCTGTACACGGGACACCGTGACAAGATTCATGTAGTAGAACGTCAGCTCGGTCAGCTGCGGCACCATGGACTGGATGAAGATATTCGTCTTTTCCGGGTCAATGCCGACCGCAAGATAGTCCAGCGCGACCTTCATAATGTTCTGACGCACGCGCTCCGGGTGCTCGGCGTTGTCGGTCAGCGCCTGTGCATCCGCAATCATGATGTAAATTTCGTCATATTTTCCGGAATTCTGCAGCTTCACGCGCTCGGCCAGTGAGCCGACGTAGTGGCCGACATGCAGGTTGCCGGTCGGGCGGTCGCCCGTGAGAATGATCTGTTTCATATCGTAAACGCTCCTTAAAATTCGTTTTTCAGACAGGTTTTCCAGTTTTCGGGCAGTTCCACGTTGGAGGAAATCCACATGGCGAACATGCCGTTGAGCATCGTCCAGTAGCGCAGAAGCCGCCATCGTGCCTCATCCTGCGGAATGCCTTGCTTTTCCGCGATAGCGACAGCCACACGGCGGAAAACGGAAAACGGCGGGTAGTTGCCCTCGATCGGCTCAAGCGAGAACGTCAGCTTCTGGGATGCGTTGCGGAAATACGCGCTGAAATACGTCGGGTTGCGCATGTAAAAATCCAGATAGGCGGTGCCGAGCTGCTCCATGGTCTGCGGCAGGCTTTCGTCCAGACCGCTGAGCGTCAGCTCGAGTGTGCGCGTCAGCTCCTGCATGACGTAGGCACGGCAGGCGTCGATCAGGCGCTCCTTGCTGTCAAAGTGGCGGTAGATGGCGTTGTGACTCACGCCGCACTGCGTTGCCAGCCGCCGGAGAGAAAGATTTTCAAGGCCGTCCTGCGAGATCAGCGTGACCGCCTCCTCCAGCAGCTTGCTTTTGAGATTTCCGTGATGATACTGATCGGCCATTTGCTCACCTCGTTGTTTGTTGTAATGGGTTTATTATAGTCCTTGATGTTGTCGGTGTCAACATTAAAATGTCACAACGATAATCAATCGCATTTGCGAAAAATGCGTATAAAATGACGAATTCATTATCATGGTGAGAATTTATCGTTGCGGTGCAAGACAGGATGTTGATGATGTACACACTGTTTTGCGGCAAAAAACACCGATACTCTCCGGAAAAACGGAGAATATCGGTGTTTGCAGCTGCGGTTTAGTAGATTACGACAGTCGAACCAATCGGTACGTTGTTGTAAATCCAGTTGATGTCGTTGTGCTTCATGCGTACACAGCCGTGCGAAACCGGATAGCCGCTGCTGAAGTCGTATTCGGTATCGGTGCCGGGATAGCACAGGCGGGAGTGGAACGCGTAGCCGGTGCCCGGATAGAAGCCTACAACCGGACGAACTGTGTAAGTACCGGTGGTCCAGCCTGCCTTCAGCTTGTAGCTGACGGTGGTCACGCCGACCGGAGTCGGGGTGGAGGCAGCACCGGTGCCGACGATAAAGCTCTTGGTCAGCTTCCAGTTGCCCTTGGAGCCGGTGAATACGTTTACATGCTGGTATGCGCGGTTGATCCAGACCAGATAATTGGTGTTGCTGGAGTAGCCCTTGGCGTTGATCCATACCTCCTTGGTGGTGGTGGAGTAGTCGTTGTTAGCGGCGTAGGACGTGGTGTAGTTGCCGCGGTAAACCGAGGATACCTGCTTGAGGATAGCGGCAGCATCGCGCTGTGCATACCACTCGGCAGAGTAATTCTCGATCGGAACGGTCTTCTGGGCGTAAACCTGCTCGGTCTCGCCGGTGGACGGGTTGTCGTAGAGCAGCTTAAAGCCAATCGCCGTGCTGGTCTTCATATTCTTGGTGAAGGTGAAGGTGCTAGTGTGGCTGGAGGTCTTGCCGTTGGTCAGCTCGAAGCTGTTGTTTGTGCAGCCCTTGATCGCGGAGCCGTCCTGATACCAGATTGCAGTGCAGGTAACGCCTTCCTTTACGCCGGAGAAGCTGACCTTGGCAGTCAGCGAGCCGCCGGCCTTAACCTTATCCGGAACGGTCATCGTGATCTGAACGCCATCCAGACCGGGATCGATGTTGTCGATCGTGTGGTCGGCCTTAGCCGTTACCGTGCAGCCGACCATGCGGGTGTCTACGGTGCCGATCTTGCCGGTGCCGTCGACCGTGGTGTTCTTGCCGGCCAGAACCATCGTGCCGACCGTGCCGGACAGCGTGATGCGGTTGCCGGAGCCGCGCAGTACGGAGACGGTATCCGCGTCGCCCTTGAGCAGGATGGTGTTGTTGCTGCCGGTGATGGTGATGGCATCCGAGGTCATGCCTTCGAGCACGATCGTGCGGCCGGAAGCGGTGATCTCGATGTTGGAGACTGCGCCGCTGTAGCCAACGGAGCCGCCTTTGCCTGCGATAACGAGCGTGTTTATGGACGAAGTGTTGTCCATCTTAACATCCGCCGTGCCTGCCGGGTCAACAGCAAGCGTGGAAATGCTGGTCTGCTTGGTGGCATTCAGTACAGCGCGCTCCTCGCCCTTGAGGACGATGCGGTGCGAGCTGCTGACGGAATCGAGCGAAATCTCATTCGTGGGAGCGGCAAAGATCCAGTCGCCGTCTGCGACAGCGCCGGTCAGAGCGATGCTCGGATTGGTGAGTACGGTGCCGCCGGCCAGCTCGGTCGGTGCGCTGTCTGCGTTGGTGGCAGCGGCAATGCGCACAATCATGGTGACGAACTGTGCACGGGTCAGCTTGTTCGATGGAGACAGCTTGGTAGCAGAGGTACCGTTTACAACGCCCTTGCTGATCAGAGCGGCAGCTGCCTGCTTCTGCTCGGTGGTCATGGAGGAGGTGTCGGTGAAGCTGCTCAGCTCATCGGCAGCGGTCTCTGCGCGGTCGTATGCAAACGCACGAGCCATCAGCACGAAAGCCTCAGCACGGGTAGCTGCAGTGTCAAAGTTGCGGTTGTCGTTTGCGGTAATCAGGCCGAGGTGGATGGCCTTGCCCAGATCCTTGCTGTACCATGCGGACTGCTGATTGGCAGCCAGACCGGATACACTGTCGGCCTGCGCTGCGCCAAGTGCGCGGTTGAGGATAACGATAGCTTCGGAACGCTTGACCGAGTTATTCGGCATAATTTTGCCGTTGATGCCCTTCAGAAGACCCAGCTCAACACCCTTGCGCAGCGAAGCGGCAGCCCAGTGACCGTCGATGTCCGGGAAATCCGTGGTCGCCGGATCGGAAGGTGTGGTCGGGTCAGTCGGAGTCGTGGGTTCGGTGGGAGTGGTCGGAGTCGTCGGCTCGGTGGTCGTCGGAACGGCGGTCTGTTCCAGTGCAAACGGGAGCGGATCGAGCATCAGATACTGCGGCATGTACTTGGACGCACCGGCACGCAGCGGATCGGAATCGCCGCCGATCACCAGCTTGCTGTCGGAGAAGCTGGTGTCCACCAGCATGCGGAAGGTGGTGGTGCCCCAGTGGAAGGTGAGCCACTGTGCCTTGTCAGTGTCGTTCTTGCTGTCCGCGAGGTATGCCTTTACCTTGTTGTGGGCCTCGGTCAGCTTGGTCTTGCCGGAGTCGGTCAGGGCGATCTCAACGGCTTCTTTGCCGTTTTCGGTGGTCGCCTTGGCAGAGGCAAAATCTGCACGGTCGAACTGCCACTCCTCGTTCAGAAAGTCGGTCACACTGCATAGACGGCGGTCGCCCAGACGAGCGGCCCAGTAAGCGGCAGTGCTGCCGGTAGCTGTTTTCGGAATGGAAACGGTGATCACATCGCCGGAAACGGCGGTAGACGCGCCGGTCAGACCCTCAAGCTGCATGCGCTGCGAGATGGTCTTCTGCGCTGCTGCCAGATCGGTCTGGAGAGCAGTGCTGTCGTACGCGCTGCCGGTGATCGGCTTGAGTGCAAACATCAGCGCGTTTGCAGCCGTGGTTGTCGCCGAATCATTTACGGCAAAAGCAGTGGTGAACAGCATCATGGCGGCCAGCAGACCGCTGAAAATGCGTTTTGTCAACTTCAAAATACTATCCCCTTTTTGACAGTTGCAGAATGCGGACATTCTGCCTTACCTTATTACCTATATTTTACGTTCCGGACCAGAGCTTGTCAAGACGAGTAAGGTTTCAGTTCCGAAACATTTCGTTGCCCGCTGGGGGCGGCGTACCCACGCCGAGAGGGCAAGAGGGCAGGCAAGATTCCCTCGCTTCGCAAGCGGCAATCCCAATACTGGAACAGCCATCCACGCTTTACAATCTGAATACAGCATGTTATACTATAAAATAAGCATAAAAACGACCCTTTTTCAAAGGAGGAAATCACTCATGCTTTGCAAAAACTGCGGCAAGGAGCTGCCAATCGCCGGCAAATTCTGCCCCTTCTGCGGCGCAGCTGTTGAGCAGACCGGTGTCAACGACGAAACCGCTGTATTTACCACCCTGCCGGATGATATGAAGGACCCTGTCGAAACCGGTCCGATTGACACCAGCGCGTTTGACGCGGCTATGCGGGATGAAAAGCAGCAGCTTCCGGTGGACGACACGGTTGCCGATCCGCTGGCAGACACTAATCCCAATATCCCGAATCCGAACATTCCCACGCAGGATACCATGCGTCCGATCGACACGCCGCCGGTCCGCCGTGCTGCGGGCATGCCCGAGCGCCGCACGACCTACTACAATGGCGAGGCCGATCCGAAGGACCGCGTTTACAAAAAGCCGTCCAAGGGAAAACGCGGCCTGATCGTTGCGTTGGTGGTCATCATCGTGGCGGCTTTGATCGGCGGAGGTGTGTGGTATTTTGCAAATTCGCACAAGACCGACGAAAACCTCATCATGGCCGAAAAGTACATGGATCACGGTGACTTCGACAAGGCGCTTACGTATTACCAGAAGGCGCAGGAGGAGGCTAAGGACCCGGCTGCTCTGGATGCAACCATTCAGCTGATCAAGGACTATCAGTCTGCTGAGGATTATGTGGGCAACGGCCAGTACACCGAGGCCATTGCGGCGCTCAAGCAGCTGCAGAACCGTGTCACCGACCCGGATTCCGCGATGTACAAGGCCATCGAGGATTTGCTCGATAAGGCGCAGTCTGCTCAGTCGGACGATCAGTTTAACTCCGATCTGGACGAGGCACAGAGCTATCTGGACGATAAAAAGTACGATGCTGCCAGCGGCAAGCTGGATTCTCTGGCAAATGATGATTCGCTGACCGCTGACCAGAAAAAGCAGGTCAAGGAGCTGCAGAAGCAGCTTTCCGATGCACAGCAGCAGGAAAAGCAGCAGGAAGAGAACAGCCAGAAAAAGGCCGAGCAGCGCGATGCATTCAGCAAAAAGATGGATGAGCTGGAAAGTGACGATCTGAAAATTTCGTCGGCAGCCAACCAGGAGGATGAGCTGGCCATGACCGCAAGCTCGTTTGAGCAATGGGATAACCTGCTGAGTGAGATGTACGACTACCTTGCGACCGTGCTCAACGCCGATCAGTACGCTTCCGAGGAGGCAAGCTACAAGCAGTGGGTGCAGGAGCGGGATTCCGGTGCGGAAAATGCCGCAAAGGAGACCGAGGATGACACCGCAAAGCAGCTTGCATCCTACAGCTTTAAGCAGAGCTATACCAAAACACGCTGCTATAAGCTGCTCGATCTGATGAACTGAACACAGGAATAACGAAAAAAGGACGCATAACGCGTCCTTTTTGTTTACCGCAAACGAGAAACAAGGGTGCAAAAAAGCGCCGCTTTCTTGCGAAAACGACGCTTTGCGTATCCTTGATTATAAAAAACGAATTGCTTACTCTGCGGTGTAGGGCAGAAGAGCAATGTGACGTGCACGCTTGATAGCCTCGGTCAGCTGACGCTGATGAGCAGCGCAGGTACCGGTCATGCGGCGGGGCAGGATCTTGCCGCGCTCGGACATGTACTTCTTCAGCTTGCCGGCATCTTTATAGTCAACGTGTGCAACCTTATCTACGCAGAATGCGCATACCTTGCGACGGCGACGGCCGCGCTGCGGGCGCTCTGCACGCTCCGGACGGGGAGTAAATTCCTTCTTGGTTTCTTCCATGATCACGTAACCTCCTTCAGTTTAGAATGGGACATCGCCGTCGTCATCAGCAAGCTCCTGAAAATCCGAATCTCCTGCGGGGAGATCGAAAGCCGGAGCAACCTGGGACGCGGCAGGCTCGGGCCGCATCTGCGATCCGTTGTCATAGCCGCCAAAACCGCCCTGATTGCCTGCATTGTAGGCATCGCGGGATTTCTTCGTTTCACCGAAGGAAACCTCGTCGCAATTTACTTCGATTGCAGTGCGGTTGTTGCCGTTCTGGTCCTGCCAGCGGCGGGACTGGATACGGCCGACTACGATTGCCATAGAACCCTTCGTGAACCACTGTGCAACGAACTCTGCCTGACGGCCCCATGCGACACAGTCGATGAAGTCGGTCTGGCGTTCGCCGTTCTGATCCTTGCGACCACGGTCGATCGCAAGCGAGAACGAGCACACAGCCATGTTGGACTGGGTATGGCGCAATTCGGGATCGCGGGTCAAACGACCCATCAGAATCGCCTTATTGAGCATTGGTGTTCACCGCCTTAGTCGTCCAGGCAGACGATGATGGAACGCATGATGCCGTCTGTGATCTTGTAGATACGGTCCAGCTCAGCCGGGAAATCGGGCTTGGACTCAAAACGAACCAGCGTGTAAACGCCCTCCGTCTGATCCTCGATCGGGTACGCCAGACGGCGCTTGCCCCAGTCCTCGACCTCTACGTTCGTGCCGTTCGCCTCAACGAGAGACTTGAACTTGTCCACAACAGCGGTAGCCGCTGCCTCTTCCAGCTTGGGGTTAACGATGAAGATAGTCTCGTACTTGCCAGAAATCTTTGCCATATTCTTAGCACCTCCTTTTGGACTTTTGGCCCACATCCTTTGATGTGAGCAAGGATACTATACCATTATAACGGATACACGGAGAATGTCAAGAAAAATTTCAAAAAAATATTGACGAACTTTCAAAAGCATGATATACTGAGAACACTGTGAACGAGAAAAGACTCGTTCCGGCAGCAAATAGCTGCTTGTGTGGCTCAGTTGGTAGAGCAGCGCATTCGTAATGCGCAGGTCGCCGGTTCGAGTCCGGCCACAAGCTCCAAAACCCTTCCGATTTTCGGAAGGGTTTTTGCTTTATCCGGATATCGGCGTCTGCTTTCTATATAATGGGATAGCGGTATGCCAAAACTTATTATTGACATATGCCGAAAACGTGATAGACTATAAGTAACGTTATTGGCATATGCCAGAAATGATTCGGAGGAAATGGTTATGAAGATCGCAGTTACCTATGAAAACGGAGAGGTTTTCCAGCATTTTGGCCACACGGAGCAGTTTAAGCTGTACGAGGTATCCGGCGGCAAGCTGCTGCATACACAGGTGGTGGATACGAACGGCAGCGGTCACGGTGCGCTGGCCGGCCTGCTGGCACAGCTCGGTGTGGATACGCTGATCTGCGGCGGCATTGGCGGCGGCGCACAGGCAGCGCTTGCGGAGGCCAATATCCGTCTGATCGGCGGTGTGCAGGGCAATGCCGATGAGGCAGTGCAGGCTTTCCTGAACGGTACGCTGGCGTTTGATCCCAATGTGCACTGCACGCACCATGATCACGGCGAAGGCCATTCCTGCGGCAGCCACGGCTGCGGCGGTCACTGTCACGAATAATCCATGCCGAGACCGAGAAAGTGCCGCAGAATCTGCGGTATGCCGCCGTTCAGCGAGTTTTCCCCGCAGGAAAATACGACAGAGTGCGTGCAAATGACGCTGGATGAATATGAAGCCATCCGTCTGCTGGATCTGGAGAATCTGCAGCAGGAGCAGGCTGCCGCGCAGATGGGGGTAGCCCGCACAACGGTGCAGCTGATCTACAACAATGCCCGCCGCAAGCTGGCAGATTGCCTTGTAAACGGCAAACGACTGGTGATCGAGGGCGGCGATGTTGCGCTGTGCGAGCGTCATGCGCAGTGTCCCGGACGCGGACATTGCTGCCGCAGCAGCTGTCCGAAACATCTCAAATAGGTGCAGAAAAAGAAAAAACCGTTGCTTTTTGCAACGGTTTTTTCGTTATTCTTCGTGATCGAGTACATATCGGTACAGCGCGTTTTTCTTTACGCCGGTTTCGGCGGAAACCGCCTTGACCGCGTCCTTCTGGGTCTGGCCCTGTTCCACGCGGCGGCGGACCGCCTCGGCGGCAGAGGCAAGACGTTCGGCCTCGTCCTGCTCGGTCTCCGGCTCGTCCGGCGCACCCTCGAGGATGAGCACGAACTCGCCGCGTGGCGCGTTGGCGTCAAAGTAGGCAACCGCTTCGTCGAGCGTCATGCGGAGCGTCTGCTCATGCAGCTTGGTCAGCTCGCGCGAGAGTGACAGCCGACGGTCGCCGCCGAAGGCGTCGCGCAAGTCGCGCAGCGTTGCACACAGCTTGTGCGGTGCTTCGTAGAAGATCATCGTGCGTTTTTCGCCCTGCAGTGCGTCCAAATGCTCTCTGCGGGCCTTTTTGTTGACCGACAGGAAGCCTTCAAAGCACCAGCGTCCGGTCGGCAGACCGGATGCCGCCAGCGCGCAGACCGCCGCGCAGCAGCCCGGAATCGGGATAACGGGCACATCGTGCTCGGCGCACAGCGCGACCAGATCCTCACCCGGATCGGAAACCGCAGGCGTGCCCGCATCGGTTACGAGCGCACAGGTCTCACCGGCGAGCAGCTTCTCCAAAACTGCTTCACCGCGTGCGCGGCGATTGTGTTCGTAGTACGAGATCATCGGCTTTTTGGGCAATTCGCAGGCGTTAAGCAGCTTTTGCGTCACGCGGGTGTCCTCTGCCGCGATGAAATCCACCGTGCTGAGCACCTCGCGTGCCCGCGGCGATAAATCACTCAGGTTGCCGATCGGCGTTGCGACTAAGTATAATGTAGACAATTCAATCCCTCCGGAATTTCTTAAATGGAGAATGGATAATGGAAAATGAAAAATGAAGGTGCGGCACATGGTGCCGAATTAAATCATGGCGCAAGAATAGCCCTGATGCTCCATTTTCAATGCTCAATTCCGTAAATACGGAAATATTCATCACTCTCAACGATCAG
Source organism: Butyricicoccus faecihominis (assembly GCF_014648015.1). NCBI lineage: Bacteria > Bacillati > Bacillota > Clostridia > Eubacteriales > Butyricicoccaceae > Butyricicoccus > Butyricicoccus faecihominis. The sequence goes on from NZ_BMQH01000005.1 coordinate 137,543, forward strand.
TGGCGGCTCAACAACAAGTCCTTCCGCGCTGCCGCCTTTTCGGCACTCGACCATGACAACGCTCGGCGCGGCCTGCACGCTCTGGTGTACGAACCGCATTCTTTTCGGCACGAGCCGCACGCGCGAAAGCGCTTCGAGCAGCACCCACAGCCGCTCCGGCCGGAATACGAACGCGGCTTTACCGCCGGTATGCAGCACGAACGAGGCCGCAACCGCCAGTTCCTCGACCGAACAGGTGGCGTCCTGGCGAGCGGTGCGCTTTTCGGCGGTCGGCGCATTCGCGCCCGCGTTGCGGTCGAAATACGGCGGGTTGCAGATGACGTAATCCATACTGCCGTGCGGCAGCAGCGTACGCATCTGCCGCAGATCGCCCTGCAGAGCGGTTACGTTTTCCAGCTCGTTTGCTGTGATGGACTGCCGGAACAGGTCGAGCGGGCCGTCCTGCAGTTCCAGTCCGGTGATCTTGAGATCCGGCCGCCATACGAGCAGCGCCAGTGCGCCTGTGCCGCAGCCGAGGTCGAGCAGTTTGGCATTGCGTCTCGGCTTGGCGAACGCGCTGAGCAGCACGCTGTCCTGTCCGAGCTTAAAAAACCGGTCGTCCTGTAATAATTGCAGTCCGTTAGGGAGTATTTCGGTGCTTTGCGCCATGATTTCTCTCTCCTTAGTAGGCTTTTTCTACCGCCGCTTGAAGAACCTGCGAAGCCACCGTACCGGCAACCGACGAGCCGCCGCCGCCGTTCTCGACGAGAACGATGAAAGCATACGGCGTAGCCTCGTCGCGCAGGAAGCCGGTGAACCATGCGTTCGGTGACTTATCCGCGCCGACCTCGGCGGTGCCCGACTTGGCACAGATATCCATGCCCGGGAAACGGTCCTGACCGTAGGTCTCGATGACGTTGTTGTGCATCATATCCGCGATGGTACCCGCGGTCTTTTCGTCAATCAGCTGCGCCGACTTGTGCGGATAGTAAATGCCGGTCGGCAGGCCGTAATCTGTGGTGGATTTTTCAATCAGACGCGGCACGGCAGCCTTGCCGCCGTTGGCGATCGCGCCCATATACTGGAGCATGTTGATTGGGCACAGGGTATCCTGACCCTGACCGACACCCGACCACGCCAGCTGATTGTCATTGCCCGAGAAATCAAACTTGCCGACCGAGGACTGGATGCCGTCCACCTTGATGGACTTGGTCAGTCCTGCCGCATCCGCGTATTTTTGCATGGTTTCGCCGCCGAGTTCGACGGCCAGCTGACCGAACACACCGTTGCACGAGTTGGCGAGCGCTTCCTCGATATCCTGTTCGCCGTGAGCGTGCGGGCAGGTGACTTCCTCGCCGCCGATGTTGACCGAGCCGGTGCACGTCCACTTGCGCTGGAACAGGTCAGGGATGTTCTCGATAGCGGCGTTGATGGTCACAACCTTGAAGATAGAGCCCGGAATCGAGTTCGCGGACAGCAAGCGGTTGACGTAAACGCCGTCCCACGCGGGATCGTCCGCCGCAATGTCCGGCGGATTAGCCGGATCAAACGTCGGTGTGGACACCATGCACAAAATTTCACCGGTTTTATAGTTATAAACGCCAACCGTTCCGTTCATTCCGTTCAAAGCCTGATAGGCGACATTGTTCAAATAGGCATCAATCGTCAGATACAGGCTGTTGCCGGTGCCGAGCGGAGAATATACGCCAGTGAGCAGATTGTAGCCAGACAGCTTATCCGCGAACGAGGTGAGCGCACCCGCGCCGATGTTGCCGTTTTTGTCGCCGACGGCGTGCAGTGTGGCGCGCCGGACGGCTGCGTCATCGTTGTAGATGCGGTTGCCGTCCTCATCGAGCGTGGACAGCATATCGCCGTCCCGGTCGAGGATGGTGCCGCCTTTCAGCTGACCGGAGTTGTTATAGAGATGACGGTTGTACGGGTAGGAGGCCCAGTCGCCGCCGTCTACGACAAACTGGAAGCAGAAGAACGCCAGACCCAGACCGAGCAGCGCGGCAAGGATCAGACAGAAAATACTGCGTTTTTCGATTTTCCGCATGGTTACTCCTCCCCTCTAAGCTCGCGGCGGCTGGGCAGACGAACTGCGAACGATGCATTCTGTCGGGTGTCGGTCGCCTTCAAAAAGGCGAGCATACCCCATGCCGACAGCATGGACGAACCGCCGTTGGATACGAACGGCAGCGTAACGCCGGTAAACGGCAGAATATCGACTGCACCGAATACATTCAGGCAGGTCTGGAATACCAGCAGGCTGGTGGCCGCGCATGCGGCGATGGTGTAAAAGCTGGAGCGTCCGGCGCGGCAGGCGCGGACAGCGAACACCGCCAGCGTAATGATGCAGAGGATGGTCAGTACGGCGATGACGAGACCCCATTCCTCACACAGCATGCCGAACACGATGTCGGTATCCGCAGCAGGGAGATTCGAGAGCCAGCCCTTGCCCGCGCCGACGCCGATCATGCCGCCGGAGGCGGCTGCGGTCAGCGTGTGTGTCTGCTGGAAGCCCTTGTCGTACACGTCCTCCCAGATATGTCCCCAGGAAGCGAAGCGAGCGGCAACGTGCGGCTTGATGGTCAGCATGACCATGCCGGCGCCGAAGCAGCCGGCGCACACAAGGCCGATGGTGGCAAAATCGCCCGAACGCAGGTACGCGATGACGAGGAACGTCACGAAGAACACAAGTGCGGTGCCGAAGTCGTTCTGCAGCGCGAGACAGCCGCCGCAGATGGCGGTCAGACCGATGAACATCCACAGGTTGCGCTTGTTGAACAGGCGGTCGAGCGTTGCGGCACCGGCGAAAATATAGCAGATTTTCGCAATTTCCGAGGTCTGCAGAGACAGAGGACCAAGACGCAGCCATGCCTTCGCACCGCCCTGCGACGAGCCGATCAGCAATGTAATGGCCAACAGTCCGACCGCCGTTGCGCTCATGAACCAGCGCACCTTCTGCGCCCGGGTCAGGTCGCGCAGGAAGAAGCCGAGCACGATAAAGATGGCAAGACCCATCAAAATCGCAATCAGCTGCTTGGGCAGCTCGTCCGGCACGGTCGAGCCGGTGACGGCGAGTGACAGCGTACATAGGAAGAACGCTATCGTCTCCATTTCAAAGCCGATGCGGCGGAACAGGCGCATGACGATGAAATACGCCCAGCAGATTACCGTAAAGACAAAAAAGGTGAGCGGAATGGTGGTGGTCGCCTTGTCGCCCTGTGCGATAATGAGCTGCAGACCGGTGAGGATCTGGAACAGCGTCAGCAGTACGAGCGAACCCCACATGCCGGCAGGCTTGCCCTCAATGCGACGTTCGACCATCTGTGTGCGCTTCTCCTCAGCGGTAATGGGCTCCATGATAGCGGGAATGCCCGCAAAGGTGACCGTGTCGCCGTCCTCGACGAGTGCATACTCGTCCACCGGCAGGTCGTTTACCTTGATGCCGCCCTTGGAACCGAGGTCGTATATCGTCCAGCTGCCGTCATCCTCGCGGATGAGCGCGGCGTGCTGACGCGATACCGACGGATATTCCAGCTGCACATCGCAGCTGGGGGCGCGTCCGATGATGTTCTCCCAGTGGGTGATGGGCAGGCGCACGCCGTTGCGCAGCACCAGATAGCCCCAGACCTCATCCGGGTGCTTGACCTTCCACAGCGAGCGGATCGCACCGACAAGGATCATCAGCGCCAGCAGCGGGAACACAAAGCGCACAACGGTCGTGTACCACGCCCCGATGAGCGGTTTTTCCGCCAGCAGAGCCGTCAGCCTGTCGAGAAGCTGCTGCAAAGCATCATTCATGTAAATTTCCTCCTTTCGAGGGATGCTGTTGATTACTTGGATTTACCAATAATACTACCAGTATAGCCTATCTATTATAGCATAGGTTGTCAAGAAATTTGCTGTTTTTCACAAACTTTCACGAATATCTTGATTGACATTGACAGAATGTTGTCACGGTGTTACACTGAATCCATAAACTACATACGCGACAAACGAAGTTTGCAGGAAAAAGCCGCGCGGGCAACTGCCCATGGCTTGCCGAAGGAGCAAAACTCTCAGGTGTCCGGTTTTCCGGATGAGGACTGTAAATGGATGTGGCTCTGGAGAACGTTCCTCAAGGGGACTGCCGAAGGTGCAACGCGCGCAAAGAGGTTTGCGTGCCAATCTCTCAGGCAAAAGGACAGAGATGAACCTGTTTTTATAGACGTTAGGATATAAAAATAAGTTCCGCGGAACCACAGCAAATGTTTTCTCACGGTGCAGGGTGTACCGTCTGTTTGCTGTCTTTCCGTTTCTTTGGAGCCGTAACCCGATGCTGATTGGGTTCGGCTTTTTTGTTTGCCGCAAAACAAAGAAGGGGTATGTAAAATGACAATGGAAGTATTGGCAGACTGGGTAAGCAAGGTCAGCAACGTCGTATGGAACGGCCTGCTGCTGTACCTGCTGGTTGGCACCGGCATCGTGTTTACCATCCGCACGCGCTTCGTTCAGGTGCGCAAGTTCGGCGCAGGCTGGAAGCATCTGTTCGGCCATTTCTCGCTCAACGGTGAGAAGGCGGGTAAGGACGGCATGAGTCCGTTCCAGGCGCTTACCACCGCAATCGCGGCGCAGGTCGGCACCGGCAACATTGCAGGCGCGGCTACCGCACTGTATTCCGGCGGTCCGGGTGCGATTTTCTGGATGTGGCTGAGTGCGTTCTTCGGCATGTCCACCATCTACGGCGAGGCGGTTCTCGCGCAGAAGTACAAGACCACGGATGACAAGGGCCACGTTACCGGCGGTCCAATCTACTACATCCGCGCACGCTTTACCGGTAAATTCGGCAAATTCCTTGCCGGCTTCTTCTCGGTTGCGATTATTTTTGCACTGGGCTTTACCGGCAACATGGTACAGGCAAACTCGATCAGCGTCGCGTTCAACACCGCGTTCGGCGCACCGATGATCGTTGTCGGCATCATCTGCGCGATCATTGCAGCGTTTATCTTCCTCGGCGGCGTTGGCCGTATCGCATCCGTTACCGAGAAGGTCGTTCCGATCATGGCGCTGTTCTACATGGCTGGCTGCATTGTTATCCTGTGCATCAATCATGCAGCGATCATTCCGGCATTCAAGTCCATCTTTGTTGCAGCATTTGACCCGCAGGCTATCCTCGGCGGCGCTGCAGGCATCACGGTTCGTCAGGCAATGCGCTACGGCGTTGCACGCGGTCTGTTCTCCAACGAGGCCGGCATGGGTTCCACCCCGCACGCACATGCTCTGGCAAAGGTAAAGCGTCCGCAGGATCAGGGCGAAATTGCTATCGTTTCCGTATTTATCGACACCTTTATCGTACTGACGCTGACCGCTATGGTCATCCTGACCTCGGGCATGCTCAATCCGGGTGCACCGGACGGTCTGCAGGGCACCGAGCTGGCACAGGCGGCCTTCAAGGCTTCGCTTGGCTCGGCAGGCATGGCTTTTGTTGCGATCTGCATGCTGTTCTTCGCGTTCTCTACCATCATCGGCTGGTATTTCTTCGGTGAGCAGAACGTAAAGGCACTGTTCGGCCACAAGGCTGTTAAGGTTTACGCCGCTATCGTTGTTATCTGCATCGTGATCGGCTCCGCACTGCATGTTGATCTGGTCTGGAACCTGTCCGACCTGTTCAACGGCCTGATGGTATTCCCAAACTTGATCGCGCTGCTGGCGCTGTCCGGTCTGGTTGCCAAGGCGGCCCACGACAAGGACATTATGAAGTAAGCTATGACCTGTCGCGGAACTACACGGTTTGTGCAGGAATCGGCTCTATACAGTATTATTTGATAGAAAATGCACCGCAATTCTGCGGTGCATTTTTTTGCAGACACCGAAAAAACACTGGTTTTCGCGTTCTCAGTACCGTATAATAGGGGAGTACCGCGGGAACATTTTCATATTCCACCCGTTCAGGATATAAGGCAACACCGCACAATTAAAGCTGCGGCGCTTTGCGGAAATTTTACGCTCTGATGTCGTTGCGGATTTTTGCAATACACAAAGTATTGCTGCAAACCCGCGCTTAATCAGAACGCAAAATTTACGCGCAAATCGCTCTTGTTCAATTATGCGGTATTGCCTAAAAAGGAGAATTTCACATGAAAAAACGTACATTTTTGCTTTTTGGCCTGCTGGCGATGCTGGTTCTGACCGCCTGCGGCGGCAAATCAGGCGCGCAGACCTCGACGGATGATGCCACCGACACGAGCGATAACGCGCAGCAGACGACCGCTGAGGAGACCGCACAGCCCATCGGTCAGCACCATGCACAGATCACCATCAAGGACCACGGCACGATCGACATCGAGCTGGACGGCGATGCAGCGCCTATCTCGGTTCAGAACTTTATGGACCTGGCAAACGACGGTTTTTACGACGGACTGACCTTTCACCGCATTATTACCGGCTTTATGATGCAGGGCGGCGACCCGCTGGGCAACGGCACCGGCGGCTCGGAGAACACCATCAAGGGCGAGTTTTCGGAGAACGGCGTGGAGAACAAGCTGTCGCACACGCGCGGTGCGGTTTCGATGGCACGCTCAAGCGACCCGGACAGCGCATCCTCGCAGTTCTTCATCGTTCAGCAGGACAGCACCTATCTCGACGGTCAGTATGCCTGCTTCGGCTATGTGACCAAGGGCATGGATGTTGTGGATGAAATCTGCGATAATACGCCGGTCGAGGACGATAACGGCACGGTTAAGACGGAAAATCAGCCGGTTATTGAGAGCATTAAGATTATCGACTGACTGTGCAAAGCGTAAAGAGTTGAGGGTGAAGATTGGAGAGTAAGTTTCGGTTTTCCTCTTAACATAATAAAGCACCCCCTCTGTCAGACAGTATATCATACTGTCTGACAGAGGGGGTGCAGTTCAATCCCGGACTGTGCACAGGACTCGGGATGTTTTTTTACTTCGCTGTTAATTATTTCAGATGCCGTTCCGAAGGATTTCATCTTTTCGGTAAACTGGAATTTACCGGGATAACACCACTTTTTCAGTCGGCCAGGATTTTCTGAGTGCCGCATAGGAAACCAGGAAGTTGGCAAGCCAGCCTGCCGGCACGGCAAGCCAGACAAATGCAATACCAAAACGCGGAGCACAGATCAACGCCACGGACAAGCGAATCGCAAGGTTTACCATATTGGCAATGAGAAACGGCCGCATGATTCCGAGTCCGCGAAGAACTCCGTCGGTTGCCATTTTGATACCCATAAAGATAAAGAAGCAGCCAAGCCATCTCATATAATCCCCGGACACCTGATAAGCCAGGGCGGTTCCGTCTTTTCCAAGGAACAGCGAGGAAATCTGCGTGTGCAGCGTTTCAATGACAAGGAAGGCAAGAACAGCAAAACATACATCCAGCATCAATGCTGCGCGGTAGCCTTTTTTGATGCGCTGGGTTTTGTTTGCGCCAAGGTTCTGGGAAACATACGGCGAAACCGCATTGCCGATGGACACAAAAATCAGGGAAAAGACATTTTCCACCCGCATCGTCGCCGCGTATCCCGCAAGTGCCTGTGTGCCGAAGGGATTTACCACCGCCTGTACGATCATCATACCGATGGATACGGTAGACTGCTGAAGAACCGATGGAACAGCAATCTGAAGCATCGAACGCAGCTCCTGCCCGTCAAACCAGACAAAGCTGCTCTTATACCGCCGCATCCGGTAAAAGAAAATCAAAAGTGAAAATACAGCCGAAATGCCCTGTGCAATCAGCGTTGCAAGCGCCGCACCGAGCACGCCAAGTCCCAGACCGGCTACCATCCAAAGATCCATAACAATATTCAGGATTGATGAAAAGATCAGCAGTCCCAGCGGAATTTTTGATTCACCGATGGACGTGAACATGGTAGAGAGAATGTTATACATGAACAAAAACGGAAAACCCACAAAATAGACCCGCAAGTACAGTACCGCCTTCTCCAGAATATCGGCAGGGGTCTGTAATCCGCTCATCATCGCATGGGAAAAGCAAAAGCCAAAGACGCCCAGGATGATGCTCAGAAGTAAAAAGCTGATCAGGGAGGTAGATACAATGGTTTTCATTTTTCCATACTCTCTGGCGCCGAAATAACGGCTTACGAGTACGCCTGCACCGACACCGGCACCCAGCGCCACACAAATGAAAACATTGGTCAGGGCAGCGCAGGCGCCGACCGCTGCAAGAGCGGAGGAGCCGACAAACTGACCGACGATGATGGAGTCGGCCATATTATATACCTGCTGAAAAAAGCTGCCGAGAATCATCGGCATGGCAAAAACCGTCAGCGCTTTCAGGGGCGCATCGGTAATCAAATATTCATCTTTTGACATGATCATATTCCTCCACAATTTCCTGCTTTTTATCAGAAAGTACGAGCATAGCAAGTGCGATCGGTACAATGATTAGATCTGTAATCGAAAGCATAAGGACACACTGCTGTACGCAAAGAATACATCAGCATGAACAAGATAGTTATCGCAATAATGTTCTCGCAGATTGCTTCGGTTGTCAAGACCATACCCGGTAAATTTAAGAAATACGTTTTGCCGGTTTCGACCTTGCGGATAGGGCTGCCGTGTACCGGTCGGTACGCGCACGGTGGTGCGGGAGGCCGGCTTTCTATGCAGGAGAGCCTCCTGCTCGATTGGCTGTGTCAAGCCGGACAGCACGGCTGTCATCCGATCCGATAATACCTTTTTATAAAATCCAGAAAGTGAATAGCCTGCTCGGACATACGTCGTATGGACGGATACACAATGTACAGCCGGCGCAGGAACGCTGACTGTCCGAGGGGGAACAGCAGCAGGCGTCCCTGCTGTGCATCGGTCTGCACAGTTGCGCGCGACAGAATGGAAATGCCCATGCCAAGTGCGATGCAACGCTTGAGCGCTGCCGCGTCATCCATGACGGCGATGACATTCAGTTCATCAAGCGACAGACCGTGATTTTGAAGGAAATACAGTGTTTCCTGCTTGGTGCCCGAGTTGTCCTCGCGCAGCAGGAACGGTTCGCGCAGGAGCGCTGTCAGCGGGTCCGACTGGCTTTGATAGGCACGGAAATGCGGTGTGTTCGGTGCGGCGATTACCAGCTCGTCCGAGGTGACCGGCAAAAATTCGCAGTTGGCCTCTGCGGTCTTTGTGCCGACCAGACCGATATCGCAGGTGCTGTCTGCGACCTTGTTTATCACATCCAGACTGTCCGAGCAGCTGGTGCGGAACCGGATCTCCGGGGCCTTCTCGTGGTACGCTGCCAGCAGCTCGGGCAGCAGATACAGCGACGGCACGGACGATACGCCGATATGCAGCATGGTTTCCTGCTCGTTGGACAGCTCCAGAATGGCTTTGTGCCGCAAATCGAGGATTTCTGCGGCATAATTATACAGCGTCTGACCGGCCGGTGTCACCGAGAGCGTTTTTGTCGTGCGCTTGAGCAACTGCGTGTGCAGCTCCTTTTCCAGATTGCAGATGTGTGCGCTGACGGTCGGCTGTGACAGGTACAGCTTCTGTGCAGCAAGTGAAAAACTGCGGTACTTCACGGTATAGACATAGGCTTCCAGCTGACGAATATCCATGGGCGGCATTCCTTTCGTTTTCTCCATTATAGCTGTATTTATAGATTATATCAATAGATTCAATCAAATTATCAATAGAATCAATTTCACATTGAAAACACCGCATGATATACTGAATACAGCATAAAATTCCCTCATTTCACAAAAAAGGAGAAAATCATGAAACTGTTTGACAAGACATGGAAGCTGGCGGTGTCCGGTGCGGTGATCGGACTGCTGGTCATGCTTCTGGCAATTTACGGCAACCCTGCCAACATGGCGATCTGTGTTGCCTGCTTCATCCGCGATACAGCGGGTGCGCTCAAGCTGCATACAGCGGCTCCGGTGCAGTATTTCCGCCCGGAGGTCGTCGGCTTTGTCTGCGGCTCGTTCCTGCTGGCGCTGCTGACCAGGGAGTATAAGTCCACCGCCGGTTCTTCGCCGATGGTGCGTTTTATTCTGGGCGCTGCGATGATGATCGGCGCCCTTGTGTTCCTCGGCTGCCCGCTCCGCATGGTGCTGCGTATGTCCGCCGGTGACCTGAATGCATGGGTCGCGCTCATCGGCTTTGCAGGCGGCGTGGCGACCGGCTCGTTCTTCCTCAAGAAGGGTTTCTCGCTCGGTCGTGCGTATGAGGCCAAGCCGGTCGGCGGCGCCGTTCTGCCGGTTGTGCTGGCGGCGCTGCTCGCAATCGGCGTGGCGACCGGCGCTTACGCGGTCAGCACCGAGGGCCCGGGCAGCAAGCATGCGCCGATCATTCTTTCTCTGGTGGTTGCGCTCATCATCGGTGCGCTCGCGCAGAAGAGCCGTATGTGCTTTGCAGGCAGCATCCGCGACATCATTCTGATGAAGAATTTCAACCTGATCAGCATTATCGCGGCTCTGTTTGCAGTGATGGCAGTCTACAATGCGGCAACCGGCAGCTTCCACCTCGGTTTTTCCGGTCAGCCGATCGCGCATTCCCAGCACCTGTGGAACATTCTTGGTATGTATGTTGTAGGCTTTGCGGCTGTGCTGGCTGGCGGCTGCCCGCTGCGTCAGCTCATTCTGGCAGGTCAGGGCTCGTCTGACAGCGCGGTCACCTTCCTCGGTATGTTGATCGGCGCGGCATTTGCGCATAACTTCGGTCTGGTCGGCGCGGCTGCCAAGGCGGCAACCGAAAACGAGCCTGCAGTCGCAGGCGGTCCGGCGGCAGCCGGCAAAATCGCCGTGATCGTCTGCATTATCGTGCTGTTTGTCATTGCGGGCACCAATCTGCGCCGCAAAAAGACGGCAAAGTAAGTCGGAAAAGGAGAATATGCAATGGCTGAATATGTTGAAGTAGATGTTCGTGGTCTGTCCTGTCCGGAACCGGTTCTGCTGGCGATGGACGCGATGCAGGATCACCCGGGGAAGCTGATCCGTGTGCTCGGCGACGAGGCGCACACCCGCAAGAATATCGAGAAAATGCTCGAGTATGAGAATAAGTCCGGTCAGACGACCGTGCGTCCGGACGGCTGCTTCGAGATCGTTTTTCAGGCGTAATGCGAGAGAAAAAGCCGTATCAGGTGCTCACCTTCCACACCACCGATGCCGCCATGGAGATGGAGTCGTTCTGCAAACAGAATGGTATTGCCGGCCGGCTGGTGCCGGTGCCGCGCAGGCTTTCCGCCGGATGCGGCATCGCGTGGCGCATGGAAGCTGAAGTTTACGCGCAGTATCAGACGGTTATCGCGGACTGCGGGATTGAGATCGAGCAGAGCGAGGCGTTGGTGTTCTAAGTAACCATAAAGCGGCATGACTTTGATGCAAGTCATGCCGCTTTTCTGTTTATTTGTTTTCGGTTTTCACGATTTTCTTTATAAAATGACATTGAGGAAATCCTGTGCAGCCCCAGAATTTTTCGCCGATATGTGTGCCGCGTCTGGCCTCCCGCATGACAAGCGGCTTGCCGCACTTCGGACAGTATTTTCCCTCCGACGGCGCAGGTGCAGGCCGCTCGGCGGCAGGCTGGTCTTCCAGCTCCTCCTGCTTGAATTTTTCGATATAGGTGATTGGCTTTTCAATGTGCATTTTGTTCAGATAATACTCACCATCTTCTTTCAAATCCTTCATGGAAGATTTCAGTTCACTTGATTCTCTGTTCATCCGCTTAATCGTTTCCACCAACTGATCCGCACGGATAACCTGTTTTTTTACTTCCTGTGGAGCATCTTGGTCATTGATAATCGTTTTAGGATTAGAAAGCACGACCAATCCCTTGAAAAAGTTACTAAACCAGTGATTTCGAAGTGCTGCCATCACCTTACCATGATTTTCGTTTCGACATTCATTCAGCACCTGCAAATGCCGCTGATTCTGCGTAATCGGCGAATAAATTCCCTCTTTATAGTACCGACCGCCGCAGCGAATGGTGCGGATAAAATCGCCCTTGCTGTTGATTTCGATATTGCCGAACAGGTTTTTGCACTCCAATACAAAGTTGATCTTTGGAGTCAGCACCAGAAAGTCAATCTGTGCCGAGGCACCGGACACGCTTTCAATATACAAATCGTGCAGCACAACCATATCCATACCGCTGTTTTTCAGCTCAAACAGAATATTATCCTCACCGATAATGCCGGCTTTCACCACGGCAATCTCTTTTGCGATTTTTTTCGCGTTTTCTCCGGTTGCCTTTTCCGCCAGCTCTTCCAGCTGCCGCAGATACTCCTTTGCGTTGCTGGATTCTTTCGCAATCACAACCTCCGGTTTTGAAAACAGTCCCATGTTTCTCCCTCGTGTTTCTCTTTTTCCTGCGATTTTCGCTTGTATAATTTTAGTATACCATATAGGAGAAACAAGGAAAAGTTCCGTCCTCAAATTTATCCACAGGTTTGTGCATATCTTCGTGGATATTTCCGCAGGCACGCAAAAGCCGCAGACTTTTGTCTGCGGCTTCGGAGGCTGTCGAAAAACTAACGTTTTCCGAGCAGCCTCTCGCTCGAAACCACGCTTTCGAGCGAAACCGAAGAAAAACCGCGCCCTGACGGGCACATTTTTTCTTCCCTTGTATAAATTCCGAGATACATGCTCCCGGAATTTATGAATTTGCTTCGCAAATTCTATTTTATGCGTGCTACCGCACGAAACGCAAAACGCCAATCTGACTTTTTTGACAGACAGAAGCCGCAGACTTTCGTCTGCGGCTTCGTTCACGTGCTAATCTCCGTTGCCTTTCTCAGCACAATCTGCGCTGTGTATGTTTATGATGCGGATTGCAGCGGCAGTTACCCGTGGGTGTTATTTTCCGTCGTTTGCAATCGCGGTATCAATATTCTCCTGCAGCTGCTTCATGCTGTTTTCGTTCGTGATGCCGCCGAGTACTGGTTTACCGACGATTTTTCCGTTCCGGTCGATAACATAGGTGGTCGGGAATGCCGTGGTGTTCAGTGCAAACTGACCGGCCTCGCTGCCGGATGCAAAGGTGATGTTGCGGTAGGATGCCCCCTTGGTCTGCAGAATCTGTTTAGCGGTGGCAATGGCATCCGCATTGTCATCGAGCGTTTCTGTATTGATGCCGATAACCTCGCCGCCCTGAGCCTTGACGGTCTGATTCAGCTTGTCCAGATCACCAAGTTCGGCCACGCACGGCTTGCAGCCGCTGAACCAGAGATTCACGACCGTAAACGCGTTGTTAGCGAACAAGCTGCTGTCCACGGCGTTGCCGTCCAGGTCTTTGCCCTCGAAAGCGGGGAACGTGCTGTCGTCGGATGCGGTGGTGCCTTCCTCGGGCGGAAGTTCCTGCAGCTGGTCCTCCAGCTTGCGGACCTTGGCGGCATCGTCGGTCAGCGTCTTGTAGTCCTCGTCCGAGAGCTGGTCCTTGACGTTTTTAATCGCAAGATCGAGTACATCAGCGTAGTTGGTGCTCTGGGTGCTCTGCGACAGATTGTCCTTGTCGAGCGAATTTAGAGCCGTTGTCCACAGTTCCTGGTGCTGGTCGAGGATGGCGTTTTCCTCCGCTATCAGCTCGGAGACGGTTTTTGCCGGTTTGCCGCAGGCGGATGCGCCGAGCAGCAGGCTTACGGACAGGGCAAATGCAATCAGTCGATTTCGTTTCATTAGATGGTCTCTCCTTTGTTATGCGTTTGGGTTTTATCGCCCAGACCGTAGCGGTAGCAGATAGCATCGGTCGGGCAGGCTTTCATACACATGCCGCAGCGGATGCACTCGGCATGATTGGGGTTTTTCGTGATATCCACATCCATTTTGCAGGCTTTGGCACACGCGCCGCAGGATACGCACTTATGCGTATCCACCTGCATTTGAAACAGTGAAACGCGGTTCAGCAGGGCATAAAAGGCGCCGAGCGGGCACAGCCACTTGCAGAACGGACGGTAAAACAGCACGCTGCACACGATAACGGTCAGCAGAACGGCTGCTTTCCAGGTAAACAGTGCGCCGAGCGCGGCGCGGATGCCGGAGTTGACCGCCGCCAGCGGCAGCGCACCCTCGAGCACGCCCTGCGGGCACAGGTACTTGCAGAAGAACGGGTCGCCCATGCCGAGCTCGTTTGTGACAAGTACGGGCAGCAGCACCACCATGATCAGCAGCACCGCATATTTCACATAGCGGAGCGGCTTCAGCCTTTTGGTGGACAGCTTAGGCGAGGGGATTTTGTGCAGCAGCTCCTGAAACCAGCCGAACGGGCACAGAAAGCCGCAGATAAACCGTCCGAGCAGCACGCCGAGCAGGATCAAGATACCGGTGATGTAATACGAAAACCGGAATTTCGACGAGCCGACGACCGCCTGAAATGCGCCGATCGGGCACGCGCCCGCCGCGCCGGGACAGGAATAGCAGTTCAGGCCGGGCACGCAGACCGCCTTGCCGCCGCCCTGATATAGTTTGCCCTGTACAAAATTCGGCAGGTGGATATTGGTCAACAGGGTGGCTGCCGCCTGTATCCAGCCGCGAAAGCGGGCTAAAAAGGGGATTTTTTTCTTATCCAATGCCAACACACTCCATACACAGGCGGATCGCCTTTGATAATACGGTTTCGGCTTCGCCGAGGCGGATGCCCAGAAGAATCATCGCAATAGCACTCAGCAGCAGCACCAGCTGAGCGGCGGTTTTGTAACGCGGCATAGTCGTGCTCCTCTCACAGTTGTTGTGAACAGTATACAGCGGACGACATAAAATCTTTGTTAACAGGCTGGAAATGCGGAAGATTTTTTTGCGAGAGTGCCATACAGTCTGTCGATAAAGTTAATTTTTCGAGCATACAGTGTTTCGCGCGGAAGCGCGTATAAAATAGAATTTGCGAAGCAAGTTCAAAGGCTGCTCGGAAAAATGAAGTTTTTTGACAGTTTCATTAACACAAACTTTATCCGTATCTGCTATAATAAAGGTAACGAAACGGCAAGGAGGAAGGACCATGCGTCTTTTGGTGATAGAGGATGAGCGCGATCTGTGTGAGGACATTGCAAAAAAACTGCGTCTGTCCGGCTATGAGGCGGATATCTGCTTTGACGGAGAAGCGGCGCTGGAGCTGTTGGCGGTAGAAAAATACGATCTGGTGCTGCTCGACCTGAATCTGCCTAAGGTGGACGGTATGACGGTGCTGCGTACTCTGCGGGAGCATGATCAGGAGACCGGCGTGCTCATCTTGTCGGCACGCAGTGAAATATCCGACAAGGTTGACGGACTGGATGCCGGTGCGAACGATTATCTGTCCAAACCGTTCCATTTAGAGGAACTGGAAGCGCGTGTGCGCAGCCTGACGCGCCGCCGATTTGTGCAGCAGGACGTGTGCCTGCGGTGCGGCGGGCTGACGTTTGATACCCGCAGCCGCACGGCCACGGCAGCCGGACAGACGCTTTCGCTCACGCGCAAGGAGAGCGGCATTCTGGAATATCTGCTGCTCAACCGCGGCAGACCCGTCAGCCAGGAGGAGCTGATCGAGCATGTGTGGGACAGCAGCGTGGACAGCTTCAGCAACTCCATCCGTGTGCATATCTCCATGCTGCGGAAAAAACTGCGTGCAGCACTGGGATACGACCCGATCCGCAACAAGATCGGTCAGGGCTATGAGATAGGAGCGGGCGAATGAGCAAACGAATTTCTGTCCAGTGGCGCATTACGATATTGACCGCGCTGCTTATCGCGGCGGCGTGTGTGAGCCTGAATCTGCTGCTGTTTTACTCCGGTTCGGGCAGCATGGATGCGCTGAACGGCTTTGTGGTGGAATACAAGACGGAAAACCAGCAGGAAATGACCATTCAGATACCCAAAGAGAATATACAGGCATTTTTCAGTGACTTTTCGCAGCAGGTCAATGAAGAAAAGGTGCGTTTTGAGCGCATAGGCTGGTACATCACCGCACTGGTGACACTGCTGAGTGCCATTATCGCGTATTTCTTCAGCGGAAAGGCTTTGAAGCCGCTGAAGGATTTTGCACAGCAGACCGAACAGATCAACGAAGAAAGCCTGACGGACACCCGTCTGCCGGAGGATACGACTGCCGAGTTCCGGCAGCTGAGCGAGTCGGTGAACGGTATGCTGGACCGGCTGGCGCAGTCGTTCGATGCACAGCGGCAGTTTACGGGCAACGCCGCCCATGAGCTGCGGACACCGCTGGCGCTGATGCAGACAAGGTTGGAGCTCTTTGCGGCAGAACATCGGCAGATGAGCGAAGAAACTGCGAAATTGCTGCATTTTCAGCAGGAGCAGGTTGAGCGCCTGAGTGCGCTTGTGCGTACCCTGCTTGAGATGAGCGACCTGCGGTCGGTGCCGCGCACCGACCGTATCGACCTTGCACCGATGGTTGAGGAGGTGCTGGTCGATTTGACACCGCTGGCACAGAAAAACGGTATTACACTGACGCAGACAGGCGAAAATGTGCAGCTCACCGGCAGCGATGTGCTGCTGTACCGGCTGCTGTTCAATTTGACAGAGAACGCGATCAAGTACAATCGCACGGGCGGTTCGGTGGAAGTGTCTGTCGAGCGGGAAGGCGGTCAGGCGGCCATCCGTGTGCGCGATACCGGCCCGGGCATCGCCGAGGAATACCGGGACAGCATCTTTCAGCCGTTTTTCCGCGTGGATAAGTCGCGCAGCCGCGCAATGGGCGGCGTGGGACTGGGACTGGCGCTCGTGCAGGAGATTGTCCGCCTGCATGGCGGCACAGTGCGCGTTGAACAGAGCGCAGATACGGGAACGACTATTCTGGTAACACTGCCGGTTGGAAAAGCGGCTTGACGCTCAAATTGAGGGCATATATACGCACTGCTGTTCAGCATGCGCTGCTGCACCGTATATTTAAGGTATAAAAACATCAGCTGCAGGGGAGCTGCCGGAAGGCGGCTCCCTTATTTATGCACGCTGCCTTAACAGCATACACGGTTTACACCCGCTCTGAAATCCCGTATAATTTAGACAGTATAACGGACAGGAGAGCACATTACAGTATTCGGAGGTGCGCCATGCCAAAATCGAAATGGAATCTGAACACGATCTACATATCTGAGCGACTGCAGGAGAGCCTGCGGCCAATCTCGCGCTGTGCCATGACGACCGTGGTTGCACCCATGGGCTACGGCAAAACGACGGCGGTGGAGTGGTATCTCGCGGAACGTGCCAGAGCCGAAGCACCGTACATTGTGCGCATCAGTGTGTACTCGAGCAATCTTGCGATTTTCTGGAAAAGTGTGCAGGACGCCTTTGCGCGTGCAGGCTTTGCCTTCCTGCGGGAGTACGACTGTCCGACCGACGGAGCCAGCGGCGGACTTCTGATCGACGATCTGTGTCATGCGCTGACCGGTGAGAAGTCCTGCTATATTTTTATTGACGATTTTCACCTGCTGACCGACAAGCGCGCACCGGGATTCCTGTGTGCGCTGGCCGGACGGCTGCCGCCCAATGTTCATCTGATTTTAGCCAGCCGCGACCTGTTCCTGCCGGCGGCAGAGCTTGTCCGGCTGGGTGGAAAGGTGTACCAGATCGGCACGGCGCAGCTTCGGCTTAACCATACCGAGCTGGCGGTCTATACCAAGCGGTGCGGAACCGCGCTTTCCGATGAGCAGATAGATACGCTGTTGTATTACAGCGAGGGCTGGTTTTCGGCGGTTTATCTGAATCTGCGGATGTTTTCCGAGCACGGTGTGCTGCCGGACCCGAATTCGGATATTTCATCCATCTTTACGGCTGCGATGATTGATCCGCTGCCCGAAAAGCAGCGGGAATTCCTTGCGGTGATGGGACTTGCCGACGAATTTACGGTCGAAATGGCGCAGTTCGTCATGGCAGACGCGCATGCCGAGGACCTGCTTGCCGCGCTGACCGGGCAGAATGCGTTTGTCAAGCGTCTGCCGGACGGCGTGACCTACCGGTTTCATCACATGATGAAGGAATGCGCGCTGCACACCTTCCTGTCCATGCCGAAGGAGCGGCAGACCGTCTACCGCGGGCGGCTCGGCATCTGGTATGAGGATCATCGGCTGTATCTGCATGCCATGATCGAGTACCGGCAAAACGGCGATTACGATGCGATGCTGCGCACGCTGCAGAAGGATGCAGGCATTCTGCTTTCCTCGCTGCACCCGAAGGCAGTGCTGGCAGCACTGGACGAATGCCCGGCAGCGGTGCTCGCAAGCCATCCGCTGGCGATTCTGGTGCTTATGCGGAGTATGTTCAACTGGCGCAATATCCCGAAAATGCTGGAGCTGAAGGAGCTGCTGCTGACGGCGATTTCCGAAAATACAGCGCTTTCCGCACAGGAAAAAGGCGATTTGCGGGGAGAATGCGACCTGATCATGAGTTTTCTCTGCTACAACGATATCAGCGCCATGAGCCGCCTGCACCGGAGTGCCAGCGCGCAGATGTCGCGGAAGGCGATCAGCATCCAGTCCGGCGGCGGCTGGACCTTCGGTTCACCGTCCGTGCTGATGATGTTTTACCGCGCACCGGGCGAGCTGCAGAGCGAGCTTGCCGAGATGGATGAGTGCATGCCGCACTATTATAAAATCACCGGCAATCACGGTCAGGGTGCCGAGACCATCATGCGTGCCGAGGCGGCGTTCCTGCAGGGACGCTTGACGGATGCACATATCGAACTCGAAAGCGCGTGCGCCCGGATTCAGGACAACGGGCAGGCCAATATGGCGCTGTGCTGTGATTTTCTGGCGTGGCGGCTGTCGCTGTTTGCGGAGATGAAGTATCACTGCACGCTTGCCGAGCGGCACGCGGAGCTGCTGCGGCAGCACAATGCTTCCTGGCTGAACCTATGGAACGCGATTGCGGCGTATTATTACGCTTTGCTTGGCAAAACCGACAAGATTCCGGAGGTTTTCCGCGCGCACAGGCTTTCAACCGTGCATACACTTGCACCGGGCAAGCCGATGATCGAAATGATCGAAAATCAGGTCGGTCTGGCACAGGGCGACTACGCCCGTGTCGTTGGCCGGAGCGAAAGACTGCTTGCTGTGTGCGAAGGCATGCACTACGCACTGGTCGCGATGCATATCCGAATCCAGACGGCAGCGGCGTATGAAATGCTGGGTAAGCACGCGGAGGCACAGGCGCAGCTCGATCAGGCACTGACCGACGCGGAACCGGACGGCTTTGTCATTCCGTTTGCGGAGAATTATCGCTATCTCAAGCCATTGCTGACAGAGCGGCTGCAAACCGGAACGGTTGCACAGATTATCGAACTGGGAGAAGCCGCAGAGCGGCGAAAGGCCGGGTTTGACCGTCCGGAAGCCCTGTCGGCGCTGACCGAGCGGGAATATGAGATTGTCCGGCTGATGGCACAGCGGCTGAACAACCGCGAGATCGCGGAAAAGCTGTATCTGTCCGAGGGCAGTATCCGGCAGTATGTGAATCAAATCTACACCAAACTGCAGATAGCAGGAGAGCCGCGTGCGAAGCGCAAGCTGCTGCTCGACCTGCTTGCGGATAAAAACTAACAACTTGTGAATGGTTTTTTTGAATGGTTCACCGTATCCTATAGGTACGGTGAACCTTTTATTTTGTGTAGGCGAGAGGAGGTACGCATTTGGACCGGAAATACATTCAGTCGGTCAAGCCGCTGACCGACCACGTTCTGCAGGTCGATTTTATCTCCGGCAGTCGCCTGCTGCTGGATATGAAGCCCTATCTGGATAAATTCCGATTCCGGTCACTTTCCGACCCGCAGGTGTGGAACAGCGCGGTGACAAACGGCATTTTTGTCCGCTTTGGCGATGTGGAGATGAGCCATAACGAGCTGTTTTCCATGGCCGAGCAGGAACACCACAGAAAAGGAGGAAAATGGTATGAGTAAAAAGCAGATGATACGACGGCGAGGTTTGTGCGGCCTGCTGGCGATGGCGATGTGTATAGGGGTGCTGCCCCCAACAGCCGGGGCAGCCGTGACGGCAGAAAACGACTGGGAGATCTTTGATGCCTCAGACACCTACAATCTGCCGGGCACACAGGAGCAGATTTTGCAGGAGATGATCAAGAGCCCCGAATTTGCGGAGCAGTGGGCGGGCATTGCAAACAATGTTTTGCCAAAAACGTACTATAACGACAACAATGAACACGGCTATCATGAGCCGTATACCGCTCTGACTGCGGCAGATTACGCAAAGGTACAGTATACATCCAAGGGCCTGCGGGATGCTGTCAGCAGCGTCGTTGACCAGAGTGCGATTTTGAGCGGCTCGGGTGTTTTGAACAGCCTTCCGGAAGAAGAAACCCCGGTTTATTATGTCTCTACCAGAGCGGAGAAGGAACGCGATGACCATCACTCTTATGTAAGTACCGGCTACGGCTACTATGTACAGGCGTTCTACGACTTTGAAATTCAGGGTATTGCGAACCGGTTTGAAACGCCTTCCATCGAGGCGGATGACACAACGGCGTCGCTCGAGCAGAAGGGCTACCAGTTTAATCTGGGCGGCAGCTCGGACAGCTACAAGGTGACGGCGGAAAACCGCAATGACTTTGAAAACACGGTCGAAAAAAGCTATACCTATGAAAAGAGCACCACGACCTCGACCACGGTCTCCAATACCTATTCGCAGAACTGGACCGAGGAGACCACGGTAGGCGTCGAATTCAGCGTGCCCGTTCTGGCCGCGCTTTCGCCCACTGCCAAGGTAGAGCAGAGCTTTTCCTACTCCTATGGCATGGAAAAGACCTACGAGAGCAGCAAGGAGGAGTCCTACGCGCAGTCCATTACGGATACCATCTCCGTACCGCTGCCGGCACATACGGGCATTGACATCAATGTCGATGTGACCGACCTGCAAACGACCATCCCCTATACCGGCGCGGTGTACATCAAGTATAAGACCATGCTCCTCTCGGTTACTGGTTATCATCGAACCAAGGGGAATGGTGTCTCGGTGGACAGCTGGAAAGGACGGGAGTTTAAGCAGTATACCTTCGGCCGGAACGGCAGAAGTGCAATCGAGGATCTGGATGCCCGCATCGAAAACCGGAATGTCTCCGGCTACGACCCCGACAAGCTGGACATGAACACCCTGTATCAGGGAGCATTCAAGACGGCAGCCGATCAGCTGCGCTCCGGTCAGCCGGTTGCACCGTACTTCGGTTCGTTTCACTACACCTCCAAGAACACCGTCATCACCCCGCAGAAGGTGTACCCGATCTATGCACTCGATCGTCTGGTGCCTGATACCGAACAGGTTTCTTTGTACGAGCAGCAAAGCCTGCGTCTGGACAGCATCAAGGTCGAGGCGAAAAACGAACACGACGTGGACTGGTACGGCTTCAATCCCCGCCTGAGCGGCGAATGGACGGTTGTGGACGAAGGCCTGAACGACGCTTCGGAGTACGCCGAGGTCACGACAAACCGCAATGGCTATCCTGTCCTCAATGCGCTCAAGCCGAATGACGGAGCACAGCTGTTCCTGCGCTATCAGCCGAAGGCTTCGATCGAAACAACGGATGATTTCAACAGCGAGCTGATTGAACTGACCATCCTGCCCGTTGTGCTTTCCTCGGTTACGGTAGAGGGCAGCTTTGAGCCGTTCTACTTCAACGACGGCAGCAACACCGCCGATGTTTCGAATCTGACCGTGACCGCTCTGGACGAGGACGGCAACGATTTTGATGTAACCGGCAAGGTCAAGTGGTATGCAGAAGCAAACGATGACATTACGGTTGACGAAACCACGGGCAGCATCGAGTTTACCGCACCGGGAACCTATCAGATTTATGCCGTAGTGAACGGCACGGAATCCAACCGTGTACCGCTGCAGGTTCTGCCCGAACGGCAGCTCGATACGCTGACCGTGAACGGCACGATTCCCAATCTCATCTATAATGATGATACGGCGAACACCTTTGACCTGAGCACGCTCAATGTGGAGGCCAAGGATCAGTACGGCGAGGACATGACGCTTGACGATGGCCTGTTTGAGTGGCGGCTTGCCACGGACAAGGGCTATGCCGAAATCAGCGGCAGCGTAATCACCGGTCTTGTAGTCGGCACGGATACGGTTACCCTGTATTATCCGGTCGGACAGGACGAGCAGGGCGAAAAGGTCTATCGGACGGCACAGCCGCTGCCCGTACAGGTGACGGCAAAGCCGTATCTGAATGAGCTGTATTATAATGACGGCGCTCCCGCCGCAGTAGAGGGCGCAGAGTATGATCTGTCCCGCATTCCGCTGCTGGCGCGCGATCAGCACGGCAATCCCTGTGGAATTCCGTCGGACATCGAGTGGACGCTGGCAGACACCAATCAGACCAATGCCACGATTGAAAACGGAAAACTGCTCGTTGCGGTTGGCAGTGTCCCGGATGCCTCCTATGCGGATGTGATTCTGGAAGCCTCCTCTGCCTCTGCCGGCAAGACTGCAAAGAATGTCGTTGTTAAGGTCGAGCAGCAGCCGACCCTCAAGACAATTCGCGCTGACATGAAGGACGGTTTTGTCCTGCGGCTGGATGAAAATGCGGTTCTTGCAGATCAGTTTACCGCTGCCGGCTACGATCAGTATGGCAGAGAAATGACCGGCGGCAGCTTTGAATGGGTTACCTCCAAGCCGGATGTGGTTTCGCTCGAAAACGGAACACTCAAGGCACTGAAAGAGGATTCTACCGAGATCTATGCCCGTTCCGGTGACATCGAGAGTAACCACATTACACTGACGGTCAATGCCCCGAGACGGCTGACTGCAATCACCGCAGACGGAATTCCGTCGTCCGTTCGGAAAAACACTACGCTGGATCTGTCTGCAGTTAAGGTAACGACGCTCGATCAGTTCGGCAAGGCCTTTACTCCGGAAGAGCTGGCGGCCTATCCGGCTTCTGTACGTTGGACGATGGAAAAGAATGATACGCACGCCGTTATCAGCGGAAATACACTCAGCTTCGGTGATCAGGATGGCACGATGACCCTGATCTGTGCTGCGGTCAACGCAGACACCAATGTGATCGTGGAAAAGAAGATTATCATTCGCATCACAGACTCCACCTCCGGCGGCGGCTCGTCCGCCGGAGGTGGTGGCGGCGGCGGAGGAGGCTTCTCCGCACCCAGCTATTCGGTATCTGTAGATGATGTAAAGCACGGCACTGTCACCGTATCTCCTGAGTCTGCGTCCAAGGGCGACACTGTGACCATCACGGCAACCCCCGACAAGGGCTACGTCCTCGAAAGCCTGACCGTGCTGGACAAGGACGGCAAGGCGCTTGCGCTGACCGACAAGGGCAGCGGCAAGTACACCTTCGTCATGCCTGCAGGCAGGATCACGGTGAAGGCAGTCTTTATGGACGACAACACCATGCTCAACTTCTTCACTGATGTGCACGCGGAGGATTATTACTATGACGCAGTCCTCTGGACGGCGCAGAAGGGCATTACCGGCGGCATGAGCGACACGCTGTTCGCTCCGAACGCTGCCTGCCCCAGAGCGCAGATTGTGACCTTCCTGTGGCGTACGGCGGGCTCGCCCGAGCCGAAGAGCACAAACCATCCGTTTGTGGATGTGCCTTCCGGCAGCTATTACGAAAAGGCAGTTCTGTGGGCGGTTGAGAACGGTATTACCGATGGCACGAGCGATACAACGTTTGCACCCGGCACTATCTGCACGAGAGCACAAGGCGCAGCGCTCCTGTACCGTGCGGCAGGCAGTCCGGCAGTCAGCGGCAGCGCGTCCTTCACCGATGTACCTGCTGATGCCTACTACGCCGATGCGGCAGCATGGGCAGAGCAGAAGGGCATCACCGGCGGCATCGGAAACGGTCTGTTCGGTCCGCATAACAACTGCACCCGTGCACAGATTGTCACATTCCTGTACAGACTGTACGGCAGCAAATAAGCAAATCAACCGATGGAAAGCGGCGGCAGGGGAATACCCCTGCCGCCGTCTGTTTACCGATTTTTTGCCGCCATCTCACGCTTTGGAGTGAGCTGCATTCCCGGACAAATCGCTGCGATAAGAGCGGGAGAAACGGGGAAAATGTCATAGTTTCGGTAACTCTGCGGCAACGTGTCATAATTTCTTCTTTTTTTGTAAAACCCTGTTGACAAAACACGACAGATGCGCTATAGTGTGGATAAAAGAAGATGATGCAGTCGCTTTGACCGCATCTCAAACGATAATGGCAAACCCACCGAAAGGTGGCGACGCAAAGCTATAGGGCCTTACCCCTCATCGAGAGGGCTGGCAGCCAGTTACCGAAAGGAGATCGCCGGATATGAAGCGGCTTTTTCGTGTTGTATGCGCAGTTTTTGCAGCAACTGCCCTCTCGATGGGCGTTACCGCAGCAGCAGTAAATGATGTTGTGGATATGAGTAATTCCACCCACGGTTATGTTACCGTAAACTACTCCTCGAGTGCAAGACTCAAGGTTGGTATTCAGTACAACGGCGGCAAGACCGTATTCTATGATTGCCCGAGCGGCAAGGATGCTTCCTTCTCTCTCGATAAGGGCAACGGCAAGTACACCGTAACGCTGTACCGCAACGTTTCTGGTACGTCCTATCAGCAGGTCGAGTCCAAGTCCATGAACGTAACCGTTAAAGACAGCTACGCTCCGTATCTGGCCTCCACTTCCGAGGTTCAGTTCTCCAAGGGTGATACGGTATCCGCTAAGGCTGCTGAGCTCTGCAGGAACGCCAAGACCGACGAGGCTAAGGTTATCGCCATCTACAACTACATGGCAAGCCGTTATACTTATGATAACAAGCTGGCGAATGAGATCACCAGCGGCAAGATTACCAAGTACATCCCGGATACCGCCGCTACCCTGAAGGGCACCACCGGTATCTGCTACGATTTCTCCTCGCTGTTTGCAGCAATGTGCCGCAGCCAGGGCATCCCGTGTGCACTGACCAAGGGCTACACCGGCTCCAGCTACCACGCTTGGAACAAGGTAAACCTGAATGGCAAGTGGTATCAGATCGACCTGACCTACGCGGTTACCCGCAGCGTAAAGAACGCAAAAACCCTGCATGACTGCGTATCTCCGCTGACCTACACCAACACTAGCGATGCGCTTGCAGTAGCTGCGGCTTAACACTTTTTCGTTTTATTTTGTATGCAAATGGTCCTGATTGGATATGTTTATGCCCAATCAGCGGCGATTTCTTGCATAAAAAAGACGATTCCGGATTGAAACTCTTCTTCGTTTTTACAGTATTTGCTTGTTGTTCGCAGGCATTTATGGTATACTGAAGAAGAGGATCCGAAGGATTTCTGTCCTGCGCGGGCAAGGGACTGTGTATGCAGTCCGGCGTATCTGCCGACAGAAAAGATCGTAAAATTCTGTGCATGACTTCCGTAAAGGGATACAGGTACAGACAAAGGCACAGCCGGTGAAAACCGGTGTCGCAAAGCCAGATGGGCCTAAACGGAGGTTTTTTCCTCTCCGCATGGCAGCCGGTTGCCAAAGGTACTTTGTACCCCCTTGCAGAGCTATGCGCGCTGTAAAGGGGGTATTTTATTTGGAGACTGAACAACCATTCTGCGTTGCCAACAGCCATTTCAAAAAGAACCAACCATCTGTGCTACTCGATAAGGAGTAAGTTGTACAGACAAGGGCACCATCGGTGAAAGCCGGTCTCGCAAAGCCAGGGGCCTAAACGGAAAGTCTCTTTCCGCATGGCAGCCGGTTGCCAGAAATACATTTGCAATCCCTCTCGATCAGCATGCACGCTGACCAAGGAGGTATTCCTATGTTAAAAAAGAATATGCGTAAACGTCTGCTCGCAGGAGCACTTGCGACTATCATGGCGCTGACCATGTGCCCGACCTGGGCGCTGGCCGACAATGAAGGCATCACCACCCTTCCGGCACCGGAAGGCCAGATGCCGGTGGTTGACAGTACTCCCACAGGAGACACCATTCAAACTCCCGATGCTGGGACCCAAGGACAGCCTGAGGCTCAGGATCCTGCACAGGCACCGTCCGGCGGTACGGACATCGAGGAGACTGGCAATAATAGCAATTCCAATGAAAATGATTCTCAGAATAATGATGCAGTAAGCAATTCTCCGGCAAATGAAATTGCAACGACGAGCGGTAATAGCGATAACGCAGTTGATGTTTATGCCAATAAGGTTCAGACCATCGAGGCTGAATATTGGCTGACCAACCGTCGGGCAGTCGGTGACGATGGCAACTCGATGACCATCAACGAAGCTGTTGTCGGCAATGGCAAGGCTGTTACCGACCTCGCACCCGCTGAGCGCGAAGCAACTGCAGACGCGGCCTACAACACCGTTTTCTGGCAGGCTCGTGTGCATGCCAGCAACAAAAAGCAGACTGACTAGGGTGGCGATGACAAGACCGCTAAGGGTACCGAAATCACCAATATTCGCTACAACGACGGTCAGCTTGAGTATCAGGCAAAGAATTCGCCTAAGTGGACTGCATTTGCTGAAGGCTCTCAGCTTGTATTCTACTATCTGATTCGCACTGAGTATTCTCAGATGGTTCAGATTGACGTGTCCGACTGGACTGTTAATGCTGAACCGAACTGGATACAGTATCCTGAACGCCGCAGCGTAACTTATCAGGTTATTATTAAGGATGGTCTCGATGCTGGTAAAGAGCTCCGCAGTGAGACGTTCTGGTACAATTCGGCCGTTAATGTTTCTGCGGTACGTGTTCGTCAGACGGAGACTGCGGATTACATGATTGATAGTGTAGTACTTGACCCGGAGGGTCTCGGAAAGCCTGAGAAGGTAAATGGTGAGTATCAGTTTAGCCTTGATCTTGCTAAGGTTACGAATGACGAGCGCAATGCTACCGTTAAGATTTATGTTTCCGCAACTTCTCATAATTTGACTTATGATGCGAACGGCGGTACGCTTGCTGACGGCAGCTACAGCAAGGATAAGGTTTACCCCAAGATGGAGCTGACGCTTCCGACTGATGCAGAAATTACTCGTGAAGGCTATAGGTTCGACGGTTGGTACGATGAAGCAAACAATAAGCCGTACCAGACTGGCGATCGGATGCCGAATGCAGACCTGACTCTGTACGCAAAGTGGACGCCGAAGTCCTACAAGGTAATCTACCAGAATGAAGATGAAACCACGTATGAAGAAGAGTCTCACGATGTTAATTCTGAGGTATCTGTAAAGAAAGACTATCCTGAAAAGGACGGCTTCACCTTTACTGGTTGGACGCTTGAGACGGAGGGTGTAAAGATTACTGACGGCAAGTTCACCATGCCTGCACATGATGTTATCTTTACTCCGAACTACGTGAAGAATCCGGATCCGGAGTATAAGTACACCATTAACCAGCATTTCTACGATGAAAATGGTGACGAGATTGCCGACATGGCTTTCTCGAAGAAGGGTACTGCTGTTAAGGGTACGTCGATTGCGTCTCTCTACGCGGACTATGCGAAGAACCAGCAGAACTACGTTTATGTTCCGTCTATGACCACGATTACCCCTGCTTCGCAGGACGGTAGGCTGGTAGAAGTTGTAACCATTAACCTCCACTACTACCTTGACGCCAAGGGCGACCGGGAGAAGCCGGAAGAGAAGGGTGACGGCATCCCGGACGCATGGGAATACCGTCTGACCTTCAAGGTTGTAAACGGCAACTGGAACAATGACACTAACGCTGGCGTTATCGTTTACGTTCCGTTCAATGACGCAAACGGCAACGCAATCGAAAAAGTCGTTATTCCGGACGGTATTCCGACTGCTGGCGAAAAGCCGGCTGCTGGTTACTGCGAAGGCAAATGGGATACGACCCCTGTTGTTGGTGCGACGGTTGCAAACGACACCGTATTCACCTACACCTACGCTACTGTACCGAAGTACGCGTACGCCATCGAGCACTACAAGTACAATCCGACGACTGAGAGATATGAAATTGTCGAAGCTGATACCGAAACCGGTACTGCAGCATTGAATGAGACCATTACTGCCAAGTCGAAGGGTTACACTGGTTATGTGCTGAATCTGCATGCAGATGGTTACCTTGCAAGCGGTACGGTGACTAAAAATGCAGATGGCACTGTTCCGAAGCTGACGCTCAAGCTGTTCTATGATCCTGACACCAAGGGCGATTCCAAGGATCCCGAAAACAAGGGTGACGGCATTCCCGATCGTTACCAGTACAAGGTAACCGAAAAGGTAGTAAACGGCAAGTGGGACAGCCACACGAAGGATAACAAGGACATTATCTTCTACGTTTCCACGATTAACATGGAAACTGGCAAAACGGTTCAGCCGAAGCTGGTTGAATCCAACATCGCACAGGCAGGCAATACCCCGGACGCTGACTATCGTGCTGGCAGCTGGAATGTTGAGCCGAAGGTTGACATGGAAATCAAGGCTGACACCGTCTTTACCTACACCTACGCAAGAAGATCTTCTTCCGGCGGCGGTGGCGGCGGCGGCCGCAAGCCCACCGTTACCATTCCGGATGATGTACCGACCGGTCTGAACGGCGATGACCACTATGCTTACATCGTAGGCTATCCGGACAGCACCGTTCGTCCTCAGAACGGCATTACCCGTGCTGAGGTAGCAACCATCTTCTTCCGTTTGCTCACCGATGAGACCCGCAATGCAAACTCCACCAAGTCCAACAGCTACTCCGATGTAGCAGCCGGCGCATGGTACAACCACGCTGTTTCTACGCTGAGCGCTATGGGCATCGTGAAGGGCGACAGCCAGGGCAAGTTCAATCCGAATGCGCCGATCACCCGTGCGGAGTTCGCTGCGATCGCAGCTCGTTTTGACGACAAGGCCAACACGACCGCTGTTGACTTCAGCGACATTGCATCCCACTGGGCAAAGAACGAAATCAGCGCCGCTGCCAACAACGGCTGGATCAACGGTTATACCGACGGCACCTTCCGTCCGAATAACAAGATCACCCGTGCTGAGGCGATGATGCTCGTAAACCGCGTCCTCAAGCGCCTTCCGGAGACTGCAAAGGATCTGCACAACGACATGATCAAGTGGAGCGACAACTCCGATACTTCCGCATGGTATTACCTGGCCGTACAGGAGGCTACGAACAGCCACTATTACGACATCAAGGGAAACAAGCACGAGAAGTGGAGCAAGCTGCGCGAAACTCGTGATTGGACCGAACTGGAAAAGTAAATACTTTCCTATAAGGGCGAACGAATCCCCCGGCCATTGGTCGGGGGATTTTATTGCGCTGATAGTTTTTTCTAAAGGAAACAAATTTCGGCAAATTTTTCTTGTTAAAATTATAACATATTGTCCTTGTGGTTTTTATATCATAGGTTCATAATAGGGATTGCCGAAAGGGAAAAAGAGGAATTCCAAAAGTAGGCTTTTCGGTGATTTTTATGCGAAAGTCATGCTTTCGCAGCCGGTATAGAGGAGGAGATAATATGATCAGCTTTATCGTATGCTTATTATTATTGATCACCGGCTATCTTACTTATGGTAAAATTGTGGACAAAACCTTTGGCCCGGATGACCGGGAAACGCCGGCAGTTCGCATTAACGATGGCGTTGACTACGTTGTCATGCCGCAGTGGAAGCTGTTTCTGGTACAGCTGCTGAACATCGCCGGCCTTGGCCCGATCTTCGGTGCCCTGCAGGGCGCCCTCTGGGGCCCGGTCGTATTCCTGTGGATCACATTCGGTACCATTTTTGCCGGCGGCGTACACGATTACTTCTCCGGCATGATCAGTGAGCGAAACGACGGTGCCTCCATCGCAGAGGTTACCGGCAAGTACCTCGGTCACACCATGCAGAATATCATGCGTGTGTTCTCAGTTGTACTGTTGATCATGGTCGGTACGGTATTTGCAGTCGGCCCGGCCGGTCTGATCGTTACGCTGTGCAAGAGCAACGGTGTGTCCGGTGTGCTTTCGACCACGCTGTTCTGGCTGATCCTCATCCTGGTTTACTACTTTATTGCAACCTTTATTTCGATCGATAAGATCATCGGTAAGGTATACCCGCTGTTCGGCATGTGCCTGATCATCATGGCGGTCGGTGTTATCATCGGTATCTTCACCAACCCGAATTACACCATTCCGGAGATTTGGTCTCACCTGTACAATATGCACCCGTCCGGTACGCCGGTATGGAGCTTCATGTTCATCACGGTTGCATGCGGTGCAATTTCCGGCTTCCATTCCACGCAGTCGCCGTTGATGGCGCGCTGCATGAAGAACGAGAAGCAGGGTCACTTCGTATTCTACGGTGCAATGGTAGCCGAAGGCATTATCGCACTGATCTGGGCGGCAGTCGGCTGTGCTCTGTATGAGGTCACCGGCGGTCTCAACACCGGTCTGGCGGAAGCGCTGGCAGGCGGTCAGTCCGCAGCAATCTATGATGTATGCTCCAAGACCATGGGCGGCGTCGGTATTGCTCTGGCCATGATCGGCGTTGTTATCTGCCCGATCACTTCCGGTGATACCGCATTCCGTTCCGCTCGTCTGACGCTGTCCGACTGGTTCCACATGGATCAGAGTTCGTACGCAAACCGCCTGAAGCTGTGCATCCCGGTACTCGGTATCGGCGCTATCCTCGGCATCGGCAATGCAACCGGTCTGATCGACTACACGGTTATCTGGCGTTACTTCAGCTGGACCAACCAGACGCTCGCTATGATCGTTCTGTGGGCAGCAGCTATGTACCTGTTTACCGAAAAGAAGAACTTCTGGATTGCAGCTGTTCCGGCTACGTTCATGAGTGCAGTTTCCTGCACCTATTTCATCCTTGCACCGGAGTGCCTCGGCAGCCTGCTGAACAGCAAGACAGCGGACGGCACGGTAATTTACAATACCGCAGTGGCGTACCCGATCGGCATTGTATTCGCGGCACTGCTGCTCGCACTGTTCATCCGTGCGACCAAGAAGCGCGGCGCAAAGAAATCTGCTTGAATATAATAGCATTGCTGCAGCCGGCCGTTCCTTTGTGCGGTCGGCTGCGGCCATCCATAACGATAATTGCGGGGTGACGGAAAATGTTGAAACCTTATCCGCTCAGCGCGGGACGTATTGATGACGCGTCGCTTGCCGAGGATAAAAAAACCTGTCGGAAAATCGGTCCGTGCGGCATCGGCAGGCATGCCCTCTATTTGAACAGCTTTTTTATTGACCGGCGGTATTATGTTCCGTTTTCCATGGTAACGCGTGTGTACAAGCGCGTTGCGATGAGCAAGGGCGGCTTTTCCGGCAAGGGCATTTTCGCCACGCTGTCCTATCTGGTCGTGGAGTTCGACGGCGGACAGAAGGTGTGCAATTTCAAGTACGAGCAGCAGGTCGATGAGTTTCTGAGCGTTATCCGAGCTGAGCACCCGTCTATTCCGTGCGTCAGCGCGGCGGCAGAGCAGCGCATTGCCGAGGAGAAGGCCCGCCGGGAGGAAGAAGAGCGCAATCGTCCGCCGATGAGCGCACAGGCGGAGAAAACCGTGCAGGCACTCGATAACGCAATCGACTATCTGGAGCGCCGTCCTGAGCTGACCGAACGACTGAGCGCAGCCGCAAAACGCCGCCGGAACTTTCAGTGTACGAACGGCAGCTACCGCTGGGCCGCTATGGCGATCACACTGCTGGGATTTGCGGCGCTGGCTTACGGTATCGTTTCTTTCGTGCGTCACGGCTCGTTCTCGATTTATTTTACGCTGTTCGGCCTTGCCGCGATTTTCACGTTTGCAGGCTTCAGCGTCCTGCCGACAGCACGCAACAACCGTACCTCCATCATGCAGAATGATGCGCAGGCACAGGAGAAAATGCAGGCTTACCTTGCGGATTATATGAATTTCCCGCTGCCGGCCCGCTATGCACATCCGGTTGTGCTGCGCCGCATGCAGCGTGCCGTCATGGATGGCCGCGCAGTGACTACCGCGCAGGCGCTCGACGTTGTGAAGACTGACCTGAAGGCGCTGAACGCGGATGTCACAGTCTCGCAGGAGGAATACGATGAGGTTGTCGCCATCAAGCCCATGTTCCTCAATGCGGAGTATCAGTGATAATCAAATGATACAAAAATCCCTCCCGGTTACTGCCCGGGAGGGATAGTTCGATTTGGGCGGTTCTGCTTTCATGATAAGGGCTTATTCTGTAAGCGAAAAGCGAAAAGGACATTCCCGAGGGGTGGGAATGTCCTGCGAAAAAGAGTATCGATATGATCTGATTTAAGAGCACAGTCCGCATTTCGCGCATGCAGACGGTGTGGCAGCGCAGCCGCCGAGGGCAGTCTCGCGCAGCTCGATGGGGATGCGGCGACCGACCGCGTACATGGTATCGAGCATTTCATCGAACGGGATAAACTGGTGAATGCCTGCGAGCGAGAGCTCAGCGGCAACGAGCGCGTTGGCTACGCCTGCCGCGTTGCGGTTCTGGCACGGATACTCGACCAGACCGCCGACTGGATCGCAGACCAGACCGAGCATGTTCATCAGCACGGTGGAGGCCGCGTCAAGGCACTGCTCAGGCTTGCCGCCCATGAGCTCGACAGCTGCGCTGGCCGCCATTGCGGAAGCGATGCCGACCTCAGCCTGACAGCCGCCGACCGCGCCTGCAACGGTTGCGTTGCGCATGGCGAGGTAGCCGATCGCACCGGCGTTGAACAGGGCGTCAATCAGCCGTTCGTCCGAGATGTTGTAGCAGTCCTGCAGGGCAAACAGCATGCCCGGCAGAACACCGGCGCTGCCTGCGGTCGGAGCGGCAACGATAAGGCCCATAGAAGCATTTACCTCAAGCACTGCCATCGCGTACTGCGCCGCTTTGTGCAGCACATCCCCGCAGATGGAGTGGCCCTTGGCCGCGTGCTGCGCCAGTTTTTTTGCTTCGCCGCCAATCAGGCCGCCCATGGACTTGACCGGCGTTTTGAGCGGTGTCAGCGCGGACGAGCGCATGATTTCGAGTGCCTTCTTCATACGGTGCGTGACCTCATCACGTGTGGTTTCGCCCAGCTGGCACTCGCGGCGGCGCATGATCTCGGAGATGGGGAGCTGCTGCTGCGTGCAGAGTGCAAGCAGCTCGGATGCGTTTTTGAAATCCATAATCTGCTCTCCTCCTTACGGTTCGATGATCATGACATCGTGGACGTTGGGATTGTTTTTGAGCGGTTCCTCAATGCCCTCGGGGAAATGACCGTCCGATTCGACGATCGTGTAAGCGGTGTTGCCCTTGGACTCGCGGAACAGGCGCATGAACGCAATGTTTACACCCTTGTCGCTGAGCACCTTGGTGATGTGCGCCACAACGCCCGGCTTGTCCTGCTGAACGACGATGACCGTGCTGTATTCACCGGTAAAGTCAACCTCGACGCCGTTAATGCGCGCGATGCGGCACTTGCCGCCGCCGAGCGACTCGCCGCGGATGGTCATCACCTGACCGGCGACGTTCTCCATGCGGATGTCCACGGTGTTCGGATGGACATCGGTCTCGGTCTCACACGGCGTGAATGAGTAGGACAGACCGCGCTCGGTCGCAATCGAAAACGAATTGCGGATGCGGGTGTCATCGGTCGAAAAGCCCATGATGCCGCCGAGCAGGGCGCGGTCGGTGCCGTGGCCGTGGTAGGTCTTGGCGAACGAGCCGTACAGGGTGAAATCCACCTTTTTAAGCGGCGGCGCGATCATCTTATGAGCCAGATACGCGATAACGGCCGCACCGGCGGTATGGGAGCTGGAGGGACCGATCATATTCGGTCCCAGCACATCAAAAACACTGATAAAGGACATAGGAGATTCTCCTTACTGAGCGGAGGATTTGCAGATAAACTTGCGGTAGATGGTCTCCACGATTACTCCGATCGCGTTGTCGCCGGAGACGTTGCAGGCGGTGCCGAACGAGTCCTGCGTGATGTACAGTGCAACCATGATAGCGCAGATCGGGCCGCTCGGGTCACCGGCCTCGGTGCCGAAGATCATGTACAGGAAGGGCAGGGCGGTCATAATGGAGCCGCCCGGCGCACCGGGAGACGCCACCATGGCAATGCCGAGGGTCATGATGAACGGGATAACGGTGCCGATGGAGATCGGCAGCTGGTTCATCAGGCAGACTGCGGTA
Source organism: Butyricicoccus faecihominis (assembly GCF_014648015.1). NCBI lineage: Bacteria > Bacillati > Bacillota > Clostridia > Eubacteriales > Butyricicoccaceae > Butyricicoccus > Butyricicoccus faecihominis. The sequence continues at coordinate 171,537 of NZ_BMQH01000005.1, forward strand.
GCGCAGGCTGTGATGGTAATCATCGAGCCTGCCATGTGGATATTCGCGCACAGCGGAACCGTAAAGTTGCGGATTTCCGAGGAAACGCCGTCTGCCTCAGCGCACTGCAGGTTGACCGGAATGGTAGCCGCAGAGGACTGGGTGCCCAGTGCGGTTGCGTAGCCCGGAATCTGGTTGCGGATGAGCGTGAGCGGGTTCTTGTGGCTGACCAGACCTGCAATTATGAACTGGATGCAGATGCAGATCAGGTGCATGATGATAACAACGATGAATACCTTCCACAGAATACCGAGGATGGCAAAGGTCTTGCCGGACTTGGTCATATCGGTGAACGTGCCGCAGATGTAAAGCGGCAGCAGCGGAATGATGACCTTGTGCAGTACGCAGTCAATGATGCCGGAGAAGTCGGAAACGCCGTTGTACAGCGTGTCGCCGATGGTCTTGCCGCGCAGGCTGGACATGCACAGACCGAGCACAAACGCCGTAACAACAGCGGACAGCGTGTTCATCAGCGCCGGAATTTCCAGGCTGAAGTACGGCTCCAGCGAGTTGCCTGCGGTTGCGGCGATCTTGTCGAGCGCGTCCGCACTCATGAAGTGCGGGAACAGGGTGTCGGCTACAAAGAACGAAGCCGAGCCTGCGATCAGGGTCGAGCAGTAGGCGATGGCAACTGTGATGAGCAGCAGCTTGCCCGCGCCGCTCTTGAGGTTAGCAATGCCCATGGTAACATACGCGAGGATCATCAGCGGGATGATAAACGACAGGAACTGGCTGAAGAACGACGAGAGCGTTACCACAAAGCGGCAGAAGCCTTCCGGCAGGAACTGGCCGAACAGGATGCCGACAATAATGGCGATGATGAGCTTGGGCAGTAATCCGAGTTTGAATTTTTTCTTTTCTTCCATTTCTTTTTCCTCCTTTTTTGGCGGGCAGCACCACACAGTTCGGTTATGCGGTGTTACCCTTTGCGGCGCAGACCGTTTGTTTGCCCCTCTTTGGTCTGCTGCCGTGAAAGTCTGCCGAGATTTTTGCCTCCGGACACAAAAAGAACCGCCTATTTTAGGCGAAACGCTGTAAAATAGGACGCGGTTTTTGTGTAAAAAGGATAATTAAAAAATCTATGGTAAACCTCCAATTTCTTTCTTGACCTCTTTGTAGATTTAGTATATTCTGTTTAATGGGTTAAGTCAAATTCATATATTTTATCATTTCGATTCAAAATATTGATAATATAGGGGAGAGAGGGAAATTCATGGAGCTTCGGCAGCTTGCAACCTTTATTCGAGTAGCACAGTTTAAGAGTTTTTCACGCGCAGCAGAGAGCCTCGGCTACTCACAGTCGGCGGTAACGGTGCAGATACGCCAGCTGGAGGAGGAACTGGACACGCGTCTGTTTGACCGTATGGGAAAGCGTATCGCGCTGACCGACACGGGCGAGCGTTTTCTCAGCCACGCGTGCGACGTGATGAATCAGGTCAATCAGGCGCGCATGTCGGTCACATCTACGGCAGAGCTGCACGGTTCGCTGCATATCGGCACGATTGAGTCGCTTGCATGTCTCAAGCTGCCGACGGTGCTGCATCTGTACCGCAAATTCAACCCGAAAGTGTCTATCCGCATCACGGTCGGTGAGCCGGAAGAATTGATTGAGCATATGGAACGCGGCGAGCTGGACATGATCTATGTGCTTGATGAGCCGCTGTACAGCAACAACTGGAACAAGCTGATGGAGCAGCGCGAGGAAATCGTATTTGTGGCATCTGCATCGCTGCGCGAGGAGCTGGGCGGAAAAGAGCTGACGATTGAGGAACTGCTCACGCAGCCTTTTTTCCTTACCGAGCAGGATAACTATCGCCGTGTACTCAACCGCCGTCTTGCCGCGCGGCGGACCATCCTTACGCCGTCGCTCGAGTGCGGTGATACCTCGCTGCTCATTCGCATGCTTGAGATTGACCGCGGTGTATCCTTTCTGCCGTGGTACGCAGTCGAGAACAGCGTAAAAGAGGGAAGGCTGATCCGTTTGTCGGTCGAGGACTGCTATATTTCGCTCTACCGCCAGATTTTCAGCCACAAGGAGAAATGGCGCACACGCGAAATGGATGAATTTGTCCGCGTGGCAAAGCTGGCGGACGAGGAAGAATAAGAGTATATAACAACATCCCACTTGCTGAAGCGCAGCAAGCGGGATACTTTTTTATTCCATGACCGCCTGCACTACCCAGCGGGTTGCATGCCCGTTGCCGGTGCAGGTGGAAAGCGTGAGGATATGGTCGTTTACGGTCGGTACTGCGCCGGTGTGGATCACCGACAGGGAAACGCCTTCGTCAATGAAGGCTTTTTTGATTGTTTCATCGGAAAACGCACTGTAATACGCGGTTCCGTCAAGCGCTGCCTCATAGGCCGCATAGATGCTGTACGCATGGGTTCCGCTTGCATTGGTCACATATACCTGCGGATGTGCCTGCAGGAAATCCTGCTTTTTATAGTGCTTTAGCGCGGCAAACATCGAGCCGTTGTTCATCCGGTGACCGTACACGATGGTGTTAAAGCCGCTGAAATCGGCAGAGCAGCGGCAGTCCATGAAAATCGCGCCGACTGCGCTGCTGTTTTGGTTCCAGGTGTGTGTCAGATAATAGTCGTTGTCCGTGCCCTGCACCAGCGGATAGGAAATCTCGGTGCCCGGAATGGCAATCCAGCCGATGACATCACTGTTGACCTGCTGCAGAGCAGGCAGGTCCATCTGCTCCAGCGCCTGTGCATACGGGTCGGCAGACGGAGCGGGTTCGGGTTCGGTCTGCGTTTCCTGCGGCGGCTGTTCGGTTGGCTGCTGAACGGTTTCCGTCTCCGGCACTTCGGGTATCGCGGCAATCTCGGAAGCCTCGGCGTAGGCTTGATCACCTGCACGGTAGCTCGTCATCTGGCGCACCAGCATAAATGCGCTGACGGCAAACACCGCTGTCAGAAAAAACAGTATCACAGTCTGTATTTTGGGCTTCATGTGCTCACCTCGTTTTTTGCATAATATTATAGTATATCTGATTTAAGTTGTAAAATCGGATATATTTTATTGCTTGACGGAAAAAATTATATCTGTCAGACGCACCGATACTGGATATTTCGTGCAGATTTTGATTGTTTTTACACGCCTGACCGCGCGTTTCAGCACATTGTATAATCGCATATCAATAATTTCTACGTTTTGTCGATATCGTATTGAAGGCTTTCTGCCAAAATGTATCCTTTTTTCGTACCCTCTGTATGGTAAGCTGTACCATACAGAGAGAATACCTCGTCTGTCGCGGATGCAGACAACCGGCGAGGAGGATATATTTCCTGATTTCATGATAAAGGACTGAGTAATATGAGCAAAAAGTTTACAAGGCTGATGGCTATCCTGCTGTCGCTTAATCTGACGTTCAGTACGGGTACTTTTGCAGCATTTGCGGCTGAAGCGGAAGACGGCAGCACCGACACCGGTTACTCCGAGAGCGGCGATCCCGCAGCATCCGCTCCGAAAGCAGAGGACAGCGGTACAGAAAACACACCGGACATGAGCAGCCCCGCTCCGACAGAGGGCACCGGCGAGAACGCCGAGCCGTCTGTGCCGAGCGAGCCGTCTGCACCGAGCGAGCCGTCTGCACCGAGCGAGTCTGCATCGCCGAGTACATCTGCATCGCCGACCGAGGCGGCACCGTCCGCACCGGCGGAGAAAGCGCCTGCGGCTGAGATTCCGGCAGAGGAGAAGCCTGCTGAAGAAAAATCTGCCGAGCAGGCATCGGTTGCGGCGTATGCAGTCACCGCGTTTACGCAGGATAGCATCCGGTATGATGTTTCCTCGGGCGATGCCGTTGTTACTGGCTGCGCAGACAGCGTGACCAAGCTGGTTATTCCGGAAACTGTAACCTATGACGATAAGGAATACAAGGTTGTCGGCATTCAGGATCATGCGTTTGACTGGGCAAATCACCGCAATCTCGCACTGGAAACCGTTGATCTGGGCGGTCTGCCGCTGGAAATCGGCGAGTATGCCTTCCGTGGTCAGAAGTCGCTGACGACTGTTGTCGGCATGGATAATATTACCGCAATCGGCAACTATATGTTCACGGCATGCTCGGCGCTGACTTCGGTCGCTGATCTGTCCAAGGTTACTTCTGTCGGTATTCAGGCATTTATGAATTGTTCTTCGCTGACTGCGCTGGAAGGCCTGAATTTCTCCGCGCTGACGAGCATTAGACAGGAAGCCTTCAATAATATGGGTTCCTTCTCGCTGGAGCTGGGTGAGCATACCTTTGATGCGCTCGAGTCTCTGGGTGTCCGCGCATTCGCTAACATGACGGATATTACCGGTAAGGTTGTTCTGCCGGAACGCATTACCGAAATTCCGGAAGGTGCATTTTTGAACACCGGAATTACCGGCGTTGACTGGTCTCATATCACGGTCATCGGCACGGGTGCGTTCAGCAACTGTAAGGGTCTGACCGAACTGCACTTGTCGGGTTCTGTTACGTCGATTGGAGAACGCGCATTCAAAGACAGCGGTCTGACCGGAGAATTACAGCTTCCGAATTCGGTCACTTCGATTGGCAATGAGGCATTTAGAAATGTCAAGATTGAAGGCAATTTGGTGCTGCCGAGTGCACTGACTTTTCTGGGTACCGAGGCATTTCGCGGCACTGCCATCAGCAGTGTTACGTTCCCAAGTGCGCTGAAAAATATTGGCAGCTACGCATTTTACAGATGCTCGAATCTTTCCGGTACGCTGATCATCCCTGAAGGGGTTGTTTCCATCGGTAAGGCAGCCTTCACGCAAACCGGTATCGAAAAGCTGGAGCTTGCCGACAGCGTACAGACCATCTCGGACGGTGCATTCAGCACCTGCGCCAAGCTGACTTCCGTGCAGATTGGCGAACAGGGCAAGGGCAAAAGCCAGCTGCAGACCATCGGCTATAGGGCATTTAACAACGATATCAATATCACCTACTTCTATATTGAAGCATGCTCGGCGGATGTTGCGATTGACTCGAATCCGCTGACGATTCCTGCCGGTGTTGCTGTAAAGTTTGCGGTCACTGTCGATGGCGCAAATATCCGCGAAGACGAAGAAAGCACGCTGCAGCAGGCCGTTGACGCGGCAGCAGAGGGAAACACCACCATTACCGCAAACAAGAGCTTCATTGTAGGCGGCACGGTTACGATTCCGTCCGGCAAGACCATCACGCTGACCGATGCAGGCAAGGGCCTTTCGGTTGTGTTCAAGAACGGCTTCGCCGGTCCGGCTTTCCGCGTGGAGCAAGGCGCGGCGCTGATTCTGGACGGCAGCTTCAATTTCTCCTGCTTCCGCATCGCTAAAGGCTCGTTTGCCGAGGTAAACGGCGCAATGACGCTGAACGGCGGCACGATTACCCGCATGAGCCTGAGCGGCTCGAACATGGGTGCGATTACGGTGGACGGCGGCTCCTTCACCATGGGGAACGGCGAGCTCAGCAGCATTTCCGCTTCGTCCGCATACTGCGGCGCGGTTTATGTGAAGAACGGCGGTACATTTGCCATGAACGGCGGCAAAATCACCGGATGTATGTTCAAGAGCCAGTATTCCGGCGCGGTTGCCCTCGCGGACAGCACCATGACGATGACCGACGGCACGATTTCGGGCAATACCGCATCGGAGTATAACGCTGCGGGCGGCGTACTCGTAAACGGCACTTCGTCTCTTGCCATGAGCGGCGGCACGATTGCAGACAACACGGCAAAGCGCGGCGGCGGTGTATGCGTGCGTGAGAACGGCAAGTTCACCATGTCCGACGGTACGATTTCCGGCAACAGCACGGCAGTCGATTCCGCTACAATTCAGCAGCCGAATGCAGGCGGCGGCGGTGTCTTCGTAGAGGATAACGCAGCGTTTGAAATGACAAACGGCACGATTACCGGCAACAAGACCAACGGCATGGGCGGCGGCGTTGCAACGGCTGTTCTGAGCGAGAATGACACGGTTGGCGGCGGCCAGTTCCGCATGACCGGCGGCACGATTTCGGACAATACGGCATCCTGCGGCGGCGGTGTATACAGCTGGTCCGGCAGAAACCGCGTTGTACTCAAAGGCGGCAATATTGTAAACAATACGGCGCGTCGACAGGGCGGCGGCGTTTACGTCAGCCATGCACCGTGGTCGATCACGATTAAGAATGCGCTGATTACCGCAAACAAGGCAGCCATTCAGGGCGGCGGCATTTGGTCCTGCCCGGTGGGCACGGTAAGCCTTGGCACGGATGCAGCTGTATTCGGCAATACGGCAGGCAAATCTGCTGATGATGCGGCATTCCTGCTTAAGTGGGACAAGACGTTTTCCACCAGCTTCAGCGGCAAGATGTACGGCGGCGGACTGGTAACCTGGTACCGCGATACCTCAATCGCCGCGGGTGATCCAAACTACGGCGTTTTCGGAGGCGACCGCTACGATGCAGCGAACCCGGGTGCTCCGGTTGAGCCGGCTTCCGGTGCGATCAAGGGCTACGGTCTCAAGGCTGTTGTTTCCGCAGAGAGCAAGGCACTGGCTGAAACCGCACCGCTCAAGATTATGGGCAATACCGCAGAACGCGGCGGCGGTGTCGGCACAAACGGCGAAGTGATCATTCCGGGTGAGGACACCTTGGAAAATCCGGTTTCCCTCACCGTACACAAGGTTTGGAGCGGCGCAAGCGCGTATCCGACCGCTGTTACCGTAAACCTTATCCGCATTGCGAAGGACGGCACGCGAACCGCAATCGGTACGGTGCTTCTGAGCGAAAAATCCACCGACAAGGACGGCAAAACCTGGTCGTACACCTTTGCAAATCTGGACGGCGCTTACACCTATACCGTCGAAGAGGAGGCCGTTGACGGCTTTAATACCTCGATTTCCGGCAGCATGGCAGATGGCTTTACCATCACCAACAGCAAGAGATCCGGCGGCGGTGGCGGCGGCGGTCACCATAAGCCGGACCCGAAACCGACTCCCGATCCCGATCCGAAGCCTCCGGTTGACATTCCGGATCAGCCTACACCGCTTGATCCGCTGAAGCCGACGGAGAACATCCCGGACGGCAAGGTTCCGACGACCAAGCCGGAAACACAGACCAAGACGCCGGATAAAACGAAGACAGTGAACATTCCCGACAGCAAGACTCCGACGTCCAGCGTTCCGAAAACCGGCGATATCGGCGGTCTGTGGGCGGCTCTGTGCGGTCTGTCCGCAATGGGACTGGCGTACTTCGGTATCCGCAGAAAGCACGATTAAAAGCAAAAACAGATAGCAAACACCCTCTATATCATCCGATATAGAGGGTGTTTTTTCGCTCAAACAATATGCAAAAGCTGAACCAGCAGCAGCCATGCCAGACCGTAATAGGTTACAACGGCAACCAGATCGTTGATCGTCGTAATCAGCGGACCGGACGCAACCGCCGGGTCCACCTTGATTTTATGGAACAGGATCGGCACGAGCGTACCGACCAGACTGGAAATCACGATCGCCACAAGCAGTGATATGCCGACGCAGCCGGAGATCAGGAACGCATGTCCGATGGCATAGCCCTTGAACAGCGCTATGTATGCACCGAGAAAGACAAGCGCCATAATGCCGAGCAGCGCGCCGTTGCAGATGCCGACCTTCATTTCCTTGAAGGTGAGGTGCAGCTTGTCCTTAGCACTCAGTTTTTCATCCATCAGCACACGAATCGTAACCGCCAGCGACTGCGTACCGACGTTGCCGGCCATATCGAGAATCAGCGACTGGAAGCAGATAACGACCGGCAGCACGGCTACAACGCCTTCAAATGCACCGACAACGGTTGAAACGCCCATGCCGAGGAACAGCAGGATGATCAGCCACGGCAAGCGCTTTTTCATGCTTTCCCTGGTGGTTTCGTTGAGATCCTCTTCGGCGGACAGACCGGCGAGCTTTGCATAATCCTCACCGAGCTCGTCATCCACGGCCTCGACAACGTCCTGTGCGGTGATGATACCGATGATCCTTCTGTCCTTATTCAGCACCGGCAGGGAATCTTCGGCATAATCTTTGATCTTCTCGATGCTCTCTGAGATTTTCTCGTGGTCGAGCAGATACGGATACGCGTAGCTGATGATGGAATCCAGCGGAACATTCTCTCGGGCAACGATGAGATCCTTCAGATCGATTGCACCGCAGAAGCGGTTTTTATCATCGACCACATAAATCGTTCCGATGTTGTCATTTTCACCGGCCTGCTTTACCAGCTCGTGCATGGCCTGCCGAATGGTCAGGTTCTGCTTGATGCAGATGTAGTTGGTTGTGATCAGGCTGCCGACTTCGCTGTCGTCATAGGAATTGATAAGCAGGATGGCTGACTTGGTTTCGTCATCGATCATCGGGCGCAGCTTTACTTTTACGCTTTCGTCGATGTTCTCCCACAGATCGACCGCGTCGTCCGCGTCCATTTCGTTCAGAATTTCGGCCAGCTTGTCAATGCCGATTTCATCAATGTATTCTGCCGGATCATCCAGATAGGAGATGATCTCCGCCAGCCATTCCGCATCAAGTGCGCTGTACAGCAGATTGCGTTCCGCGCGGTTTAGGAATTGCAGACTTTGTGCGATATCGTTGTCGTGATAATCCTGCAGCTGTTCCCGCATCTCATTGATCGAAGGGGAGGTGCGGATGATCTCAACGATTTTCTCGGCAAAAGATGTTTTTTTCCATGTTGCTTTTTTCATAATCAGCCTCCTTCTGTGCCCGGAAAAGGGCACAAAAAATCCACCGTAACAGATACAGTGACACAAACATCAGTTGTGGACTTGTTCATCACGATGGAGCAAGGCTCAGCGCTTATTTCAAAAGAGGATGCTTACGGACACTCGAAACAGCAGTATAGTCTGTATCCATCGTCATATGTACATTTCGTCTGTCACAACTGTCCATAGGGCTTGCCTCCTTTTTATTTTTTCGCAATGATTATAGCACTTTTTGTGTGGAATATGCAAGGCATTTTTCGCAGTTTTAACAATATGGATGAAATTTGAGGACAGTATCGCGCACGGGGAGACAAAAGGCTGACGATGCAGGAATGGGATTGTCTTGGTGTACGAATGATTTTGGAAGATTACCCAAAACGATCTCACTGAAACGCTTCGGTGGATAGAGCAGACGCCTTGCTGTCGAGTGCCGGCTCACTGAGCAGGATACCAACGATGTCATCTCGGATACGGCGATAGCCTTTGTCCGGATGCTGCATAGGTAGCTGTTCCACCTTCTCTGCAATCTGCAGGTTCTCCTTGTCACGTCTGCTGTACTTGCCCAGACTTGTCTTTCTATTTCCTTCAATTTTTTGCAGGTGGTTTTCCATTTCTGCCATGCTCGCGGAACGAGAGTGGTACGGCATAAGCACTCTGGGAAGCTGCAGACTGCGTATTTCTGCGCGGAATAACAAAGCGAACGAGACTGGCGAAAAGCAATCCCGTGTCGATTAACGGCAGGGTTTTCGTATATTAAGGTGGCATATTGGAAGCCGGTGTGATATAGTTAGGATGAACTAACTAACGATTGACACTGGAATCCCGCAAAAGCAAAGAGATGAAGAAATTATGCAAAGCAAACAGCAAAAGCAAATTAAGGAGTTTCTGGTACGGACCTTCGGCGGGAGCAGGGGCGGCTCGCTGTTTTCACGGCAGGGAAAAACGCTGGATATGTTAATCAAAACCGCAGCAAACAGGTCCAAAAGCCAGATGAAAGCACTGGTGCAGACCATTCTGCCGCGCATTGCGCTGTACAAGGTGCTGCAGGCAGAGCTGCCTGCAGAGGAAACCTTTGCACACATGCGGACGTACATGATGGATTGGGTGGCGGCAGAAAAGCACGCTTTCACGGCGAAAATGGAGCTTGTGCCGGGATTTTATCGGATTTACAGCTATTGTTTTCTCAAAGTCATGCGCACCTCCGACTTGTGGGAGAGTACACAGGAACACGACAAAACGCACTTTTCCGCGTCGATTACCAAGTGTCTCTGGCACACGGCGTGCCAGGAAAACGGCTGTCCGGAGCTGTGTCCGCTGTTTTGCGACGTGGATGACGTGACCTACGGCGGACTGCGCAAGCTCGGCTTTTCGCGCACAAAAACGCTGGGCTGCGGCGGTGACTGCTGCGATTTTCGGTTTTTCAAAAGGTAGGCGAGCAGACGGAGAAGCGGACTTCGGCAGGATTTTCGGTGCAGCGGCGGAATCCGTACGGTCAGCTCCATCGCATACGCAATGCGGTTGCAGATGGTTTGGGGTTGGATTCCTCTTCCGTACCTTGCTATTTCCCCGGTTAAATGATACAATCAAACCACAAGGTTTCATTCCATCAAACGGATTCCGAAGGGGAGCCATCCCTTATCACATAAAGGAGCATCAGTGCATGAACCCAGTTTTTGTTATCGGACATCGCAATCCGGATACGGATTCCATTTGCTCTGCAATCTGCTATGCGCACCTCAAGCGCAGACTGACCGGCGGAGAATACATAGCCTGCCGCGCGGGTCACGTTAATGCGGAGACCAAATTTGTGCTCGAGCGCTTCGGCGTGGAGCCGCCGCGCTACATCAAGTCGTTTGAGCCGCGCCTGAGCGATGTGCAGTACCGCGAGGTGTCGGGCATCAGCGAGGAGCTGTCGCTGCGCCGTGCATGGGATTACATGAACGAAAATGACATTCAGACGCTGGCCGTTGTCGATGAGGATCGCCATCTGAAGGGTCTGCTGACGCTGGGCGACATCGCGCGCTTCTACATCGAGGATCAGGACGCCAATGCGCTGGCGGAGGCCAAGACCAGCTATCGCAATCTGGTCGATGTGCTTGACGGCACGCTCGAGGTTGGCGACATTGACCAGCGGTTTGAGCAGGGCAGTGTGGTCGTTGCGGCGGCTAATCCGGACGTGCTCGAGGACTACATCGGCAAAAATGATATGGTCATTCTCGGCAACCGTTACGAAAGCCAGCTGTGCGCCATTGAGATGAGCGCGGGCTGCATGGTCATCGGTCTCGGCTCCAAGGTTTCGCGCACCATCCGAAAGCTGGCCTCGGAAAACGGCGTTTCCATCATCGCCACCCCGTATGATACCTATACCTGTGTCAAGGTTATCGGTCAGGCGGTTCCGGTGCGGCATGTGATGCGGAAAAAGAGACTTATCACCTTCGAGCCGGAGGAAACGGTTGAGGATGTAAAGCGCACGGTTTCCAAGAAGCGTATCCGCTATTACCCGTTGATGGATGAACAGGGACGATATGTCGGTATGTTCTCACAGCGCAACCTGTTGGATCTGGAGCGTCCGTCGGTCATTCTGGTTGATCACAACGAGCGCGATCAGGCCGCCGAAGGCATTCGTTCGACCAATATTGTTGAAATCATCGACCACCACCGCATTGACTCGGTGGAAACCAGCGGACCGATCTACTTCCGCAATCAGCCGCTCGGCTGCACCGCGACCATCATCACGCAGATGTACCATGAGCACAACGTGGAGATCGAGCCGAAAATCGCGGGTCTGCTGTGCTCGGCAATCCTGTCGGACACGCTGATGTTCCGCTCGCCGACGTGTACGCCGCTTGACCGCATGGCTGCAGAAGAGTTGGCGAAAATCGCCGGTCTGGACATCAAGCAGTATGCAACAGAAATGTTCCGTTCCAGCTCGCGTCTGCTCGATCGCTCGATGGATGAGCTGTTCCACATGGATTTCAAGTATTTTCAGGTGCAGAATCAGAAGATTGCGATTTCGCAGGTGACGAGTGTCAGTGAGAACGAGCTGTCCGGCATCCGTGATAAAATGCTCGAGTACATGGAAAGCTGCCTGGCATCGAGCGGTCTGTCCATGCTGTTCGCTATGCTGACCAACATTATCGAGGAAAAGACAGAGCTGCTCTACGTCGGCAAGGGCGCGCAGCAGCTGGTTCGTGCGGCCTTCAAGACCGACTGCGGCGAGCATTCGGTCGTCCTGCCCGGCGTCGTCAGCCGCAAGAAGCAGATGGTAGCGCCGCTTGTCGGAGCGATGGAGCACGATGAGGAAATAGAGTAAGATTTGCAGAGTAAAAGCGGAAGAAACCTTGGTTTCTTCCGCTTTTTGTATTTAATTCAGCTTTTTCAGCTGCTCAGAGATGGTTCGTTTCATCGTCTCGGCATCAAGCGGCTTAGACAGATGCGCGTTCATGCCTGCGGCGAGACACTTCTCGCGGTCCTCCTTGAAGACGTTGGCTGTCATGGCGATAATCGGAATGGTTTTCGCGTCCGGCCGGTCGAGTGCCCGGATAGCTTTTGCAGCCTCCAGACCGTCCATCTCGGGCATCATCACGTCCATGAGAATGGCATCAAAGCTGCCCGGCTCGGAATCCCGGAAGGCTGCAAGCGCCTGCCTGCCGTTCTGCACCGGCACGGTCTGCACACCGCTGTCGTGCAGCAGGAAGATTGCAATCTCCATGTTGAGCTCATTATCCTCGGCAACGATCAGCCGCGCGCCGGAAATATCTGACGGTGTCTGCGGCGAAGCTGCTGCTGCGGTCGCGTCACAATCGAGTTCAAAAGGCAGTACGACGGTAAACCGGCTGCCTTCACCGAGTTTGCTTTCCACCGAAATGGTGCCGCCCATTTGCTCGATGAGCTGATGCACGATAGACATGCCGAGTCCGGTACCCATATAGCTTGAGCGGGGGGACTCGTCCGCCTGCTCAAACGGATTGAACAGATGGTTTTTGATGAAATCCTCGGACATGCCCAGACCGGTGTCCTCGATGATGAATTGACAGGTGATCTTCGCATCCGTCCGTTCGAGCATGTGCATCTGCATATGGATGGAACCGCCGGGCTTGTTGTATTTCACGCAGTTGGTGAACAGATTCATCAGGATTTTTTTCAGATGCAGCGCACTGCTGCGGACGTAAATACCGGAAAAATCGTCATGCTCACCGATGACGGTAAGACCGGCGGCTTCCGCCTGAAACAGCACCGAATTGGTAATGCTGCCGCAGACTTCATCCAGATTCATGGATTCGCTCCGCAGAACAACGGTGCCGTTTTCCAGCTGAGCCATATCCAGAACATCGTTCACCAGAGACAGAAGCAGCTGAGAGGACAGCTCGATTTTATGCAGACAATCGCGTATGCGCGCGTGGTCGTCCTTATTTTTTCGGATGATAGTCAGCATGCCGATGATGCCGTTGATGGGTGTGCGGATATCGTGCGACATGTTGTTCAGGAACGTTGTTTTGGCGGCGTTGGCAGCCTTGGCCTGCGTGAGCGCCTCCTGCAGCTCTGTCTGGCTCTGCTGCAGCTTGAGGTTCAGCTCCTGCGCCTGTTTGGCGGACTGCTGGGCTTTGCGGAACAGACCGAACAGCAGCAGAGAGAGCAGGATGAACACAGCAGAGGCAGTAGTCAGATTGTCCTTGACAAAGTCCGCAACGGTGACCTTTTCGGGCGCACTGTCGTACATGGCAAGTGCACCGGTCAGCAGGGAAGAAGGCATGGTTTTGAGCGTTTTGTTCAGGATGGACAGCAAAGCCGTATCGCCCTGCCGTACGGCGAACGAGGTCTTGCTCGGCTGTGTGAGGAACACGCGGTACAGCGTTTTGTCCTTCATATAGCGCGGCAGCTGACCGGCACGCATTACATAGCAGTCCGCACTGCCGGTACGCATGGCTTTGATCGCGTCATTCGCTGAAGGGTATTCGAGGATCGTCCACTTGGGATAATTATAGGAAAGGTACTGCTTGAGTGAAAAATCGTTCTCGGGGATGGCAGCGGTGTTTGGCTCAAGCTCATTAAAATAGTTCTTCGTGGTAAGCGCCGCCTGACTGAAACTCAAGACGGTGTTCGATAGAGCAAGACCGTTCTCTTCGGCGGCACGCGGGTTCTGGCTGGTGTGAAAAATCAGGTCGATCTCACCGTTCTGCAGTGCCTGCAGCTGCTCAAGCTGCGTGTCAAAGCCGTGCAGGTCGAAATGCAAGGCGTTATCCCCAAGACAATTCGTCGCATATACGACATAATCCGTGAGAACACCGGCAACATCACCGGTTTGGATATCAAAGGTGCTGATACCGGTGTCATGATTCAGAAAACCGATGCGGATGGCGCCGTGCTGCCGGAGCCAGTCCCGCTCCTCGGTCGAGAGGATCTCGACCGATTGGGCAGACAGATAGCGCTGATACAGATCATCCTGATAGAACGGCTTGTCGTGTGCAATACGGCGCATGGCATTATCGAGCGCTTCTTTGAGGTCGGGACGGCTTTTGCTGATCACGAAGTAAACATCCGAGCTGCCGAACGAGGTGATCGCGGACAGGCCGTATTTCTGCCACTGGGGACTCTCGACCGAGATAAAACCGTCGATTTCGCGGCTGGCGATCTTGGCGGCTGCGTCCTCGTCGCTGGTGATGGTCACATGCTCGGTGTGCAGACCGTGGCGCGTCTCCCATTCGCAGAACTGCGTGGTCGCGATACTTTCAGACAGCATGCCGATGCGCTTGCCGTTCAGGGTGGTCAAATCGGATACGGAAATGTTGGCAGCGGCGAGATTTGCATACAGGTAATATTTTTCCTCGCCCATCGGCAGATCGGAAAACAGCATGGTCTGGGCACGGCCCTCGGCGTAGGATACGCCGGCCATCAGGTCGATTTCGCCCTTTTGCAGCATGTTCAGTGAATCCGGCCAGTTTGCTTCGATGTAATGATAGGTCCAGCCGGTATATGCGGCGACGGACTGCTGATATTCGTAGCCGTAGCCGCTGCGTTCGCCGTTTTCGCAGGTGATGTTGTAGGCGGAATCCGGATACCATGCAACGCGCACGACAGAGGAATCCTGCACAGCGGCGGCTGTGCCCTGCAGCAGCGGCATAAGCAGGCAGAGGCACAGCAGCAGACAGCCGTACCGTTTCAGTCTGGTTGTAATTCTGTTCATATGCCCCTCCGTAAGCCGGAATGCGTCCGGCTTTTCTCTGTAAAAGGAAAAAGATGCACTGCTACATCGGTAATGCATCTGTGCATCTCAAACGAGGCAGTTGGCTGCCATTTTACAGGCCCTGTGAAGCTGGCTTCGCAGTCATTGCGAAAGCGGCTTCTTAGCTTTGCGTCGCAGGCTTTCGCCTGGTTTGCTGAATATTTATTTGTTTATTATAGGTGAAGAATGACAGAGTTGCAAGAGAAAGACGCAAAATCGACCGCAATTTCAATAGGATGGGGTATTAAAAATTGTTTGATTGATATACAGAACAGAGGGAACCAAATTGCACGGCATCTCGTCTAATCAAGTAACAAGAGAAAATACAGCGGCCGTGCGCCGCACCGCTCAAGAAACGAGGTGTCTGTTATGAAAAAGCGATTGTTCCCCCTGTTCCTTGCACTTTTGCTGCTGCTTTCCGCCTGCGGAGCAGGCGTCGGCAATTCGGCATCGGCGGCAGCCGGTGACAGCGGCAGTATGCCGGATGCCGCGAACGGCTGGACCGAGGATGCGTCGGCAGATACCGCTGAGAGCGGTGCGGACTTTTCTGCGGTGAGAAAGAATGCCAAGCTGATTTTGAACGCCAATCTGACGCTCGAAACGCAGGATTTCGACAAAGCCTCTGCAGATATTGAGAAGATGGCAGCGGATGCAGGCGGCTACCTTGAATCGAGCAGTCTTTCCGGCGATGCAGGCAGCCGGCATGCAAGCTATGTCCTGCGTATTCCGCAGGAGAAGTTTGAGGCGTTTTACGAGCAGCTCGGCAGCAGCGTTCATGTGGTGTACAGCTCGCGTTCGAGCGAGGACGTGACCGAGCAGTATACCGATATCGAAACCCGTCTGGCAACGCTGACCACCAAGCACGAGCGGCTGCTGGCGCTGCTCGATCAGGCGGATAAGATGGAGGATATCATCTCGCTCGAGAACGCGCTGGCCGACTGTGAATACGAGATCGACTCGCTGACCGGCTCTAAGCGCCATTACGATGATCTGGTCGGATTTTCGACCTTCTATGTGGATCTGGAAGAGGTGCAGACGCTGACCGCAACGCCAGAAGGCAGCGGCTTCGGCGCACAGCTCACGCAGGCGGCTAAGACCGGAACACGCGGTCTGGTTGACGCGGTTCGCGCGCTCATCGTCGGTGCGGTGATGTTCTGGCCGGTGCTCCTGCTGGCTGCTGCCGGAGGCGGCGCTGTTGCGGTCCTGCGCCGTCGGCGCAGAAAGGCGCGCGAAGCCGAGCAGACGGAGATTCCGACAGAAAAAGAAGAACGGTAATACAGGTGCAAAAGGAGCGCAGATGTTTGCAATCTGCGCTCCTTTTGTCGATACTTATCGAATTTACTGCGGCTATGATATACTGATTATGCTGCCACTCCCCATACCGGCAGGAAAGGGGGTGTGCACGATGTCTATCACTTTGTCTTTCCTTGTGTAATCATAATATATCGCATATCAACAGCTAATGCAAGTAGATCCGACTGCGCCGGAAGATATTTCTCTGTCCAAACGAGGAAATATGCATAATATCATTGGCGCTTATTTGGATAGTTTTTATACTATTGTCAAATACATTTGGCTCATTCCTCCAAAGTGTGATATGATTAAATCATTCAGGAGAGAAAGAGAAACGGAGAGAAAACCATGAAACGATGGAAAGGGGCGGCATTGCTGCTGCTCTGCACAGTTGTGATGCTGCGGTTGCTGCAGGGATTGGCACAGCCGGAAAAAGAGAATGCCCATGTGCCGGTGCTCGGTATTGTCACCACGGCGGCAGAGGATGACCGGCGCGAAGCGCAGTCCGAAGCGCTTGTACATGCGGCGGAGGAACATGGCTTCAAAGTGCTGGAAATGCCGGTCGAGCGCACGCAGGAGGCACAGATTGAAGCCGTGCGTGCGCTGATCGTGTATCAGGTGGACGCAATCGCATTTACGCCGCTGGTGGAAAGCGGCTGGGACAACGTGCTGCGCGAAGCAAAATCCGCCTCCGTGCCGCTGCTGTCGATAGACCGCGCGATACGCGGCGTGGATGATGTGCCGCTGCAGCATATTGGATTTGATTATGCGTCGCTCGCCGGGCAGGCGGCGGATGCGCTTCTGCAGCAGCGCATGCCGCGGGACGGTGTACTGGAGCTTTACGGCACGGTAAATGCTTCGGACGCAAGAGAGATTGCACGCGGCTGCCGCGAGGCTCTGGAGGAACACGGATTGACCGTAACCTACAGCCTGTGCGGCGACGGCATGCGCTCGCGCGGCTGCGAAATACTGGAGGAGATGGAGGACCATCTGGACGAAATCGGCTACATTTTCGCCCAGAATGACGCGATGGCGCTCGGTGCAGTGGATTATCTGCACAGCCACGGCCGTAAACCGGGCAAGGATGTGCTGATTTGTGCTTTTGGCGGCGGTGCAGAGCTGCGCGCGCTGCAGAAAAAAGGGGAGGTTGCCGTAATCGGCGCACTGGATGATACGCAGCTGGCTGAACTGACCGCAGACGCAGCCCAGCAGATTGCGAAGGCACCGTGGAAGCCCTATATCGCTCTGGCGGACACCGCCGTGCTGACGGAGGAGGGAACGGCCGATGCGTAAAAACCATCACAGCCTGCACGGCTTGCTGCGGCAGTCGCTGCTGCGCAGCGTGGCCTGCATGATTCTTCCGGTGTGCGTGCTGGCCGGTCTGCTGGTTGTGCTGACACAGCGCTATGGCGTGGATATTGCATTGACGACCCGTGCCTCCGAGGTTCGTACTGTGCTGGTGCAGGACCTGCCGGATGAGGTGTGGAACGTGGTTTCCGGCCGCATTTCCTTCGAGGATGGACGGCAGCGGATGCTGATTGACAGCGCTCTGCACGAGCTGAACGACATGCTGGACAGTGCCGGAGAGGACGAGGCACAGTATCTCAATGCGGCGCTGCGCGCCATCCGCACGATCGACAGCTACGTTGATCAGCTGGAAACGCAGATGGACGCCGGTGCCGCGGTCAGCCGCAACGAATCGCTGTACCGCGAGATTCACAGCGTCGGCCATTTGGCGGGCAGCATGCTTGACCGCTATATCGAGAATGAGATCGCCCGCATGGGGCGTTTCAACGCCCGCATTCAGCACGGACTGGGTGCGGCAGCGCTTGCACTCATTGTGCTGGTCGGCGTGATGGTCTGGCTGACTATTCGGGCATCCGACAATCTTGAAGGCGCGATCGGCGCGTCGTTGCGGCAGCTGGAGCAGTTTGCCAACCGCATTGCCGCCGGTGAGCTGACCGAGCGCGTCCCGCCGACTGAGATCGACGAGCTGCATCTGCTGACACACGATCTCAATACAATGGCGGAGCAGCTGGGTGCGCTCATTCATGAGCGGGTCGAGCAGGAAAAGACCATCAAAAAAGCCGAACTGCGGGCGCTGCAGGCGCAGATTACGCCGCATTTCATGTACAATACGCTGGAAACCATCGTCTGGCTGGCTGAAGAGGGCCGCAACAGCGAGGTTGTCGAGATGACGATGGCGTTCACCGGCTTTCTGCGCATCTCGCTCAGCCGCGGCGCGGATTACATCACGGTCGAGCGCGAGGAACAGCACGTTGCAAACTATCTGCAGATTCAGTCGGTGCGGTACGGCAGCATCATGCGGTATACGATTGATATTGATCCCGCGCTGCACGAGCGGTATATGCTGAAAATCGTGCTGCAGCCGCTGGTTGAAAACGCGATTTATCACGGCATTAAGCGCAGGCGCGGCAGAGGACAGATTACCGTGACCGGCCGCAGGCAGGCAGGAGGCATGTACTTCGCCGTGGAGGACAACGGCATGGGCATGACACCTGAGCGTCTTGCCGAGGTACGGACCTCGCTGCAGAACGGCGCACCGCTTGACCCGGACGGCAAGGGCGGCTACGGTCTGCGCAATGTAGAACAGCGCCTGCGGCTGTATTACGGCTGCGGACTGACGATTGAGAGTGAATACCGGCACGGCACACGCATCAGCTTCACCGTACCGGACGAACAGGAGGGGAAAACGCTATGATGCGTATATTCATTGCGGATGATGAGGAGATCATCCGGGACGGCATCCGCAACTGCATTGAAAAGGAGCAGGGACGCTTTCTATTTGCAGGTGAGGCGCCGGACGGCGAAATGGCACTGCCTATGCTGATGGAAATGAAGCCGGATGTGCTCATTACGGACATCCGCATGCCGTTTATGGATGGTCTGGAGCTGGCAAAGGTTGTACGGCGCACCATGCCATGGCTGCGTATTGTGTTCCTCAGCGGACACGATGAATTTGAGTATGCACAGAAGGCGGTTTCGCTGCACGCGGATGCGTATCTGCTCAAGCCGGTCAGCTCGGCGCAGCTGCTTGAAACGCTTGGACAGGTTGCCGAGCAGATTGAGCAGGAGCAGCAGCAGCTTCGCTCGGAGGGTGCAAACAGCCGCAGCGAACACGAGGAGGACGTGCTGCGTGAGCATTTTCTCAACGACCTGCTCTCGGGCAGCGTGCCGACTGCGGAGGCGGCTGTACAGGGAGAACGCTGGGGGCTGCTGCTGACAGCGAAGCAGTATCTTGTGTGCATCGTGCGCCTGCCGGAAAATGCCGTGCAGGAGCAGGTGCGCGCGCTGACCGAGCGTCTGTGCGGTGAGGAAAGCGAGGTCTGCGCCTTTTTCCGCGGCAGCCGCCGGCTGATGCTCCTGCTGCGCGGAGAGACCGAGGAAGCTGTGCGCGAAACCGCCTACGAGTTCTGTCAGAACCTGCGGCATGAGCTTTGTCAGGTGCTGGGCTGGAACGCGCTGTGCGCGATCGGCGCACCGGTCTCCCGTGTCAGCGCCCTGCCGGAAAGCTACCGCACAGCGAAGGATACACTGCTGCAGGCCTCCGCATGTGCGGAGGACGGCGTATTCGGCAGCACGGACTTTGCCGGTGTGCAGCACGAGTTCGATTTCTCGGCGGGCGGCTCGCTGGCGGACAAGCTGCGGCATGCCGCTCCCGAGGACGTGCCGCGTATTGTCGAGGGCTACTTCGGTGGCTCTGCGGCGCAGGACGTGCAGAGCGTGCTGTACCGATATTATCTGCTGATGAACCTGCTCGTCACGGCCTCTCAGCTGGCTGATGAGGTGCAGGCAGGCAGCATTCCGCCTCCGGAGGATCCGCAGGCGGTGCTCGGTCAGGCGGCGACGCTCGAGGGCACAAAGGCCTGTGCCGCCGAGGTGCTCGGCCGCATGACTCGTCTGTGTTATCGCCATCAGAATGTGCGATACAGCGCGGAGATCAGCCGTGCAAAGGAGTTTATCCGCGAAAATTATGCGGACAGCGGTATTTCGCTGCACATGGTGGCGGCAGAGGTCGGGTTCAGTCCGAACCATTTTTCCACCGTGTTTTCGCAGGAGACCGGTCAGACCTTTGTCGAATATCTGACCGCTGTCCGTATCGAGGCGGCAAAGCATCTGCTGACCAAGGGAAACAGCCGCATGAGCGATATTGCGTTTGACGTCGGTTATCAGGATTCGCACTATTTCAGCTATCTGTTCAAAAAGCACGTCGGCGTTTCGCCGCGCGAGTACCGCAGCCGGTCGGAAGAAGGGTAAAATAATATCGTAAGAAATTCACCATTCAGGAACGGTCTTCTTGAATGGTGAAATTTTATCGGATGATGAACGGTAGAGCGAAGCTGCTTAAACTGTTATAGTATAAGGACAGAGAAAAACTGCCCCGCCTTTTGTATCGAGGTGGAAGCTATGAAAAGAATATGTTTTCTTCCTGTTGTTCTGTTGCTGACCGGACTGCTCTGCGGCTGTACGGGTCAGCAGCAGAACGATCCCTCACCGCAGGAGCACAATCATGCGATGGAGGAGGGGACAGAAACACCGAAATATGACCATCTTACCGTTTACAGTCCGCTGCCGGAGTCGGAAACGCTGCTGTACTGCAGTGCCTTCCGCAAGGATACCGGCATTACCGTGGACTGTATTCATCTTCCTGCCGGAGAAATGACCGCGCGGCTCGAGCAGGAGCGGGACAACCCGCGGGCTTCTGTGCTGCTGGGCGGCTCGGCGGATAACTATATTCAGCTGCGAGAGGCCGGTCTGCTGGAGGCGTATCAAAGTCCCGAGCTGACCGATGTGTCCGAAGCCTATCAGGATGAGCAGGGCGTGTGGAATCCGATCTACATCGGCACGCTGTGCTTCGCCTGCAACACCGACTGGTTTGCACGGACGGGAACGCCGATGCCGACCTGCTGGGACGATCTGCTGTCGCCTGCACTGGCAGGGCAGATTGTGATGGCAACTCCGAAAAGCTCGGGTACCTCGTATACCACGCTGGCAACGCTTGTGCAGATGCGCGGCGAAGACAAGGCGTGGGAGTATTTTCAAAAATTAGACCAAAACGTCGGTTTGTACACCCGTTCGGGTGTGGAGCCGGCAGAGCGGGTAAAAAACGGCGAATACGCCGTCGGTATCGTGTTCTCGCACGATGCCTTCCGTGCGGCGCTGGATGGCTATCCCATTGAGGTGCGCAGTCCGGCAGACGGCACCGGCTATGAGATCGGCGCGTGCGCGCTTGTGCGCAATGCACCGGAGCAGGAGCGCGAAAACGCCCGCATCTTTATCGACTGGCTGACCTCTTCCCGCGGAGAGGAATGCTATATCGAAGCGAAAAGCTGCCGCCTTCCGGCAAACAGCACCGCCCGCGCAGCGGACGGACTGCCGTCGCTGGACGAGGTCAAGCTCATCACCTACGATCTGGAGTGGGCAGGCGAGAACCGCACGCGGCTGATTTCGTACTTCGACACGCATATTTACAGCGCGTGAACCTTGGCTTAAAAGGTTTAACATAGACGCGGCGGTATGGCGGCAGCCGTACCGTGAAGAGAAAGGAGAAAAGAAAATGGCTAAAAAATCTTCGCGTATGCGGCGGCTGCTCAGCGGTGTGCTGTCGGCCGTGATGCTGGCAACACTGGTGCCGAGCACTGCTTTCGCAATCGGAAGGACGGATACCGGCTCCTTCCTGACGGGTCCGTACCTGATGACCCCGAAAACAAACGGCATGGTTGTCGTTTGGGAACTGGATAAACCGATGAAGTCCACCATTACCTACGGTACGAGCGATGCGGACAAGAAAACGCTCGAGGTTCCGGTAGAGGAGGGCGAAAAGTTTAAGGGTGAGAGCATGCACATGTATCGTGCCCGCCTGACCGATCTGACTCCGGGTACGACCTATACCTACAAGGTTGAGACCGAGGACGGACAGACTGTGGAAGGTCACTTCCGCACGCTGCCCGAAAATTCGGATGAGATCCGCTTTGTGGTTGTCAGCGACAGCCATCGCTTTGAAACGGCAACCAAGGTTTCCGATGTGATCGCACAGTTCGATCCGGACTTTATCCTGCATACCGGCGATATGGTAGAGGGCACCGGCTCTCAGAAGGATCAGTTCCCGTACTGGTTCCAGAATGTCGGCTCGTTCCTGCACAATGTGCCGGTTATCTACAACAGCGGCAACCACGATTACGGTGCCTACTTTGATGAGTATGTCACCAAGGTGCAGAAGGAGCAGTATAAGTCCAACGAGACCGGACGCAACGTAGCGTTTGACTGCGGTCCGGTGCATTTCGATATGCTGGACAGCAACCCGTGGTCCCTGTTCGAGCTGAACTCCACTGCGGGCGGCGGCGAGGCAGATGCGGCAACCAAGGCCGTTGTAAACGAGTCGCTCGACTGGCTCAAGGCCGATCTTGCAACCGACGATGCCAAGAAGGCTGACTTCCGCGTTGTTACCATGCACCATCCGTTCGAGGATGACCTGACCCGCAAGTACGTTCCTTCCATCGTGGAGAACGGCAACGTGAATATCATGTTCAGCGGCCATACCCATCTGTATTCCCGCTATGCTTCTGCTGATCCGAAGCGCGGCGCGGATACCCTGTATGTAACCCAGGGCGATGCCCGCATCGGCGACGGCAAGATCGACACCGGCAAGCCGGATCAGCGCCTAAACGACAACTATCCCAACCTGCTTGCAACCGGCAAGGGCGATATGCTCGAAGTAACCGTCAAGGACGGTCTGCTGACCTATAAGAACCTGGGTCTGAGCAGCGACGGCGAGAAGGTATTTGAGACGGTTACGCTGTCCAAGGACGGCACCAAGCTGGCGTACAGCGATATTTCCATCACCCCGGACACCGTTCAGTCCAACGGCACTGTTACGGTATCCGCAAAGGTGACCAATGTCGGCAAGGGTCTGGCGACCGCCTCCATGTGTGTCAAGGACAACGGCACCGACCGTTGGCTGTATGAGTTCGGCAAGAGCGGCAAGGAGCGTGTTGTCGGTCTGAATCCCGGCGAGTCCGCAACGCTGAGCGCACCGCTGACGCTTTCTGCACTCGGCACGCATACCCTCAAGCTGGACAGCTACACCAAGACTGTCAATGTTACCTTCCGCAAGGCAACCTACACCTACAGCAACCTGCGCCTGCAGCTCGGCGGCGGCACAGTAAGCGAGCCGACCAGCGATGTCATCTACGCCAAGGCGGATGTGCAGAACATCGGCAATGAGGACGGCACCGCAGAGGCAGTGCTGTACATCAACGGCGCAGCCGTTACCTCGCAGAAGACTGCGCTTAAGGCAGGCGAGACCCGCACGGTTGAGTTTGCCTACAAGGCACCGGCAGGCGGCAGCTATACCGTCAAGGTCGGCAACTCGGCAGAGAAGACCGTTGCCGTGCTCGGCTCCATGCAGGGCACCCCGATCGTAAAGGATAAGTCCGGCAAGGGCAACGACGGCATCATCCGCGGCAATCCGACGCTCGTTAAGTACAACGGCGGCTGGGGTCTGTCTCTGGACGGCGTGGACGATTATGTGGAAATTCCGGATAACAAGAACTATGTGGTAGACAACGGCGTTACCGGCATGGTTTGGGCAAACATCGACCGTCTGGCAACGGGCGATGAGTGGGACCACAACCCGCTGCTGATGAAGGGCGCTTCCATCAGCTACGGCACCAACTACCTGTTCCGCATGGCAGTCCGCAAGACCGGCATGGTTACCTATGGCATTGGCTTTAACAACGATAACGGCGAGTACTTCTGGAACGACGACGAGAATATGGGCGGCGGCGTTACCCTCGGCAAGTGGGTACAGTACACCGGCGGCTTTGACCGTGCAACCGGCGGCGACAGCTACGAGGATACCAAGGCAAGCGGTCACACCGATGCACCGAATTTTGATTCTGAGATCCGCAACTGGGAAGGCAAGTCCATGTACTCCGGCTTTGCATTCCACCGTCATCTGCTGACGGGCCGCGGCCGCGGCAAGACGCACACCATGCTGACAGGTGACATCGGTCAGCTCCGCTTCTATACCACCAAGCTGACCGCAGAGGAGAACAAGCAGATTTACGCAAATCCGACTGCAAAGGGTCCGGAAAGCGACAAGCTGGTCGTATGGCTGGATTACGCACCGGAGAATATCGTCACCAAGGGCACGCACACCACCGAGTGGCGCGCAATGACCGGCAGTGCAGCACAGTTTACCTATAACGCAGAGATTACCGGCGCGGCTTCTGCAACCGCAACCGTTGAGACCTCGGACGACGGCAAGACCGTAAAGGCTTCCCAGTCCGCAGAGTTGAAGAACGGCAAGAACACGGTTGATATTTCCGCACTGGGCAGTGCAAAGTATGTTCGCGTTACTACCGTACTGAACTCCTCTGTTGCAGAGAAGTCCACCGATATTCCGGTTATCAACGCGTACACCGTCAAGGCCGGCAATACCAATACCTGGGCAACGCTGGCAGACTGGAACGAGGGCACCTTCACCGATGCAGTAGGCTACGAATCCGATGATGTATTCAACGATTACTCTGTGGATTACGACAACTACGGCACCGTGGGCAAGAATGTTAAGGTCGTTGAGGGTACGGTAAGCACCTTTACCGACATCGCGGGCCACTGGGCAAAGGATGCCATCGAATATGTGACCGATAAGGCGCTGTTCAACGGCACGACCGCAACCACCTTCTCCCCGAACGAGGGTATGACCCGCGGCATGTTTGTCACCGTGCTTGGCCGTATGGCAGGCGCAGATATCTCCGCGTACAACACCCAGAGCCAGTTTGCCGACGTAGACAGCAAAATGTACTACAACGCATACGTCAACTGGGCAGCAGCCAACAAGATCGTTTCCGGCGTGGACGCTTCGCATTTCAATCCGAATGCGCTCATCACCCGTGAGCAGGCTGCGGTTATCATGGACAATTACCTGACCGCCACCGGCACCAAGGTAGAGGAGAACGGCAGTGCAGCCGCATTTGCCGACAGCGTAAGCATCCGCGCTTACGCGAAGGACGCTGTAACCAGAATGCAGAAGGCTGGTCTGCTGAGCGGCAAATCGGGCAACCGTTTTGACCCGCAGGGCACGGCCACCCGTGCACAGGTAGCTGTTATCATGCAGAAGCTGTGTGAAAAGACCGGTAAATAAGCCGGTAAAATGAGAAAGGGTCTCCCGCCGAATGGCGGGAGACCCTTTGCGTTCGGAACCTGAAAAAACAGGAGAGGGATAACCTCTCCTGTTTTTTCAGGTTTGATTGTCTCGAAATTCAGTTACTTGATCTCAGCGAACATCTTCTCGAGCGCAGCAGCTGCGCCGGCGGGAAGCCATGGGCGATACCTATATCAAGCCGCTGTTCGCGCTACTGCTGCATTGCAGGACAAAGGCGGTATCGGACTGCCGATTCGGCTATTTACAGGCACAGCCGCCGGTCTACGAGGCCGGAAAGATGATTATGGGGGCACTCGTGCTGCTTGCGCCGGATACCGGTGATCCGATTCCAGTGGAGGTCATGCGCATGGTGAGCGCACAGCTGATCGAGGAGCCTGAGGTGATCGAGCGCCTGCGGACCGGTCAGCGCGACGCAGCCGTGCAGTTGTTGGAAGAAAAGCTGGATCGTCTGTTCTCAGAACACAGAGATTAAGCATAAAAGGGAGCGGTAATGCGGAAAATATTCTGCATTGCCGTTCCTTTTGCACGCAGAACAGAATTTACAGGGAGAATGTGCTCTTGTAATTCCTTACAAAAACGAAAGGGATTATTTGTTGAAATAACAGATTGACGCTTATATGGACTGTTGTTATTTTGATTATAGCTTTTGTTTCAATAGTTTCAAATATCTGGAGGGAGTCATTCCATGATTTATACGGTAACACTCAACCCTGCATTGGATAAAACGGTAGAAATTCCGGGTATTGCGCTTGACACGGTCAACCGCATCACGGAAATGCGCACGGATCCCGGCGGCAAGGGCATTAACGTGAGCAAAGTGATTGCCAAGCTGGGCGGCGAGAGCCGCGCCGTCGGCATTCTGGGCGGTGAGAGCGGCAGAACGCTTGAAAAGCTGCTCGAAAACGAGAATTTCACCACGCAGTTCCGGTTCGTTGAGGGGCAGACCCGCACGAATATCAAAATCATCGACCGGGTCGGCCACACGAATACCGACATCAACGAGCCGGGTCTGACCGTTACGAACGCAGATTTAGATGCGCTGCTGAACGACCTTCTGGCTGAGGTGCACGCAGGCGACATTGTGGTGCTGGCGGGCAGCTTGCCGAAGGGCGCACCGCAGGAAACCTATCGCGTGTGGACGAGCGCATGCAAAAACGCAGGTGCGCGGGTGTTCCTCGATGCGGACGGCGCTTTACTGGCGGAAGGCTTAAAGGCCGCGCCGTACCTCATCAAGCCGAATGATGATGAACTGTCGCGTCTGGCGGGCAGAAAACTGGAAACCATCGAAGAACTGACCGCAGAAGGTCAAAAGCTGCTGGAGAGCGGTATCGAACGGGTGGTTATCTCGCTGGGCGGCCGCGGTGCGCTGTATCTGCGCAAGGGCAGCACGATTTACGCTGAGGGACTCAAGGTTCCGGTCGGCAGTACGGTCGGTGCGGGTGACAGCGTGGTGGCCGCGCTGGCGTATGCCGAGTCGCAGGATATGAGCGAGGAGAACGCGGTCCGTCTCTCGACTGCAACCGGAGCCGCGAATGTCATGTGCAGCGGCACACAGGCCGCCGAGCGCTCGGTTATCGAGGCGCTGCTTCCGAAGGTACGCTTTTCCAAGCTGTAATTGTTGAAATCTATCGTGTTTTAAGATATGGTGAAGGAGAGTTTTATTATGAAAGCAAGGAATGTACGTCTGCATGCTGCGAATGATCCTGCGTCTGGATGCCTTTGAACTGCCGGAAATCCGCGATGATGAGATTCTGGTCAAGGTCGTATCCGACAGCATCTGTATGTCCACCTACAAGTGTGCCATCCTCGGCACCGAGCACAAGCGCGTGCATCCCGATGTAGCTGAGCATCCGGCCGTCATGGGGCACGAGTTCGCGGGCGATATCGTCAAGGTTGGCGCGAAGCATCAGGATAAATTCAAGCCGGGCATGAAGTTCACGCTGCAGCCCGCGCTTACTACGAGGTGTCTCTTGCGGAGACGATGAGTTGCTCGGTCGGTGCGTTTAACGCCGCTTATCACACCAAGATAGGTGTTTATCACCGCGAAATGGGTATTGAAAAGGGCGGCAAGCTGGTCATCATGGCAGGCGCCGGTCCGATGGGCCTGAGTGCGCTGACGTATGCGCTGCACCGTGATGTCTGTCCGTCCATGGACGTTGTGACCGATGTGAACGAGGACCGTCTGGCACGCGCCGAGGCGCTGTTCCCGCCCGCAGAGGTTAAGGAGAAGGACGGCATCGACCTGCACTTTGTCAACACCGGCAAGATGGAAAATTCGGCGGCAGAGCTGCGCGAAATGACCGGCGGCACCGGCTTCGACGATGTATTCTGCTATGCACCGGTCGCAGCCGTGGTAGAGCTGTGCAGCGCCGTGCTCGGCCGTGACTACGCTCAATCTGCCAAAGATTCCGGGCGGCAAAAAAAGGTGCTGTAACAGTGAGAAAACCCTGTCTGTTGTTGGAACAGACAGGGTTTCTTTTGGGGTTAAAGTCAGATATTCGGCTCATACGCCGATACGGCGGCAGTATCTGTATATTGCCCCTCGCAAAGCTAAATAGTACTTTATCACTATTAAGCCTTGCTCTGCGGTGTTTTCTTTTGCCGAGAAAGCGGTTGAGAATCTCTTTCCGCTCAGCGCTTCACTCTTCTTCCGAATCGGTGCCGATATCCAGAACCTTCTGCGTTTCGCTCTCGCTGAGTTCGGTAACGCCCTTCAGCTTGCGGCGGATAGCGCGCGTGCGCGTACCGACCAGCTTATCCAGCTCGCGGCTCGCCTGATCGAGTCGGTTCTGCGTCTGCGTCAGGCAGGCTTCAAACTTGTCAAACTCGGTCTTGACCGCACCCAGAACGCTCCAGACCTCACCCGAGCGCTTCTGAATCGCAATCGTGCGGAACGACATCTGCAGGCTGTTCAGCAGCGCCGCCATCGTGCTCGGACCGGCCAGATTGACATGGTAGTCCCGCTGCAGAATCTCCACCATGCCGCGGCTGACAGCTTCGGCGTACAGTCCCTCGAAGGGCAGGAACATGATGCCGAACTCGGTCGTATGCGGCGGTGCAAGATACTTGTCGTGAATGTCCTTCGCCTCGGATTTCAGAGTGGCGATCAGCTGCTTGACGCATGCGTCAATCTGCTCGCGCGAGCCTTCCTCGTACGCATCACGGAGCGCCCCGTAGGTGTCTCCCGGGAACTTGGAGTCGATCGGCAGCCAGACAAAGCTGCCGTCCTCAACGGGCAGCTTGACCGCATACTCGACCACATTGCGGCTGTTCGGCACGGTCGCCACGTTGGTTTCGTACTGCTCGGGCGCGAGAATGTCCTCGAGGATCGCGCCCAGCTGAATCTCACCCACAATGCCGCGGGTTTTGACATTGGTGAGCACCTTCTTCAAATCACCGACACCCTGTGCCAGCGTCTGCATCTCACCGAGGCCCTTGTAAACCTGCTCCAAACGCTCGTTGACCAGCTTGAATGACTCATTCATGCGCTCAGACAGCGTTTTCTGCAGCTTTTCGTCTACAATTTGACGCATATCGTCCAGCTTTTTGTTGTTGTCCTCCTGCATGGCACGCAGGTTTTTATCCACTGTAACGCGGATGTTCTCCAAATCCTGCTTGGTCTCACCCGTGAAGGTGTGCAGATTCTTGTCCATCGTGCTGCGAATGGTTTCCAGATTCTGCTTAGTCTCACCCGTGAAGGTGTGCAGGTTTTTGTCCACGGTTTCGCGGATATTGGTCAGATTCTGTGTTGTTTCCGCTGTAAAGCCCTGCAGACGCGTCTCAAACCGACCGAGCTGATCGGTCAGACCGCTCATTTTGTCGCCAAGGCTCTTGTCCATCGCGGAAAGCTGATTGCTCTGTGCTTCCCGGCCTTCGCGCAGGTTTTGTGTCACGAGCGTGCCGAGCGCAGTAATGGATGCGGTTGGGTCAATTTGCTGCGGAAGCTCCGGCTTTTCCGGCTTGCGGGTCAGCAGAACGATGACCAGTCCCAGCAGAATAATAACCAGGACCAGGGTTATAATGGGTATGTATTGCATAATTTCTCCTTTTACAGCACTTTCAGTTCTTTTGCGATGCGCTGCATCTCCTGATCGGTCTCCGCAATAACATCCGCACACTTCTTCAAATCATCGGATACATGCTCCGGAATCTCCACATCGGATTTATAGCGCAGCTGGTGCTCCAGGCTGGCCCAGAAATCCATCGCCATCGTGCGAATCTGCAGCTCGATGCGTACCGGCTGCGTGCGTTCCGCGAGGAAAATCGGCACCTCGAGGATCAGATGCAGGCTGCGGTAGCCGTTCGGCTTGGGATTGGCAATGTAGTCCTTCTTCTCGATCAGCGTCAAGTCATCCTGCCGCATGAGCATGTCCGCTACTGTGTAAATATCCTCGATAAACGGACAGATCACGCGGATACCGCCAATATCGTTCAGATTGTCTATCATGGACTGCAGCGTGATCGGGAATCCGCGCCGCTTGAGCTTGCTGATAATGCTGCGCGGGCTTTTGATGCGGCTTTTGATGGCATCAATCGGGCTTGGCTTGCCCGAAATACGCGACTCATCGCTTAGAATATCCAGCTTGGTCTTGATCTCACGGATGCCGGATTCGTACAGCAGCATCATCTGCTGCATCTGCATCGCGGATTCGATCAGCAGTTCCTCGTCGTGCTGCGACAGCCGGTCAATTGCGAAAAAGTCAGCCAGTTCCATAGTCTTTACCCTCCTTGCGTTTCTCTTTTTTTATTTAGTATACCACATTCGGCGATTGGGTACAATCCGCAGACGTCTCCCATTTTGTGGACTATCCGGCATCTGCCGATGAAGTGTTCGCTGTGCGGCAAATTTTCGGCGGCGCGTATATTTTCCGCAGCAGCCGACCATACTGTCAGCAACGGAGGTAAAGGGACATGAAGCAATATCAATCCAAACACACCGCGGTGCTCTCTACCCGCGGATTCTACACCATTCTTTCGCTGTGTGCGCTCATCATCGCCGCATCCGCATGGGTGATCTGGGGCAATGCACACCGGCAGAACGCGGTCGAGCCGGACACCGGCATGCCTATCATCGCACCGGCCGACTCGACCGCAGAAGCACCGACCGAACCGGCCACTGTTCCGCAGCAGGAGCAGGAACCCGAGCCGGTGCTTGAGGAGCAGCCGGTCACGGCGGCAGAGCCGGAACCGGCGGTGACGGTCAGCGCACCCGTGTATGTGCGGCCGGTGTCCGGAGCCGTGCTGACGCCGTTCTCGGGTGACACGCTGCTGTTCCAGCCGACCATGGGCGACTGGCGTGTTCATGCCGGCACGGACTTCTCTGCCGAAGCCGGCGAAACCGTGCTCGCACTGACCGACGGCACTGTGCAGCAGATTGCCGAGGATGGCCTGTACGGCACCTGCGTGACGCTGACGCACAATAACGGCCTGACCTCGTCGTACTGCGGCATGGACGATGTACGCGTGCAGGAAGGACAGGTTGTCTCCGCCGGTGAGGCGCTCGGCGTGTGCGCGGACAGCATTCCCGCAGAATCCGCACTCGGCACCCATGTGCATGTGCAGGTGACGCAGAATGACGCGCCGATTGATGTACTCACGCTGCTCGATGAGGATGAGCCGGAGTAAATCGACACAGACTGTGCGTCCGCTGCTCTGAAATCCTGTTGCCATCGCATGCGCCATCGGAGTATGCAGACCGTGAAACCCTCTGGAACGCGGTGGAGAAAGTCGAACGCGGAAAGAAAGCGCAGCTTGCGTACAGCTTTGACATTGCCTTGCAGAACGAGTTTTCCTTGCAGGAGAACATCGCTCTGGCAAGGCAATTTTTGTTGGAGAACTTTGTGAGCCGGGGATGGTAGTGGACTTTGCCGTTCATTCTCTCGACAAGGAGGACGTCGGCATTTCCAATCCGCACCTTCATGTCATGTGTCCCATTCGCCCTTTGGACGAACACGGCAGATGGGGCAACGAGCAGCGGCAAGGACAAGTGGATTCTGGATGAGGATGCTGCCCAGATTGTCAAGCGCGTCTTTGATCTCTGCATTGACGGCAAAGGCCCAGAGCAGATTTCGCGGATTCTTGAAAGAAACCATGTGGAAATCCCCGCACTGGCAGAACCCATGATTGCAGAATCTACCCTTGGACGCAAAAAAACGGCGTGACCTTAACGGTCACACCGTTCTCTGCCCTAACCGCAGGACTTATAGTTCCTTACGACGGTTAAGCATTACTCTGCGGTGTTTTTATGCTTTTCAGCCGAGCTTCGGGAACAAGTCCTGCTCGATAACAGCGTCGAGCGTCATGCCTGCATAGGCAATCTGCGCCAGACCGTCGATGAAGCGGGAGACTGCCGCAATCAGCACGGAAATGTTATCCGCCACAAACGGAATGATTTTCTCGAGTTCGAGAGAGCCGTCCACCAGCGTGTTGTGCTTGAGGTAAATCTGACCGGCCTCCTCAAAGAAGCCGAACGAGCCGAGCGCACAGAAGTTGTTGCAGTAATCGCACGCATGGCGGAGCTGCACCTTGTTGTTTTCCGGTGCACCCTGAAACAGAGTGACGAAGAACTGCAGCAGACCCATGTCCTCTGCGGGCAGCTGCATCGGGATGAAGCAGGCTTCAATCACAACGTCCTTGGCAACCTTTCCCTGACGCATTGCCTCGCAGCGCAGAATGGTCGGTGCGCCGTCCTTCTGCATGATTTCCGCACGGAAGCCGTTCTGGTTGAGAACATCGTTCATGCAGCCTAAAATCTGATTTTGCTGTTCGATTTTCATTCTTTTTTCCTTTCTTCCATTCACGCAGAATGTAGGGCGGACTGAGGTCAGCCCGCCCTACAATAAACGTAAAATATTACTTTACGCCGATATCGGTGCGATAATGCGCCTTATCGAAGTGAATTTTCTTGACATCGGCATACGCCTTGAGGATCGCTTCGTCGAGCGTGGGGGCAACTGCCGTTACGCCGAGCACGCGGCCGCCGTTCGTTACCAGCTTGCCGTCCTTGACGGCGGTGCCGGCGTGGAATACGAACGAGTCGGTCACATCGTCCAGACCGGTGATCTCCTTGCCCTTTTCGTAGGACTTCGGATAGCCGCCGGACGCCATGCAGACACAGCAGGCGGCATTGTCCGCCCACTTGATGTCAATGTCCTCGAGCTTTTCGTCGATAACGGCATTGAAGATGTCGAACAGGTCGGTGTCCAGTCGGGACAGAACAGCTTGCGTCTCCGGATCGCCGAAACGAGCATTGTATTCGATAACGCGCGGGCCCTTCGGGGTCAGCATCAGGCCGAAATACAGCACGCCCTTGAACGGACGGCCTTCCTTCTCCATAGCCGCGACGGTCGGCTTGAAGATGGTCTCCATGCACTCGGCAGCAATATCGTCGGTATAGAAGCGGGACGGCGAGAATGCGCCCATACCGCCGGTGTTCGGACCTTCGTCATGGTCGTAGGCACGTTTGTGATCCTGCGCAGACGGCATGGTCTTGAGGTGCTTGCCGTCAACGAATGCCAGCACGGAAACCTCCGGACCGGTCAGAAACTCCTCGATAACGACACGCGCACCGGCGCCGCCGAATGCGCCGCCGTCGATGGCGTCCTTGACTGCTTCGATGGCTTCTTCCTCGGTCATAGCCACGGTAACGCCCTTGCCGAGCGCAAGGCCGTCCGCCTTGACAACAATCGGCGCACCGTTCTTCTTGATGTACTCGATCGCGTCTGCGGAGTTCTCAAAAACAGCGTAGCCCGCGGTCGGGATGTTGTATTTCTGCATTAAATCCTTCGCAAAGGACTTGCTGCCCTCAATAATAGCGGCGTTCTTGCGCGGACCGAAGGCACGGATGCCTGCGGCCTCGAGCGCGTCTACCATGCCGAGTGCAAGCGGGTCGTCCGGTGCTACCATAACGAGATCCGGCTTGTGCTCCTTGGCGAAAGCCACCATGCCGTCGATGTCGGTCGCCTTGATGGCAACACACTCCGCCTCAGCGGCAATGCCGCCGTTGCCCGGTGCACACCAGATATGGTCAACCTTGGGGCTCTTCTTCAATGTATGGACGATGGCGTGCTCACGGCCGCCGCCGCCGATAACCAAAACTTTCATTTATTGTTCCTCCGTTTGTAGGTATATGCGCTGTGCGCGGAACATTTCAACGATGAGTGCCACACCGCCGATGGAGATGAGGCTGTTCGCCAGTGTCCACACGGTGTTAAACAGATAGTCGTTCAGCCAGCCGGGGGCGCTGACGAGCACGAGAATGTAGCCCGCGCTCCAGACCACCAGCAAAACCCATTCGGGCAGCGTGCTGTGCTCGATCTTGTGCATCTGGTCTTTGACACCCATCAGCAGCATGCAGCCGGTGAGCAGCAGCGGCACGAGCGCCGCATACTGCAGCACAATCCGCAGCAGACAGGGCGGGATGACTGCCGGACCGAGGATGAGCTTGAACGCCATCGTCACGTCCGCGGCAATGCTCGCGCGCATATACCAGCGGGACGCATTCTGCACGGACAGCGCACCGGCAGACACCAGCGCGAACGCCAATATCTGCAGTGCCCAGTTGTGCTGCGCGGCCAGACTGAGCAGCAGTCCGCCGGATACGGCTAAGTAGGCATAATAGCCTTTCAGCAGTTTCATTAGTGATGGAACAGACGCATGCCGGTGAACGCCATCGTGATGCCGTATTTGTTCGCGGTCTCGATTACGTTGTCGTCACGGATGGAGCCGCCCGGCTGTACAATGTACTCCACGCCGGACTTGCGTGCGCGCTCTACATTGTCGCCGAACGGGAAGAATGCGTCCGAACCAACGGTTACGCCGGTGTTCTTTGCAATCCACGCCTTCTTTTCCTCAGCGGTGAGCACCTCCGGCTTTACCTTGAAGGTCTTCTGCCATACGCCCTCAGCCAGCACATCCTCGTACTCGTCCGAGGTGTAAACGTCGATCGCGTTGTCGCGGTCCGGGCGGCGGATGCCGTCAACAAACTGCAGACCGAGAACCTTCGGATGCTGACGAACGAACCAGTTGTCGGCCTTGTTGCCGGCGAGTCGCGTGCAGTGGATGCGGCTCTGCTGACCTGCGCCGACACCGATGGTCATGCCGTCCTTGACGTAGCAGACCGAGTTGGACTGGGTGTACTTCAGCGTGATGAGCGCAAGGATCATGTCGTGCTTTGCGCTCTCCGGCAGATTCTTGTTCTCGGTAACGATGTTGGTGAGCAGGCTCTCGTTAATCTCGTAGTTGTTGTAGCCCTGCTCAAAGCGGATGCCGAAAATGTCGCGCTGCTCGATCGGCTTTGGCTCGTAGTTCGGGTCGATCTTGACAACGTTGTAGCCGCCCTTGCGCTTGGTCTTGAGGATCTCGAGGGCCTCAGCGGTGAAGTCCGGTGCGATGATGCCGTCGGAAACCTCGTGTGCGAGGTAGGAAGCGGTGTCTGCGTCGCAGGTATCGGACAGCGCCGCCCAGTCACCGTAGGAGCACAGACGGTCAGCGCCGCGTGCACGGATGTAAGCGCATGCAATCGGGGACAGCTCCTTGTCGGTGTCAACAAAGTACATCTGACGCTCAACATCGGTCAGCGGCTTGCCGAGCGCGGCACCGGCCGGAGAAACGTGCTTGAAGGACGCAGCTGCGGGCAGGCCGGTCGCCTTTTTCAGCGCACGGACGAGCTGCCAAGAGTTGAATGCGTCACAGAAGTTGATATAACCCGGCTTGCCGTTGAGTACCTCAATCGGAAGCTCGCCCTCGGTCATAAAAATGCGGGCCGGCTTCTGGTTGGGGTTGCAGCCGTACTTTAAGGCTAATTCTTTCATAAATAGTCCTTTCTGCTCATCAGGCCGCAGTTATTCTGCGTTCTTGTTGCGGATTTCCTGCTCAACTTCGCCGGTCTCCAGATCGACGTAGCGCACGAACAGCGAAACCTTGTTCTGCTCGTTCAGGCTGTTCCAGAGCAGGTTGGTGAACTCGTGAATGGGCAGCTCGATGCGGATGCACTTCGGCTCGCCGCGGAACGGCGGCAGCGGATCGCCGTCGCACTGATAGGTATGGATGAAATGGCCCAGACCGGCAACCGGCTTATCGTACTCATAGAAAAAACGCTTGTTGGCGGTGCGGTCCGAGGTGAAGTTCTTGAGGATGGACAGGCTGTAGGAGCCGTCCGGATTGACAACGCCCGAAATGCGGGAGGTGTAGTTGGGGGCGTCCGGCTCAAACTGGCGGGTGCGGAGCGCCTCAAAGTAGCTCTTGCCCTGCTTGAGA
Source organism: Butyricicoccus faecihominis (assembly GCF_014648015.1). Classification (NCBI taxonomy): domain Bacteria; kingdom Bacillati; phylum Bacillota; class Clostridia; order Eubacteriales; family Butyricicoccaceae; genus Butyricicoccus; species Butyricicoccus faecihominis. Next base: position 207,245 of record NZ_BMQH01000005.1, read on the forward strand.
TAGTCCACGATGGTATCGGTCTGGTCGCCGTTGGTAACGACCAGGGTGCCGTTGTACAGGCGCACCGGATGATAGATGATCAGCGAGGGATCGACCATCTTGGACGGGTCAAATGCCTCCGTGCGGATACCGTCCTCGGTTTCGGTGAACACGCGGTTGCGGCTGTTCTCCGAGCGGCCCATGATGAAGTAGGCGATAACATTCTTTTTATTATCCGGGGTGCGGCCGAGAATAATGCCGCGGCCGGGATATGCGTTGCTCATCAGCTCCTGGCTGATGTCAAAAACATTCTTGCTCATAATGCTGTCACTCCTGTTCAGTTTTTATGGACGATAGCGCCGTCCACGCGCAGTCTGCCTGCGCAGAAGTCGGATACTGCCTGCGGCAGAAGAATCCACTCCGCGTTCTGCATGACGCGTTTCTGCAAGGTCTCCGGTGTGTCGCCATCTTCCACTTCAACGGCCTTCTGCGCGATGATTGCGCCGCCGTCTACCACTTCGGATACAAAATGCACGGTCGCACCGGTAACCTTTACCCCTTTTGCCAACGCGGCTTCATGCACGCGCAGACCGTAGAAGCCCTCTCCGCAGAAGGAGGGGATGAGCGAGGGATGTACGTTGATAATGCGGTTTTCGAAATGGCGGCAGAAGCTGTCCGGCAGGACGGTCATGAAGCCTGCGAGCACGATCAGACCGATGTCTGCGTTCTCCAGCAGAGCGGTAAGCGCCTTGCCGTACTCTTCCGCGTCGGAAAAGTCCCTGCGGCGCAGCACCTCGGAGGGAATAGCCGCTTTTGCGGCACGCTCGAGTGCATACGCCTTCGGGTTGGACGAAACCACGAGCGAAATCTGTCCGTTTTCGATCTTGCCCGCCTGCTGTGCGTCAATGAGCGCCTGCAGGTTTGTGCCGCCGCCCGAAACCAAAACTGCAATTTTTGTCATTTATTTTTCTCCAAAAAACAAATGAAATGGAGAATTGTGGATTCGTGCAGAACGCGATTATTCAACACATCGCTTTGCACTGAACCACGCAGCGCGGACGAAACCCGCGCAAGGATAGCGCCAATTCTCAATTCTCCATTTTCAATTTACTTAAACGAGTTCTACGCCCTTTTCGGCGCTGTTTACGCACTCGCCGATAACATAAGCCTGCTCGCCTGCAGCGGAAATTGCTGCAACCGCGCGGGAAGCGTCCTCAGCGGCAACGGCCAGAACCAGACCGGCGCCCATGTTGAAGGTGTTGTACATGTCGCGCTCCGGAATCTTGCCGGTCTTTGCGATCAGGTCGAATACCGGCGGAACCGGCATAGCAGCCTTCTCGATCTTGGCAACGATGCCTGCCGGCAGCATGCGCGGTACATTCTCATAGAAGCCGCCGCCGGTGATATGGCTGATGCCCTTAACCTCAACCTTGCCCATCAGGGACTGGATCGCCTTAACGTAGATCTTGGTCGGGGTCAGCAGCTCTTCGCCGAGGGTCTTGCCGAACTCGTCGATGTAGCGGCGAACCGACTTCTCGTTGATGCCGAGCGTCTTGCGAACCAGAGAATAGCCGTTGGAGTGTACGCCGGAGGACGCTACACCGATCAGCGCGTCGCCGGCCTTGATGCCGGTGCCGTCGATCATCTTTTCCTTATCGACCATGCCGACAGAGAAGCCGGCCATATCGTACTCGTTTTCCGGATAGAAGCCCGGCATTTCAGCGGTTTCGCCGCCGATCAGCGCGCAGCCTGCCTGACGGCAGCCCTCTGCGATACCGGAAACCATCTGTGCGATCTTCTCCGGATGGTTCTTGCCGACTGCAACATAGTCGAGGAAGAACAGCGGCTGTGCACCGCAGCAGGCGATATCGTTTACGCACATGGCAACGCAGTCGATGCCAACGGTGTCATGCTTGTCCATCAGGAACGCCAGCTTGAGCTTGGTGCCGACGCCATCCGTACCGGAAACGAGGATCGGATCCTTCATGCCCTTGAACTCCGGACGGAACAGGCCGCCGAAGCCGCCGAGCGTACCCATAACGCCCTTGGTAAAGGTGCTTTCTACCATCGGCTTCATCAGCTTGACCGCTTCATAGCCTGCGGTAACGTCAACGCCGGCAGCCTTGTAGCTTTCAGAACGGCTTACACTCATGTTTTACATCTCACTTTCATTTATCGTATGAACGGGAAAAATGGAAAATTGAGAATTGAAAATGGAAAATTGCGGATTCGCGCAATGCGCGATTATTTTATGCGGCGCGGTGCGCCGTACCGCAATTCTCCATTCTCCATTTTCCATTCTCAATTCAAAAGTTAGTCTTTGTTAGAGGGGAGCGGAATCTCGATCTCGAACATGTTCTTATCCACCTGCTCGGGTACCGGAATCGGGTACTCTCCGGAGAAGCATGCATCGCAGAAGCCCAGCTTGCAGCCGACTGCGATCTTGCGGCAGGCCTCGAGCGACAGGAAACCGAGCGAATCCACGCCGATGATCTCGCGCATTTCCTCAACCGTGCGGTTGTGGGCGAGAAGCTGGTTGCGCTCCGGAATATCCGTGCCGAAGAAGCAGGGATGACGGAACGGTGGCGCCGAAATTCTCATGTGGACCTCAGCCGCGCCTGCATCGCGCAGCAGCTTTACCAGACGGCCGCAGGTCGTACCGCGGACGATGGAGTCATCGACCATGATCACGCGCTTGCCCTCAATGGCGGTGCGCAGGGCATTCAGCTTGAGACGCACCGAGCGCTCGCGCTTGTCCTGACCCGGCTGGATAAAGGTGCGGGCGATATAGCGGTTCTTGATGAGACCCACGCCGTACGGAATGCCGGAGAACTTTGCGTAGCCGATCGCTGCCGGAATACCGGAATCCGGTACGCCGATAACCACGTCAGCGCCGACCGGATGCTCGATGGACAGGTACTTGCCGGCCTCCTGACGGGCCAGCTCAACCGATGCACCGTCAATGATGGAGTCCGGACGGGCAAAGTAAATGTACTCGAATACGCACGCGGAGGACTTGCACTCGATACCGCAGTGCATGGAGCGCAGCTCACCGTTTTCGACAACGCAGACCTCACCGGGTTCTACATCGCGGATGAACTTTGCGCCGAGCGCGTCCAAAGCGCAGGTCTCGGAAGCGAAAATGTAGCAGTCGTTGTCCAACAGGCCGATACACAGCGGACGGAAGCCGTGCGGGTCGCGTGCCGCGATCAGCTTGCGCGGAGACATAACGACCAGAGAGTAGGCACCCTCAATGCGGTGCATGGTGTTCATAACGGCTTCTTCGATAGAGCCGCACTTGAGGCGTTCCTTAACAATGGTGTATACCAGAACCTCGGTGTCGTTCGAGGAGCGGAAAATGCCGCCGTCCAGCTCGATCTCGCGGCGCAGCTCGCCTGCGTTTACGAGGTTGCCGTTGTGTGCAACCGCGAGATTGCCCTTTACATGGGTGATGGAGATCGGCTGCGCGTTCTCGCGGCGGGTATCGCCGGTGGTGGAGTAGCGCACATGACCGATGGCCATCGAGCCGGGCATGTTGTCCAGGATGTCCTGATTGAACACAGCGCTGACCAGACCGGTGTCCTTATGGCAGTGGATCACGCCGTTTTTGTTTACGGCGATACCGGCAGCCTCCTGACCGCGGTGCTGGAGAGCAAACAGTGCGGTATACGCGTCGTGCGCGGCGGAAATCTCCTTGCCTTCCGGCGCTGCGATACCGAATACACCGCACTCCTCATGCACCTTGTCAAACGGAGTGCTGCTTTTTCTTAAAATACGATATTTCATTCTTCAGCCTTTTCTTGTCCGAATCTTGCCTTGCGGATGGGCTTACTTGCCCATAACGCGCTTCATGATCTCCTGATATGCCTCCTCGACACCGCCCATATCACGACGGAAGCGGTCCTTATCCAGCTTCTCCTTGGTGGTCTTGTCCCACAGGCGGCAGGTATCCGGAGAGATTTCGTCCGCGAGAACGATCTTGCCGTCCGCAGTCTTGCCGAACTCGAGCTTAAAATCAACGAGGATGACGTTCAGGGTATCGAAGTACTGCTTCATAACCTCGTTTACCTTGAAGGCCATTGCCTTGATGGTCTCGATCTCCTCACGGGTAGCAGCCTTCAGCGCGATCGCGTGGTAAGCGTTCATGAGCGGGTCGCCAAGCTCATCGTTTTTGTAGGAGAACTCGATGGTCGGCTCGTCGAATACGATGCCCTCTTCCACGCCGAAACGCTTCGCAAAGGAACCGGCGGAAATGTTGCGGATGATGACCTCCAGCGGTACAATGGAGACCTTCTTTACCAGGGTCTCACGCTCGGAGAGCTGCTCAACAAAGTGGGTCGGCACGCCCTGCTGCTCGAGCAGCTGGAACATGTGATTGCTCATTACGTTGTTGATAACGCCCTTGCCGGTGATGGTGCCCTTCTTCTCACCGTTGAATGCGGTTGCATCGTCCTTGTAGTCAACGATTACGAGATTTGCATCATCGGTAGCGAATACCTTCTTAGCCTTGCCTTCGTACAGCTGTTCTTTCTTTTCCATGTCCAATTCCTCCATTTGTATAAGTAGTGTTAATTTGAAACAATGTTGTTTGCAGGTTGTACATCGAAGCTGCCAATGGGAGCAGCCCCAATGCCTTTACCTTGCGGGGATGCGGTATCAGAGATACCTATATAGATTACGCGAACTGAGCGCGAACCTTTTCGTCCTTTGCGGTAACTTCCGCTGCCATATCGGCCTTGAACTGCGCGAGCTTCTGTGCCAGCGCGTCATCCGACAGGGCGATCATCTGTGCTGCGAGGATGGCGGCGTTGTCTGCGCCGTCGATCGCAACGGTTGCCACCGGAATACCCTTGGGCATCTGCACGATGGAGAGCAGGCTGTCCATGCCGCCCATCACGCTGGTGGCCATCGGCACGCCGATTACCGGAAGCGTGGTATAAGCTGCCAGTACACCGCCGAGGTGTGCGGCCTTGCCTGCTGCCGCGATGATAACGCCGAAGCCTTCGGCTGCCGCGTTCTTCGCCAGCTGCTCGGCAGCGGCCGGGGTGCGGTGCGCGGAGCAAATGCGGACCTCAGTCGGAATATCGAACGATTTCAGACGGTCAACACACTTTTCCATTACCTTGAGATCACTGTCGGATCCCATGACAACGAGAACTTTTTTCATTTGTTATTCCTCCTACAAAAACAAATGAGGGCACGGGTATACCCGTGCCCTATAATCGCTCATTTATGTGCACCGATGCCCGAGAGAATGCACGAATGCCCGAGAACGAAAAACTGTTCAGCTGCAGTCTGGTTCAAAAATACGCTGCCGGTCATGTGTACACCTCTTTCTTAAAACCAACGGTGACGATACATATTTATTTTAGCTAATTTAACTTGTTAATGCAAGTATTTTACCCGCTTTTTTCGGGATTTGTGTAAATGCCCAAAGATAAATTTTACTCCTCTGCACTTTCGTGCAGAACGCCCTTTTTATAAAGCACCTCTTCCATCTGGTGCACGCGCTCGGTCCACGAGCACTGCGCGCCGTAGGCAAGGCGTTTTTCCGTCCATGCCGGACGTTTTTCCTTGGCAGCGGCATCGCACAGCGGCAGGAACATCTCGGGATTGCGGGCAATGTAGACCACATCCTTGAAATCCTCGACCTGCAGCGGCTCGCGCGTGGAAACGATCGGCTTGCCGGTTGCCAGATATTCGTAGAACTTGAGCGGCGAAACGTCCTTGGAGAGCGCACCGGCACGGAATACGTTCAGGCAGACGTCCATCTGCGCCAGATATGCGGGCAGCTCGGGCTGCGGCACCAGACCGTGGAATACGATGTTCGGGTACTGCTTGAGATTTGTCAGGTCAACACCCGGCAGCGTGCGTCCGATCAGGAAAATCGTCGCGTTCGGACGGCTCTTCGCCAGCTTTTCGATCAGTGCATAGTCGATGCACTCCTGCAGCATGCCGACAAAGCCGTAGATCGGATGCGGCAGATCCTTCATGTCCTCCGGGCAGGGAAGGGTGTCCTTCTCGGTCTGTACGCGCGAGAAAATCTCGTAAGCCGCGCCGTTCGGGATCATCTGGGTGGTCGGGTTGATCTTTTCCAGTGTCTCTGCCAGTCCGACTGCGGTTGCGAATACCTGATCGGCAGGCTTGGCCAGATCGCATTCCATCTTGTCCACAACCTTGGGATTGATGTGGCCCTTGTATGCGGAATGACGGTCTACACAGTCATATACCAGCTTGGAGTGCGGCAGGTGCTCCACAATATCGCACGAGGACGGCGAGTAGCACCACAGCACGGTCTCGTCGCCGAAGCCGTGCTCGCGCATCTTTTCGCGGATGAACGCCGCCTGCCGCTTCTGGTTGATTTTGTTGATCCAGCGGAACTTGTTGAAAAACGGCAGTACCGGCGGCAGTGCGTAAACAGTGATGTTTTCGTGCCCCTCGACCTTTTCGCCAGGCTGCTTGTACTTTTCGATATATGCGGAGGCTTTTTTGTCCTTGAGCGGTGCGATCATGGACACCGGAGGATCAAAATACAGGATTTCGCTGTTGCGCAGACGGCTCATCACGTTCTGTTTGCGCGTCGGCAGAGGATGGTAGTTCGTTGTCGAAAGACAGACGATGTGGTTCTTCATATCTATATAACCCCTTTAGTGGATTGTTTTATCATATATCGTAGGGCGGGCTGACCTCGGCCCGCCGTGGTTAGCGGTATGCAGATGGTAAAGACGGCGGGGTGAGGGCACCCCGCCCTACGGTTTAGTTTTCGGAAATGTTCAGCAGCTTCGCTGCACCCTTCACATTCTCGGATTCTCTTTCTCTCAGCATTTCCGCTGTGCGGTGCACCTCGTTATCGAGCGCACCGGAGACGCACTCGTCGATGAGGCGGCACAGCGGCTCCGCCTTGACGGACGAAAGCTGCAGGCAGGTGCGGCTGCCGATATATTTCAGGAAGCCGTCCACCTTGATGTCGTAGCTCATGCCGACGACCGGAACGCCCTGACCGGCGGAGAACATCAGCGAATGCAGTCGGATGCCAACCACGGTTTTCATGCGGGAGAGGATGCCGATGGTGACTTCGATGGGCTGTCGGGTACGCACGGCGTGCCACGGACAGTGCAGCAGTGCGCCGACACGTTCTGCGGGCATGAGGTCGCTCGGGAACTCGATGGGTACGAAAACCGGCGTCAGGCCGTGCTTTTCGTAGGCATAGTTGGCTGCAGCCGCGATTTCGGGCAGAGCCGTGTCCAGACCCTTCCAGTTGCGCAGACCGAAGCCGATATACTTTCCGTTCGGGTCAATGCCGCTCTGCTCGAGGGCGATATTGACGATTTCACGCGGCGCCGGCGTCAGAATGATGGTCGGGTCGGCGGAAACACGGATATCCGGCCGGGTAACGCCCATTTCGGCAAGCAGTGCGCGGGAATTGTCATCGCGCAGCGTGATGCGGTCAACCGATGCATCAATGGTTCTGGCGGCCATCCGGCGGTTGCCCGGACGGTTGATCGGACCGATGCCGCAGCCGTACATCATTACCTTGCAGCCGCGCTTTTTGGCGGCGTACAGCGTGTAGCAGTAGTACCAGATCGAGCGGGTGGACGTAACATCCTGCATGAGTGAGCCGCCGCCGTTGATATACAGCGCGGCATGACGGAACTTGCGCAGGACGGAGAACACATTAAAAGTATAGATGGCGTTCGTGCGGTAGATCAGGCGCGTTTCCTTCGGCCTGCGCGACATAACGCAGATGGTGCGTTCGGGATCGAGCTGGCGCATCTCCTGCACGATGGCCTCGAGGATGGCGTCGTCACCGGCGTTGCCGCGTCCGTAAGCACCGCAGATGACAATGCTCTCGCGCTCGTTTTTCGGACGGTGGAACCGTGCCAGCAGGTGATGGTAGTTTTCCATCTGACGTTCGCACATTTTGTCGCGCGAGAAATCACGGGAGGCTTTTTCGTACAGCGCGTCCGCAAATTTCTGCCGCAGTTCGGCATCGTTGCCCAGACGGACCAGATATTCCGCCAGCCGCTTATCGTCCCCGACCGGGAAGATATAGCCGTTTTCGCCGGTGTCGATGAGCTCGGGCATGCCGCCGACATCCGAGCAGATGGTCGCGCAGCCGGCACAAACGCCCTCGAGAATGGAGTACGGGAAGGTTTCGGACACCGAGGACAGCAGGTTGATGTCCATCGCGCGGAAGAACGGCATGACCGGCGATACCCAGCCGCAGAATGTTACGCGCTCACGCACGCCGAGCTGGTCGCACAGCTTTTTGAGCATATCCTCGTCCTCGCCGTCACCGGCGATGAACAGGCGCAGCTGCGGCGCGGATTTCAGCGCCTCGGCAAAGCCGCGGATGGTGGTCGCAATATCCTTGACGGCAGTCAGACGCGCGGCAATGCCGCACAGCACGTCGCCGTCCTCGATCTCGGCTCCGTAGGTGTCCCGCAGATAGGCAACACGGTCAAATTCGCCCTTCGGACGGTCAAAATCCATGCCGTTGTAGATTTTTACAATGCGCTCCGGGTCAAAGCCGCGCTCGATGAGCGTGCGTGCCATACGGTCCGCGACCGGCTGATAGAAGTCGAGAAAGCGCAGGGCAATGGCATTCGCCGTGCCGAGCGTGTACTGCTTGAGCGGACTGCCGAGGTAGTCCAGCCGATAATCCGAGTGCACGGTCGTGACGATCGGCACCTGACGGCTGCGGCGCACCATGGCTCCCATCAGGTTGGCACGGCCGCCGTGGCAGTGAATAATGTCGGGCTTGAACGCATCTACCAGGTCGCGCATGGTTCGTGCCGCACGGAATGGATTGTGCCGCTCGATCACGCGCACATCAATGCCGCGTTCGCGCGCTTCATCCGCAAACGGACCTGCGCGGAACGAGATGAGCATCACATCGTTATTGCGGTTGAGTCCGGTCACGGTATTCATAATCTGGGTCTTGGCGCCGCCTACATCGCCGCCGCCCATTACATGCATGATTCGCAAAGTCAAATACCTCCACTTGACAAGTATAATCAGTATACCATGAAAACAGGGGGATTGCAAAACTCGGACGCGGTAAATGTCGTCTTTTTCGGCAGTATTTTGGCAAACGAAGTTTGTTTTTTTGCTCAGAACATGGTATACTGATTTTATCTGACGGAAAGTGAGGGTTTTTCTTTTGTCCTCTAAAAATACCATGACGCGCGATGCCATGCTGTTCCTGCCGGCCAAGGTGGTCGAGGGACTGCTCGTCATCGGGTGTTCCTCGCTGTATTCTCACATCTTTGTGGAGGGTGCGGTCAGCGCGTTCAACCTGACCAACACTACGATACAGCTGCTCTACCTCATCCTCGCGGGCTGGATGGCGAACTCCGCCACCCGTTATGTAGGTGAGGAGTACCGCGCCGATGAAGGACGCGGCCTGTTCTCCACGGTTTCTACCATCTATGTGGGATTGTGCGTGCTTGTTGCCATCGGCTGCTGCATTACGGCAGCTGTGACGCAAAGTCCGGTTTATCTGGGCGGTGCGCTGATGTTCTGCACCTACACGGCGTTTCAGGTGCTCAATGCGGCGCTGATTCAGCTCGGCAGAGTAAAAGCGTCCATCCTGTGGTCGCTGACCTCGGCGGTGCTCAAGCTCGCGGTTGCATTTGCGCTTGTCGGCGGCAAGTCGAATTATCCGTCGCCGTTCCCGGCTATCTTCGCCAATACCATTGCGGACGGTGTAGCCACCATCGGTGCGGTGTTTGCGCTCAGCCTGCCGGTTGTTGTGCGGCTGAAATATTTCTCCAAGCCGCTGCTGAACAGGTTCCTCAAATACGGCGTACCGCTGATGGGCGTTTCCATTTCGGTGGCGCTGCTCAACCAGATCGACAAATACCTTGTTGTCGGCTTTTACGGCAACATTCTGTACGCATACTACTCGAATAACAACTCGATCGCAAGCGGTCTGTTCACGATGATCTCGGTCGGCATTATGCGCGGCGTGTATCTTGCTGTGCTGCGTGGCTGGCGTGAGGGCGGCAAAGCCGCAGCAAAGCCGCTGCTCGATCAGGGCGTGCGGCTGTATCTGCTGATCGCCGTGCCTGCGGTTGCAGGTCTGACGGCGGTCGCGCTGCCGCTCAGCCGGTTCCTGTTCCCCGCGAAGTACGCCGCCGGTGCGCCGGTCATCGCGTATACCGCGCTTGCCATGCTGTTCATGGGCCTGACCGAATACGCCAACAAGGCATATGAGCTGGAGCAATCCACCGTACACGTTCTGCAGAACAGCGCGATCGCAGCAGTTATCAAGGTGGTTTCGAGTGTCATTCTGCTCAAAATCCTCGGATTTACGGGCGGTGCGCTCGGTTCGGTGGTCGCATTTGCGTCCTACTTTATCATTACCTGCGTGCGCGTGCGCAGCCGGTTTCTGTTCCGCGTGGCACCGGTCAGTCTGGTGCGCATCATCGTTTCGGCGCTGCTGTGCGGTGCGGCGGCTTTTGCATGCACGCTGCTGCCGGTCGGCAATCTCATTCGCCTTGGCGCGGCTGTCGTGGTCGGTGCGGGCGTTTATGCAGTGTGCATTATCGTCAGCGGTGAGGGCCGCGAGGAAGTACAGGCGGTGCTCCGCCGGCTGAAACGATAAGAAAAATTGTCGAAACAGCGTGGATTTCACTGGTAAAACCTTGTCACGGCATTAAATCCATGCTACAATAACTCTATCTGAAAATTGTAAACAGAGAGGCGTAATATTATGGAAATGATTCATGAAGCGGGTCAGTACGTTGACACCGTAAAGCGCGTCTGCGAAGCAGTCGGCAGCGAGGTCACGTTCCGCGGCACGGTTCACCGTGTACGCGATATGTCTGACTTTTCTTTTGTTGTAATGCGCGTTGAGCGCGGTCTGATCCAGTGCACCTTCCAGGGTGACGAGATCGGCGGCATCAAGCGTTCGGATGTCAAGGATGCAATGGTACTTGAGGTTACCGGTACCGTTCGTGAGGAGCCGCGTGCAGAGCATGGCGTTGAGGTCGTTCTGAGCGCACTGTCCATCCTCGGCAAGCCGTACGACCAGCTGCCGGTACCGCTCGGCAAGAAGTATATGGGCCTGTCCCTTGATGTTGATCTGCCGCTGCGTCCGATCACGCTGCGTCATCCGCGCAAGCAGGCGATCTTCCGCGTACAGGGTGCGATCGCTGACGGCTTTGCACAGTACATGCAGTCGCAGGGCTTCACCCACATCCACACCCCGAAGATCGTAGTTGCAGGCGCTGAGGGCGGCGCAAACCTGTTCAAGCTGGATTACTTCGGCACCCCGGCTTATCTGGCACAGTCCCCGCAGTTCCACAAGCAGTATCTCGCCGGTGCATTCGGCCGTGTATACGAGATCGGCTCGGTTTACCGTGCAGAGCGTCACAACACCTCTCGTCACCTGAACGAGTACATGGGTCTGGACTTCGAGATGGCCTACATTGATTCCATGTACGATGTAATGGCAATGGAGACCGGCATGCTGAAGAGCGTTATGGCTTACGTTAAGGAGCACTGCGCTGAGGAACTCGCTATGCTGAACGCCGAGGTTCCGGAGATCAAGGAAATCCCGACCATCCGCTTCCACGAGGCCAAGCAGATCATGGAGGAGAAGTACGGCCACAAGTCCAAGAACCGTTATGACCTCAACCCGGACGAAGAAGTGCTGCTGTGCCAGTGGGCAAAGGAGGAGCACGACTCTGATTTCGTATTTGTAACCCACTTCCCGTCCGCAAAGCGTCCGTTCTACGCGAAGGATGATCCGGAGGACCCGAAGCTGGCGCTGTCGTTCGACCTGCTGTTCCGCGGTCTGGAGATCACCACCGGCGGTCAGCGTATCCACGATTATCAGGAGCAGATGGACAAGCTGGAGGCCCGCAAGATGAACGCCGAGCTGTTTGAGTCCTTCACCATGCTGCACAAGTACGGCATGCCGCCGCATGGCGGTCTGGGCATTGGTCTGGAGCGCCTGACCATGCAGCTGCTGGGGCTGAATAACATCCGCGAGGCTTCTATGTTCCCGCGTGATATGAACCGCCTCGAGCCGTAAAAGGCTTGCGCCTGTAAGGGCTATTGCACCAAAAAGGACTCGGAATTATCGATTCCGGGTCCTTTTTGGTGTTTGTTAAAAATGACACGGCGGCAGAGCCGCCTGTGTCCCTTGGTATGCGCCCGGAGAAGAAAATCTTCACTCTCCACTCCTCGCTCTCCGCTCTCTTTTCAGCTCTTTACGAGGATTTAACATTTTTTCCTCGGTTGGCTCTTGACGTTGGCTGAAATTTTACGCATAATAAGAATGGACAAAAGATTTCCGGCTATGCTATTTCAGCATGGGTCGCCTACCGAAAGGAGATCAGCATAATGAACGAAGAATTAGAGCTGCTTCGAGAGAAGAAAGGCTTCATCTGCGATATGGACGGTGTTATCTATCACGGCAACCGTCTGCTGCCCGGTGTACCTGAATTTGTAGACTGGCTGCAGCGTGAAAACAAGAGCTTCCTCTTTCTGACCAACTCCTCCGAGCGTTCGCCGCTCGAGCTGCAGCAGAAGCTGGCCCGTATGGGTCTGGAGATCGGTGAGGAGCATTTCTACACCTCTGCTCTGGCTACGGCAAAGTTTATCGCCAGCCAGAAGCCGCACGCATCTGCGTATGTGATCGGTGCCCCCGGTCTGGTCGGTGCGCTGTACGAGGCAGGCATCGTGATGAACGATGTTGACCCGGATTACGTTATTGCGGGCGAGACCAACACCTACAACTATCAGACCATTCTCAAGGCCGTTGATCTTATCAATAAGGGCGCACGCCTGATTGCCACCAACTCCGATTTGACCGGCCCGTCCGAGCAGGGCATTATTCCGGCATGCCGCGCACTGGTTTCTCCGATTGAGCTGGCCACCGGCAAGACCGCATACTATGTCGGCAAGCCGAACCCGCTGATGATGCGTACCGGTCTGCGCCTGCTTGGTGTGCACTCGCACGAGGCGGCTATGATCGGCGACCGCATGGATACCGATATTGTTGCCGGCATCGAAACCGGTCTGGACACCGTTCTGGTGCTCTCCGGCTGTACTTCCCGTCAGGATGTGGAGAATTACGCGTACCGTCCGCACTTTATTCTGGATGGTGTCGGCTGTATTCCGCCGCAGGCATAAAATTGCTGTCTAAATCGAATAGCGCAAAAGCCTTTCCGAAAAATTCGGAAAGGCTTTTTTTATTGGATAAAGAATGGACAATTCTATGCTATACTAAATACAGGAAAAGGATAGACCAATGACAGATAGAGAGGGGGCATTCCCATGGCAGGACACATTCTTTTAGCGGAGGATGACAAGGCGTTATCCGCGCTGATGCAGGATTTCTTTCGGGCGGCAGGCGTGGCGGTGACACCGGCGTATGACGGCGAACAGGCGCTCGTGCTGGCACAGGAGCAGCCGTTCGACCTGCTGGTGCTGGATGTGATGATGCCGCATCTGAACGGGCTGGAGGTCTGCGAAGCGGTGCGGCAGGAGAGCGACGTACCGGTCATTTTCGTCACGGCACTCGGACAGGAGGGTGACACGCTGGCAGGGTTCCGCGCGGGCGCGGACGATTACATCACAAAACCGTTTTCGTTTCCGGTGCTGGTGGCAAAGGCGCAGGCGCTCATGCGGCGGGCCCGCGGGCTGCGGCTGGGCGCGAGTGAGCTCGGCTACGCGAATATCCTGATGGATACGGCCTCGGGCACGGTAACGGTGGACGGAAACCCGGTGAATCTGCGTCCCAAGGAGGCGAAGATACTCGAGCTGCTGCTGCGCGAACAGGGACGCACGGTGTCGCGCGACCTACTCATTGAGCGGGTATGGGGCACGGATTTCGACGGGGACGAGCGCATGATAGACCGGCACATTGCCAGTCTGCGTAAAGCGCTTGGAACAGCCTCGCAGCACATCCGTGCGGTGTACGGCAAGGGCTACCGATTGGGGGGATCGACATGACAAAGCGAATTCACAAAATCGGCATCGCGGTAAGGCTGACCGCGATTGTGGCAGTGATTCTGGCGGTGTTTCTGGTGCCGTGGGTGTGGAGAGTGGCAGAACTTGCACAGGATGAAGCCAAAGATTTAGCTTGGGCCAGAATGCAAGCGAGTACGGAATTGCTAATGCGTGACTTTGAAATCCTGAAAGGTGATGCAGCGCGCTACCCAGCGGAAGGCACAGAGGAATATTATTTGCTGCGCAGCAATCTGTGTAGAGATGGTGTAGATACGTCCTATTATAATGTAGATACGCCCTATATCATACGGTATTATGACGAAAATCATAAGCGGGTTCTGATTAGATCGCCGTTGATGCTGTACTATCATCCGGCAACAGGCTGCTGCTATGGCATTGATTTAAGTGATTTCTCCGAGCAATCGCTGCGCGAAATGAACGAGATACTCGGCGGTCACGAGCACGCGGAAGATCGTTTAATCACAGTCTATGGCCAACAGATTAAGACAGATACAGGATTTATCTTTTTCCCGAATCGGCTTCAAATTGGTATTGGTGATGGGGAATGGACGGCACAGACGCCGGTTGAGGAAACCAATCAGTTCCGCTCCGACGAAGGCGACTATATACAGGGGGTATGGCCGTTTCGCACGGACGAAGTGATGGAGGGCTACTTTGATGCGCTGCGCTATCTGGATACCGAACTGCGGGCGATAGACGGCGAAAATATGCCGGACGAGGAGTGGGCAGAGGTACGGGCATCGCAACGATATGTCGGCACATCTTACGGAATGCCATATGATGACATGGGGCTCATCGTTACGGCGGCGTTAGTTGACCGGCAATACGCATATGACGCGTGCTTTTACCGTATGCCGTTCATCACGATTGCGCTGTACCTGATGTTCGTGTTCCTTTTTTATAAAATTGTACGCCGCATGGTATCCAACCCACTGGTTGACACGGCAAGAGAAGCCAATCGGGTATCGATTCTCGCATTCGACGAGTTCAAGCCTGACCTGAAGCGCGGAGACGAAATCGGTGAACTTAACCGTGCGCTGAGCGAAATGGCGACGACTCTGCACACCCGCTGGGACAGCGAGCGCGACCTCGAGGAGAAACGCCAGCAGTTTGTCTCGGCGGCAAGCCACGACCTGAAAACGCCGCTTGCGCTCATCGGCGGGTACGCCGAGGCTATCGCGCAGGACATTTCGCCCGAGGAAAACGCGCGCTACCTTGCCGCCATCGAGCAGGAAACTGACCGGATGAACGGCCTTGTGCGCGAAATGCTGGATTACACCCGTCTGGACCGCACGGACGAGCTGAAAAATCGCAAAACGCTCAATCTGACCGCACTTGTAAATGATATGCTGACTGAGTATGCACCGCTGTTTGAAAAACGCCGTCTGACCGCTGATATTGCGGACGGTGTGCGCATCCGCGGCGACGAAACGCTGCTGCGGCGTGCCGTCGGCTGTCTGCTGGAGAATGCCGCCAAGTATTCGCCGGAAAACGGGCGCGTGTCCGTTCGGCTGACGAACAGCCGCAATCACCTGCTGACCGTCGAGAACGACTGCGAACCCATTCCGGAGACCGAGCTGCCGCGCCTGTTCGAGATGTTCTACCGCGGCGATAAGGCTCGTGACCGAGCGGGCGGGCACGGACTGGGACTGGCCATTCTGCAGAAAATACTCGCTCTGCACGGCCTGACATGCAAGGCGGAAAATATAAAGGGCGGCGTGCGGTTCATCGTCTGCAATAAAGATTAAAGGCTGAAAAAGGGCATAAAAATACCCCGCAAGAGATTTTCTTGCGGGGTATGATTTTGCTTACTTTGCGTAATCGATCGCACGCGTTTCGCGTACCATGTTGACCTTGATCTGGCCGGGATAATCCAGCTCGTTCTCGATCTTCTTGGCGATTTCGCGGGCAAGAAGCACCATCTTGTCGTCCGAAACCTTCTCCGGATTGACGATAATGCGAATCTCGCGGCCTGCCTGAATGGCAAACGAACCGGAAACGCCGGGCGTCTCGTTGGCGATGCTCTCGAGCTTCTCCAGACGCTTGATATAGTTTTCCAGGTTCTCGCGGCGAGCGCCCGGACGTGCAGCGGAGATGGCATCGGCTGCCTGAACCAGACATGCTACGATGGTCTTTGCCTCCACATCACCGTGGTGTGCCTCGATGGCGTGGATGATCGGCTGGGATTCCTTGTACTTCTTGGCAAGGTCTACACCGATCTGAACGTGGCTGCCCTCAACCTCGTGGTCGATGGCCTTGCCGATATCATGCAGCAGGCCTGCGCGGCGTGCCGGAACCGGATCGAGACCCAGTTCGCTGGCCATCATGCCGGCAATGTGAGCCACCTCGATGGAGTGCTGCAGGACGTTCTGACCGTAGCTGGTGCGGTAGCGCAGGCGGCCGAGGATCTTGACCAGCTCGGGGTGAATGCCGTGAATGCCGGTCTCGAAGGTAGCGCGCTCGCCTTCGCTCTTGATGATCTGCTCCACCTCGCGGCGAGCCTTGTCAACCATTTCCTCAATGCGGGCCGGATGGATACGACCGTCAACGATCAGCTTTTCGAGTGCCAGACGTGCGATTTCACGGCGAACCGGATCGAACGAGGACAGGGTGATCGCCTCGGGCGTATCGTCAATGATGAGGTCTACGCCGGTAAGGGTTTCCAGCGTGCGGATATTGCGTCCCTCTCGACCGATAATGCGGCCCTTCATCTCGTCGTTCGGCAGCGGAACAACCGAAACGGTCGCCTCGGATACCTGATCGGCGGCACAGCGCTGGATTGCGGTCGAGATGATCTCACGGGCAGTCTGCTCGCTCTCGTCCTTCAGGCGCTGATTGATCTCGCGCAGCTTGACGGCTGCATCGTGGGTTGCTTCGTTTTCAATGGACTGGACGAGCATATCGCGTGCCTCGTCGCGGGTCATGCTGGCAATCTGTTCCAGCTTTTCTACCTGCTCGAGCTTGATGCGCTCGAGTTCTTCCTTTTCCTTCTGGCTTGCGTCCAGCTGGCGGCTAAGGTCATCATTCTTGCGGTCGAGCATATCGCTCTTCTTGTCCAGTGCTTCCTCGCGCTGAATCAGGCGGCGCTCAAGCTGCTGGGTCTCATTGCGGCGTTCCTTCAGCTCGCGGTCGGCTTCGACACGCTGCTTGTGGATTTCGTCCTTTGCCTCGAGTATGGATTCGCGTTTTTTGGTCTCGCCGGCCTTGATCGCTTCGTTGATGATGCGGGTGGCCTCGGTCTCGGCAGAGCCGATCTCTTTTTCCGCAACGCTCTTGCGATACAGGAATCCGATGATTACGCCTACTGCGAGACACACGATACCGGTGATGATCGGTATGATGATGTTGCTCATGTCTGTTGGTGTGTCCTCCTATTTACGAATTTTGGGAGACGGCACAAAACCAAGACAATACCGCAGATCTGCGGTGCTGTTTCTCAATAGAGCGGCAGTTCGGCAGAAAACAGGCTGATTCCGCGGTGAAACACGCGCAGCACGCATGAGCACTGCACGAAGAATAAAGGCGGAATATGCCGAAAAAGCGAAGCTTCGCTCGAAAAAAATCAGAGTTTTGCGCTGTCAAAAGAAAAATGCGGTTCCGATAGAAATAAAGCTATCGGTTCAATCAGATAATGCCTTTGAAAAAAGCCGTGCTCACCATTGGCACCGGCTCTGTTACAGCAGGTATTATACTATGTTTAATTGTAAAGCCTATTCGTCAAACTGTCAAGAAAAAGACAAGCTGACATACGCGGTTTTTGGCGTTTTTTGAAAACGGCCGGTATGCGCTCTTGTGAACGGCAGGGCGATTTGCTATAATAATTCTGTATTCCCTCATGGAAGAGACGAGGAGGAACGACTATGAACGAGTCTATGTGCCGCGTACAGCGCGGTTCTTTCGTATATTATACCTGCCGACGGATTCCGGTGCGGCATGCCTTCACCACCAAATTCGGCGGTGTGAGCACGGGCGCGTGCGAAAGCCTGAATTTAGGCTTCAACCGCGGCGACGAGTTGGAGAATGTGCGCGAAAACTATCGCCTGCTGGGCGAGACGCTCGGCGTGGATGAGACGCGCATGACGCTCACCAAGCAGATCCACGACACGCAGGTGTCGGTCGTGACCGAGGACAAGGTCGGCATGGGGCTGCACCGCCCGATGGAGTGGCAGTCGGACGCGATCGTGACCGCACTCGCGGACACGCCCATCATCGGCTTTTACGCGGACTGCGTTGTCACCTTATTATATGATCCGGCGACGCATACCGCAGGCGTGTGTCATTCCGGCTGGCGCGGCATGGCGGCAGGCATTCTGCCGAAAACCGTTGATGTGATGGCGGAGCAGCTCGGCACAAAACGTGAAAGCCTGATCGCCGTGCTCGGTCCGTCCATCCGGCAGGAGTGCTTCGAGACCGATGCGGATGTGCCGGAAGCGATGGAAGAGCTGCTCGGTGCACAGGTGCATCCGTTCATCATGGAGAAAGGTCCGAAATTCCATGTGGACCTGCAGGGCATTGGCGTAAAGCTGCTGCAGGATGCCGGACTTTCGGCGGAAAACGTGATCGACAGCGGCATCTGCACCATGTGTCATTCGGATGAATTCTGGTCGCACCGCGTAACGCACGGCGTGCGCGGCGTGCAGGGCGGCATGATCTGTCTGTAAGCGAAAGGATCAAATGCAATGAAAAGTTGGAAAAAACGTGCGCTGGCGCTGACAATGGCAACTTTGGTCGTGCTCAGCGGCTGCACGTTCCCGTTTGGACAGGGAAACGACGGCGACGGCGCACCGGTAGACAACGTGGATGTGTCGGACGCGTATTTCGGTCTGGCGTGGTATCGCTCGGGCACAACGCTCAATCCGGTTATGGACGGCACCGAGGTCAACAGCATGCTGCGTGAGGCGCTTTACGAGGGCCTTTTTGAGATAAAAAGCGATTTTACACTCGAAAACGAGCTGTGCGAGGACTATACGAGCGATGGAACCACGTTCAGCTTTACGATAAAAAAGGGCATCAAGTTCTGGTCGGGTGCGGAGCTGACGGCAAGTGATGTTGCCGAAAGTCTCAAGACTGTGCTGGAAAACGAAAGTTCGCCGTACCACAACCGACTGACCGAGGTTGCCTCGATCGAAGCGGTGACAAAGCGCATGGTCCGCATTACGCTTGCGTCGCCGAACGTCAACTTCCCGAAACTGCTGGATATTCCGATCTATCGGGCGGGTACGACTGACGAAGGAGAGTTCGCAGAGGGCACCGGACCGTACAAGCCGGTTCAGAACGGCGCCGCATGGACGCTGGAGGCCAACGAGAATTGGCACGGCGGCTTTCTCGGCACCATTCGCCACATTACGCTGGTCAAAATGACGCGCGCGGATGCGGCGGACACCAGCTTCCGCACCGGCGATGTATCCATCATGCGCAGCGCGCGTATTGCGCCGGACGACCAGAATATTGCGTTCACCGGCGAGGTCGATACCGTTCCGGTGAGCAGTGCTATGCTGCATTATATCGGTTTGAATTACAATAACAGCCAGTTCACGAATGCAAAAGTGCGGCAGGCGCTTTCTATGGCGATCAGCCGTCAGGGTCTGTGTGCAACCCAGCTGCAGGATTATGCCGATCCGGCGGTGCTGCCGATCAATCCGCAGCCGGCGGACACCGGCGTGTCGTACAGCCTGTCGGCAGATTTGATGACTGCGGCGCAGCTGCTGCGCGAGGCGGCACAGGAAGGTGCATCTTCTGCAGGCAGCAGTGACAGCAGCACCGATTCTTCGGACGGAGGTTCGGATTCTACAGACAGTTCCGATGAGGACTCGGACTCTTCTGAGGAGGACGGCTACTACGACGAGGACGGCGACTTTATCTATTATACGAGCGGCCGGGCAGGCGATACCGATTACAAGGTGGATTTTCTGACCGTGCGCACGTCGAAAAACCGAACTGATTCGACGGTTTCGGATGGGAAAGCTGTGCTTCTGGACGATGAGAACACGGATTCCGGCGATTCGACCGACTCTGCAGACAATTCCGGCTCGACCGACACCACAGTAACCGATACGATAGTGACAGACGCGGCGACCGTGCAGCTTTCGTTCCGCCTGCTCGTCAACTCGGACAACGCGTTTAAAGTAGCGGCGGCAAAACAGGTTGCGGCATCGTGGAATTCACTGAACGGCGTCAATGTCACGGTGGATGAGGAGCCGTATGATACCTATGTTTCCATGCTGCAGAGCGGCTCGTTCGACGCGTACTACGGCGAAACCCAGCTGACGCCGGACTTCGATCTGCGCCCGCTGCTGTCTCCGCAGGGCGGACTGAACTATGGATCGTACTCGAGTGAGGACATGAGCAATGCCATCACGGCGTACCGCAGCGGCGAGAATACGGAGGGTCTGTACACGACGTTCCTGAATGAAATGCCGCTCATTCCGCTGGCATTTGAGCGGCAGCAGGTTGTGCTCAGAAGCGGTCTGATCAATCATTTCAATCCGGCACCGTATAACGCATTCGCAGGACAGGAGAACTGGGTCAAGCCGTAACCGCTCGTTTTCGCTGAAAAGGAGAATATCATGCAGGAAAATCACAGAATACAGGGGCATTTGTTCGGCGCGTTCAGCGTGCTTGTCTGGGGTACGACATTTGTCTCAACGAAAGTACTGCTGCGCGCCTTCACGCCGCTGGAGATTATGGTAGCGCGGTTTACGCTCGGCTTTCTGGCGCTGCTCATCGTGGGCAAGGGCCTCATGCGTCCGCAGAAAAGGTGGCATGAGGGATTGTTTGCGCTGGCCGGTCTTTCGGGCGTTACGCTTTATTTTTTGATGGAAAATATCGCGCTGACGTACATCTCTGCGTCACTGGTCGGCGTTATCGTAGCGGCAGCGCCGCTGTTTACCGCGCTGATCGCAGCGGTCGTGCTGCACGAAAAACTCAGCAAATGGTTCTTTTTCGGCTTTGTTTGTGCGATGGCGGGTGTCGCGCTCGTGTCGCTCGCGGGCGTCAGTGAGCTGCATTTCAGCCCGATTGGCGCACTGCTCGGCGTAGGCGCGGCGTTGGTCTGGGGTGTGTACTCGGTGCTCGTGCGCCAGCTTGGTCACATGGGCTACCGTACCATTCCGCTCACCTGCCGCATTTTTGGATACGGCTTGCTGTTTTTGCTCGTTCCTGCGGTGATTGAAGGGTTTCCGTCCGGTTTGAGCGTGTGGACGCAGCCGGTGCATCTGGCAAATCTGTTGTTTCTGGGCCTTTGCGCGTCTGCAACGTGCTTTGTGACGTGGAATCGCGCGGTTTTCCTGCTCGGTCCGGTGAAAACCAGCGTGTACATTTATGCAACGCCGGTTATTACAATAGTAAGCTCAGCGTTGATTCTGCACGAAACCATGACGCCGATCATGTGGCTGGGCACGGTTTTGGCGCTCGGCGGTCTGATTTTGTCCGAACATCGGGAGAAAGAGAAAACGACGGCGTGAGCCGCCGTTTTTTGTTTGCAGCAAAATTCTTTGCAAAAAACGAAAAAAAGTATTTGACAAATGCTCCGGGATTTGGTATTCTATTAAAGCTGTCTCTGAGAGACAAACGCAAAACCGAAAAGTTTGATTTAGAACGGCTTGATTCTTCAAAAAAGAATTTGAAAAAAGTTCTTGACAAACGCTTCTGGTTTTGATATACTAAATAAGCTGTTGATGAGCGGTTGGGAACGACGAAAAGTTGTGAAAACTCTTTGAAAACAGCAGATTGTACCTTGTAAATTAAACAACGATGTGCTTAAACTTTTGTTCGATATGAACAAGGTTGTAGTGCGAACCTGAAATTTCGAGAGTTTTTTACTCTTGGTAAATCGCTGGAAGTCACAACTCCAGTTGAAATAAAGTGACACGTCAGACTCTAAAGTCGGTTAAAACGAAAGAAATTTCGTTCT
>NZ_BMQH01000006.1:0-97646 GCF_014648015.1 Butyricicoccus faecihominis
TTGCTCATATAATTACAGGGCGCGGACTTTCTTTTCGTATGTGAACAATATACCTATTTCCTCCTTGCGGCCTCTGCTTTGTCCAACTTTTCGTCCGCACCCCCGAGTCCTAACAGCAGCGAATAAAACTTGGCAGTTTCACCTAAATTTTCGGCAGCACTACCAAGTTTTGCTTTGTGATTTCAGTGATACTGCCAGATGCTCTGTGCTTGACATTAACCAATCCGTTGCGTTATAATTTTTATGCAAAGTTTATTAGCCGAATCGGGGGCGTAGCTCAGCTGGGAGAGCGTTTGACTGGCAGTCAAGAGGTCATGGGTTCGATCCCCACCGTCTCCACCATATTAGACAAAACCCGTGTATAACTTAAGTTATACACGGGTTTTGTCATTTTTGACACCAAAGAAGACCAATTAACCTTGCTGACTGTGCAGAATGACAGCACGAAAGAAAACAATATCTTCTATATTCCTATGTTTTGCCTCTCGGGTGAGGCGGCAGCATAGTAATTCTTATTTTTTAGGAGGGGCAAAACATGAGAATACCATATGGTTTTACTTTGACCAGTAGCGGGACACTTGAAATCAATAGGAGTGAAGCAAATGTTGTGCGTCTGATTTTTGATTTCTATATGGCAGGAGCAAGTTTGGGAAAGGTCGTGGATATGCTTCATGCAAAACAAATATCTTCTCCGATCGGAAAAGCAAAATGGACTCAGCTGCGGTAGATCATCTTCTTTCTAATGGTAAATACATAGCTGTTATTGGCATGGAGAAGTTCATGGATGCACAGTTTGAGAAGTCTGCCCGCTGCAATGTTGATTACGATAAGGAAGGAACACCAAGGAAAGGCACACGCTATGTTTCCCCTGCCGTGATTCAGATTTGATTTATCTTTCATATTTCTACAAGTTATGCTACAATAGCCTCAAGAGGTGAGGCGTGTGGCAAGGAAAATCAGCATGATAGATTTAGCTGGCATTGGAAATTTGTTGGAATACCTTGTGGGAGCGGATAATATCACCTGCGAGGAACGAGATCGAATTATACTGCGAATCACAAAGGAAAATGATATTGCTGAATATACGCTCTCCGCTCTCGCTGGCTATGGCAAGAGTAAGAGTGAGGTATTGGAAAGTGTTGCACGGAGAAAGAACTCGGTATCACAGGACAAGAAGCAAGATGAGAGTTATATTTCTCTTACCGAGATTGCTCGAGCACATAGTGAGGATGCTCCAGGATATGTGATTCAGAGTTGGTTGCGAAGTGGAAACACCTTAGCCTTCCTCAACCTGTGGGAACAGGAAAATAATCCTGATTACAGCGAAGCCGGTTATGAGGAGCTTTTAGAAAAGAAGAAAGCCGCTTCTTTTACATTGATACCAAAGCTGTGGATCGACCGAACAAAGGCAATCGGCATTGTTTCTAAGCAAGGTAAAGCCAGAGGAACATTTGCTCATCCGATGATTGCTTGCGAGTTTGCTTCATGGATTGCACCAGAGTTTAAGATGCTATTGATTAAGTTATCTTTGGGGAGGACGCACCTAAAGTAACAATTTGAATCATGTATAGAAATTGACGGATGATGCGCATAAGCCATTCAATTCATCAATAAAATATTCCTTAAAATTATAGAGAGGAAACTTGAATTATGAGTAACTCTATTCTTTATTATCCGACAATTGAGTTTCGCCACGAAGATTATCAATGGCTCTGGAATGCAGCTCTTTTTGCGGATAAAATATATAGAATTGTGCCCCCTGGATATGAATTGAATGAACCGCAAAATATTAGAGAGTTGTGTTCTACCGGCGAAATTGGAATCCCACTATCTCCTGTTCCGTATTCAAAAGAAGCGAGTGAAGAATTTTCGAAGTTTATGGATGAGAATCATAGAAAAGCAGCTGCGCTTTCGCTGATTGAGGATGATGAAACAGAATATATCCGAATTCATTCTTCAAAAATGGATGTCAAACTCTTGCAGGATATTTTCTTCAAGCTAAAACATATTGACGAGGATGAAAACTGGCTGTATGCAAGCCCCCACACTGTGAACTTCTATATGACCTTTTTAGCAAATCACATTGCAAAAAAGAATTCACTATCTTTGTGGACCAGAAATCAAGAGTTGTGGACAACATCAACCTACTTTTTATACGGAGGAGCTCTTCAGGATGATTATCGACCGGGGAAAGAATACATTGAACCGAGCACCGAAGCATTAGTATCGATTATGATTCCAGATATTTTTCCACAAGATCTTTTGCATGTTCCTCCCACAGATATTCTTCGTTTTCGTGAAAAGCGAAAAGATGAGCGCAATCAATTTTTGAATGCCATTAAAACTCTTCGCAATGAGCTGGCTCAAGCAGATGCTCCTGAAGTGATAGAGGCAATTATTAATGATGAAAAGAAAAAAATTGATTCTGCAGCGAATGAATATAGAAAAAGTATGGATATTTTAAGGGTTGCTAAGTTTGGTGGTATATTGACAACTGTAATTACTGTAGCTGCGGATGTATTGGGGTATTGTAGTAATTTCCCTGATTTATATAAGGGCGCAATTGAGTCTTCCGGCTTATGGGCCGGAATCTTGACTGGGATTTTTGAGAAAAGAGTAGGGAACATTAATAATCCATATACTTACTTAGCACAAATCAAGTCTACTTTTTCGTATTATCCAGGAGCCTCCAAACTCTTTGGAGGGCAACCGCAAATTGCAAAGTATAACTATACTTTATACCGCGGATTTGAGGAATTTATAAACGATTAGTTAATATGTCTGGAGTAACATAGAAATTCACATAAAGCTTGCTGTATGATATTTAAAACAGAACTTTTTTCTTCTTTTTAGCCAAGAGAAAACTCCGCACTATCTAAAGGTGGTGACCAGATGGAATTCATTGTTCGAGAATGTCCCAACAATGGTATACTTGGTGGACCGTTCGAGAAAACGATTACAGCCTATATAGGCCAACAACATAGTTTGGCAGAGATTTCCATAGAGCAATTTGGTGAACGTATCATTACGGTTCATACTGTAGAAGATGCCTCCATATACGACCTTCATCATTTATACTTTGATTTGAAGCGTCTAATAATGCTAATGGATGGGCAGTTTTATCCAATCACATCGGTTACTCAGGATGGAGTCGAAATCACCACAAGCATTCAGAAAAAGTTGCTTCCTAATTATTTTTCTGCTGATTTTATGATTGGAGAAAATAACCGTTTGATTAATTTTGATGAGGTGCTTTCCGAAACACTTTTTTCAAATTGGTGTCTGATTCAAGAGGAATTAGATATTGTTCACAATACGGCTTTATATTGCCTTTCCAGAGTTGAAATGCCTGTGGACATGAAATGTGCTTTCCTAATTGAAGCCTTTATTGGTGTGGGCGAGATTATTCAGAGCAAAAAGAGCGAATTTGTTTTGCCAAAAAGGAAGAGTCGTGAGGAGTCCCAATTAGGTTTGGATCTTAAATATATAATAAGCCATTATGGGCAAGAAATTTTTCGGGGTGAGTACCAAAAAGACTTGGAAGGTTTTGTGCAAATATTAGTAAATAGTAGGAATCGAATTGCTCACATTAAAAGTAAGCAGAATAGAAAATTCTTGAATGGTGATGAGAGTGTGCTTTACCTACACAAGCTTTCACTCATGTATAGAATTATTTTATTAGATTTGCTCGATATTCCACTAAACCGATACAAGGAGAGATTGTCTAATCGTATTGAAACTATAAATTGCTGGTGGGCAGATAGATGCGACCAATGATTTTCTCTGCAAATTGAGGTTTGGACCGATATCTATAGTGTTTCGCTATTACACGTCGGAGCAAGCTTTATATCGCTTGCTCCGACTTTTTTATCAAAAAAGTCAGAGCGCACTCATTCCGCTGCTCCTCCTTTTCAAGCCGCAAACGCTCCGCTGGTTTGCGGCTTGATGAGATGGGGCTTTGGATTGGTGCATCTTTTTCGTCAACATAGTTCATACAAAACAGGGACAAGAGATAAAACCTCTTGTCCCTGTTTTGTTCTATCTTACCCGGAAATACCAAACAGCTGTCTGCCGTTTTCGGTTGTAATCCGTTCAACCTCTGCGGCACTTATGCCCTTGATTTCCGCGATAGTCTCAGCCATGCGATGCACATACAGCGAGGAATTACGGCGGCCGCGAAACGGCTCGGGTGCCATGTAGGGCGAATCGGTCTCGATCATCAGTCGCTCAATCGGCACTTCGCGAATGACTTCCTTCGCCTTTTTGGCATTTTTGAATGTGATAACACCGGTAAATGACAAATAATAGCCGAGTTTCAGCAGTTCGCGTGCCATTTCGACGTGACCGGCATAGCAGTGGTACACGCCGATCACATCCGGATACCGACGGGTGATCTCCATGCTGTCGGCGTGCGCATCGCGGTCATGCACGATGACAGGGAGGTGCAGTGCACGCGCCAGCTCCATTTGGCGGGCAAATACAACCTGCTGCCGTGCACGCGCACGCTCGTCTTTTTCCCAGTAATAGTCAAGACCAATTTCGCCGATGGCGCGAACCTTGCTTTCGTTCTGTGCCAGTGCGCGGATGGTCTCCAGATCAGCCTCCCAGCCGTCCTCGATGTTCTCCGGGTGCATACCGACCGCCGCATATACAAATGGATATTTATTCGCGTAGCTGACCGCTTTGCGCGAGCTTTCCACATCACAGCCGGGATTGAGAATCAGGCCGACATTGTTCTCGGGCATGGAAGCCAGCAGCGTATCGCGGTCCTCGTCGAACCGCTCATCGTCATAGTGTGCATGTGTATCAAAAAGCATAGTAAACCTTCCTCAAATCCAGCCGAAATGCCTGCAGGCGTTCCAAAGTCCATCCTTATCCACGTCGGTTGTGATGTAATCCGCTTTCTCCTTGAGCGCGGCGCGGGCATTGCCCATCGCAATAGACAGCCATCCCTGACCGAACATGCAGATGTCGTTCATGCCGTCGCCAAACACCACAATATCCTCATCCGGAATGGATAAAAGCTGCTGAAAATAGCGAATACCTCGCTGTTTTTCCTTCGGCTCAACGAAAATCACATGGGGATTGTACCGCACAAGCGGCAGACCGCCCGCGTCAATATGATTCTCCTCATCAGGCGTGCAGACGTAGTAAACCTTGTACAGATGCTCCAGTCTGTGATAATCAAAATGCGGGTCCCACAGAACAGGGAAGTAGTTCTCCGGTGCATACGGAAGATAATTTTTATCCGTTGTTACGCATAGTTTCTCATTCTCCGGCGACACCGCCCACGGAATACCGGCCTGCTCGAGCCGCTCGATCAGCGCAATGCAGTCGGCCGCCGGCAGCGACTCCATCTCGACAATTTCGCCGTTGTGCGTTACGCTCCAGCCGCCGTCCGCTACAATGTCCGTGAAGCCGTAGCGCGCGGCAACGGCTGCTGCAGATGCCTGCAGCCGTCCGGTCGCAATGGCGGTAAAGTGGCCGTTCGCACGAAGATGCGCCAGTGCCTTTACTGCGCTTTCCGGCATCATGGTGGTGAGACCGGTGGAAAGCGTGCCGTCAATATCAAAAAAGAAGTATTTTTTGTGCATGTAAAACCCTCAATAACAGAGTGAAGAGTGGAGAGTGCAGAAAACATAAATCTCCACTCTCCACTCTGTTCTTAACTCTTTTGCTTAAAATATATCACAGAATCATAAACAGCGTGCCTGCCGCAATCAGAATGCCGCCGATCACGCCCTTGACCGTCACGGTCTCGTGCAGGACAACAAACGCCAGAATCATCGTGATAACAACGCTCAGCTTGTCGATCGGAGCCACACGGCTGGCCTCGCCCATCTGCAGGGCCTTGTAGTAAAACAGCCACGAGCCGCCGGTCGCCAGTCCGGACAGGGTAAGGAATACCCAGCTTTTGGCGCCGATTGCGCTTACGCCGCCCTGTTTTCCCAGCAGGAAGACCATACCCCATGCCATCACGAGCACCACAGCGGTTCGGATAGCAGTAGCAAGCGTGCTGTCCACGTTTTCCACGCCGATTTTGGCTAAAATCGTTGTCAGTGCGGCAAATACCGCAGAGAGCAGCGCATAAATGATCCACATTGCATTTCGCCCTCTTGTCATAATTTTCGCTTCCTAAATTGTTGATTGTAGTGTGTGCGAAATTATACATGGGATAATACATCTGTTAACCCATTCGTACGGCGGGCTGCCCTCAGCCCGCCGTTGCAACCGAGTGTTCCTGTTTATGTGCGGCGGGGTGAGGGCACCCCGCCCTGCGGAATCCGTTGTAAAGTGTGTTTATTTTAGCACAGCTTGGCGCCAGCCGGAATGCTGTCGTCCAGCATGAGCAGATTGAGCTTTTCGTCCTTTTCGGCGGAAAGCAGCATGCCGTTGGACTCCTGACCCATCATCTTGCGCGGCGGCAGGTTGGTAACGGCGACGACCGTCTTGCCGACCAGCTCCTCCGGCTTGTAATACTTGGCAATACCGGACAGAATCTGACGCGGCGTGCCCGAGCCGTCATCCAGCTGGAACTTGAGCAGCTTATTGCTCTTCTTGACGTTCTCGCATGCGAGTACCTTGCAGACCGTCATATCGACCTTGCAGAAATCGTCAAACGGGATATCCGGCAGGAACTCAACTGCAGGCTTCTGCTCTGCCTCGGCAGCCTTCTTTTCCTCCTCGATCTCAGCGAGCTTCTTCGGAATGTCGATGCGCTCGAACAGGATGGAGGCTTCGCCGACCGGCTGACCCGGCTGCATGCCGTCAAACGAGGTCAGGCTCTCAACGCCCTTGTTTTCAACACCCAGCTGTGCGAAAATCTTGTCGGCGGTGTCCGGCAGATACGGCTTCAGCTCAACAGCGGCAAAGCGGATCGCTTCGAGCAGGTTGTACAGCACCGTGCCCAGACGCGCCTGCTTGCTCTCGTCCTTGGCGAGCGCCCACGGCATGGTCTCGTCGATATACTTGTTGGAGCGGCGCAGCAGTGCGAATACCTCGTCGATGGCGTCTGCAACGTGCAGGGTGTCCATCTTTTTCTCAACAGCTGCCGGCAGACCGAGTGCGACTGCCTTCAGCTCGTCATCAAGCGCTTCCGGTGCGGTCGGCGCCGGAACAATGCCGCCGAAATACTTCTTGGTCATGGCAATCGTGCGGTTGACCAGATTGCCGAGCACATTTGCCAGATCAGAGTTAATGCGCTCGCAGATCAGCTCGTAGGAGAGCACACCGTCATTTGCGAACGGCATCTCGTGCAGAACGTAGTAGCGGATGGCATCCACACCGAACAGGCGAACCAGATCGTCCGCATAGATAACGTTGCCGAGCGACTTGGACATCTTGCCGTCGCCGACCAGCAGCCACGGATGACCGAATACCTGCTTCGGCAGCGGCTCGCCAAGAGCCATCAGGAAGATCGGCCAGTAGATGGTGTGGAAGCGGATGATATCCTTGCCAATCAGGTGCACATCAGCCGGCCAGAACTTCTTGTAGTGCTCATCGTGGTTGCCGTCCGGATCGTAGCCGCAGAAGGTGATATAGTTGGTAAGCGCATCCAGCCAAACATAAACAACATGGCCCGGGTCAAAGTCTACCGGAATGCCCCAGCTGAACGAGGTGCGGGAAACGCACAGGTCCTGCAGACCCGGCTTCAGGAAGTTATTGACCATCTCGTTCTTGCGGCTCTCCGGCTGGATGAACTCGGGGTGCTCCTCGATGTGCTTCATCAGGCGGTCGGCGTACTTGCTCATGCGGAAGAAGTATGCTTCCTCCTCGGCGTCTACGCACGGGCGGCCGCAGTCCGGGCAGCAGCCGTCCTTCAGCTGGCTCTCGGTCCAGAAGGACTCACACGGCTTGCAGTATTTGCCCTTGTACGCGCCCTTGTAAATATCGCCCTGATCATACAGCTTTTTGAAGATCTTCTGCACCTTTTTCTCGTGCATCGGGTCGGTGGTGCGGATGAACTTGTCATAGGTGGTGTTCATCAGATCCCAGATGGTCTTAACCTCACCGGCAACCTTGTCAACGTGCTGCTGCGGCGTGATGCCGGCTGCCTCGGCCTTCTCCTGAATCTTCTGACCATGCTCGTCCGTGCCGGTCTGGAAATAAACGTCGTAACCGGTCATGCGCTTGTAGCGTGCGATAGCGTCGGCCAGCACGATCTCGTAGGTGTTGCCGATGTGCGGCTTCGCCGAGGTATAGGCGATCGCCGTTGAGATATAATAGGGTTTCTTGTCCATTCGTGTATTCTCTCCTTACATATATAAATATGTTTTATGCGTGACAGCAGGGAACAGGGAACAAAAAATCCTCCGTTCCTGCAATGGCCTGTATTTTGCCACTGCAAGGACGGAGGACAAACCTTCCGTGTTACCACCTTGCTTTACGCCTTCCTCGCGGAAAGGCGCCTCAGCGGGTAGGATGCTACCCATCGTCCCCGATAACGGCAGGACCTTGCCGCCGCAGCCTTGCCTACTATTACAAAGCAGGTTCGGTGCGAAGCTCCAAGACCATGTTCGGCAGTGCCCTCCGCGCTCCGCTTTCACCGCCCGGAACTCGCTTTGACGTACTTCACTGCGTACTCTTCTCTTCACAGCTTTTAACAGATGCGCTCAGGAAAACAGCGTTTTCCTGTATACAGTGTTATTTTACTATATTGGAGAAGGTTTGTCAAATCTGTTTGCGGTGCAGTATGCCCGGCGCTGCCTTAAAAAAAGTCTTGACAACAGCGGCTCAGAGGTCTAATATAAAAACATATTGATAAAGGTGATGAACGGGTAAAGTAATTGTCACCCCTGTCCGCAGAGAGCTGCCGGTTGGTGTAAGGCAGCGTCAGGAAGCAGTGAAACTCGCCCGGGAGCTGTCCGCTGAAAGTCCTTCGGACCGGTAGGAGGGAACGGATACCCACCGTTACAGGGGAGCGCATTGTCAGATGTGCATAGAGGGGTCGCACCATACTGCGGCAACAAGAGTGGTACCGCGGAGCTTTCGCTTCGTCTCTTAATGATTGGATTAAGGGACGGAGCTTTTTTTGTCCCTGTAAACCCGGTAAAATTCTGAATAGGAGAGGACAAGATACCATGGGAAGAACAGTTAAGATTTTTGATACGACGCTGCGTGACGGTGAGCAGTCTCCCGGCTGCAGCATGAACCTGAATGAGAAGATCGAGGTTGCAAAGCAGCTCGAAGCCCTCAAGGTAGATATCATTGAAGCAGGCTTTGCGGCTGCTTCTCCCGGCGATGCTGCTGCTATCGCAGCAATCGCTGATACCGTGCGCGGCGCTACCATCTGCTCGCTGGCACGCTGCCGTGAGCAGGACATCGAGGCGGCATGGAACTCCATCCGCCGTGCAGAGTCTGCCCGCATTCACACCTTCCTGGCAACCAGCCCGGTACACATGGAGTACAAGCTGAAGATGACGCCGGATGAGGTGCTGGAATCCGTAGCGCACAACGTAGCCTTCGCCAAGAAGTTCTGTTCGGACATCGAGTTCTCCGCTGAGGACGCAACCCGTTCCGATCTCGACTTCCTGTGCCGCGTTGTGGAAACCGCCATCAAGGCCGGCGCTACTACCATCAACATTCCGGATACCGTCGGCTACATGATCCCGCAGGAGTACGCATCCCGCATCAAGTATCTGCGTGAGCACACCGAGGGTATCGAGAACGTAATCCTGTCCTGCCACATGCACAACGACCTCGGCATGGCAGTTGCAAACTCTCTGGCAGGCGTTGAAGCCGGTATTGACCAGATCGAGTGCACCATCAACGGCATCGGCGAGCGCGCAGGCAACGCCTCGATGGAGGAGTGCGTTATGGCGCTCAAGACCCGTGCCGACCACTTCGGCATCGGCTGCAACATCGAAACCACCCAGATCTACCGCGCAAGCCGCATGATCCAGACCATTACCGGCGTTGCTGTTGCACCGACCAAGCCGATCATCGGTGCAAATGCGTTCGCACACGAGGCAGGCATCCACCAGCACGGCGTAATGGCCAACAAGGAAACCTACGAGATCATGACTCCGGAATCCGTCGGTATCCCGAAGAACGCGATCGTGCTCGGCAAGCATTCCGGCCGTCACGCCTTCGAGGAGCGTCTGCATGAGCTGGGCTACACGCTCGATCACGAGAAGCTCGAGAAGGCATTCGAGAAGTTCAAGGTTCTGGCTGACAAGAAGAAGGTCATCAAGGACCGCGACCTCGAGGGTCTGATCGGTGCTGTTCCGGTTTCCGGCGAGGAGCGCTACACGCTCGACCGCTTTGTCATCAACTCTGGCAACACCATTACCTCTACCGCTGTTATCCGTGTCAAGAAGGGCGACGAGATGTTCGAGCGCGCTGCCGCTTCCGACGGCCCGATCAACGCATCGTTCCATGCAATCGACAAGATCATCGGCAAGGAAATCGTTCTGGAGGACTACTCGCTGCGCGCACTGACCGACGGCGAGGACGCACAGAGCGAGGCTATCGTCAAGATCCGCGTAGACGGCAGCAACGAGGTTGTTACCGGCCGCGGCGTATCGGTTGACGTTATGGAAGCATCCATCAAGGCGTACATCAACGGCATCAACAAGTATTTTAACGACTAATTCAGCAGGAGGAACGCTGTTATGGGTATGACAATGACGCAGAAGATCCTCGCAAAGCATGCGGGTCTGGAAAGCGTAACGGCAGGTCAGCTGATCGAGGCAAACGTAGATCTCACGCTGGCAAACGATATCACCGGTCCGGTTGCCATCCGAGAGATGGAGAAGGCGGGCTTCGATAAGGTGTTCGACAACACGAAGATCGCGCTGGTAATGGATCACTTTGCACCGAACAAGGATATTAAGTCCGCTGAGCAGTGCCTCGAATGCCGCGAGTTCTCCAAGAAGTACAACATCGTAAACTTCTTCGACGTTGGCGCAATGGGTATCGAGCACGCGCTGCTGCCGGAAAAAGGTCTGACCGCTCCCGGTGAGCTTATCATCGGCGCGGACAGCCACACCTGCACCTACGGCGCACTGGGCGCATTCTCCACCGGCGTCGGTTCTACCGATCTCGCCGCAGGCATGGCGACCGGCAAGGCATGGTTCAAGGTGCCGGGTGCCATCAAGTTTGTGCTCACCGGCAAGCTGAACCCGTGGGTATCCGGCAAGGACGTCATCCTGCACATCATCGGCAAGATCGGCGTGGACGGCGCGCTGTACAAGTCGATGGAGTTCGTCGGCGAGGGTGCACACGCGCTGTCCATGGATGACCGCTTCACCATCTGCAACATGGCGATCGAGGCCGGTGCGAAGAACGGCATCTTCCCGGTAGACGACAAGACGATGGACTACATCAAGGGCCGCGTAAACCGCGAGGTTATCGCATTCGAGGCTGACGCTGACGCCGAGTACGAGCAGACCATCGAGATCGACCTGTCTGCACTCCGTCCGACCATCGCGTGCCCACACCTGCCGGAGAACACCAAGACCATTGACGACCTCGGCCATATTGAGGTTCAGCAGTCGGTCATCGGTTCCTGCACCAACGGCCGCATCGACGATATGCGCGTTGCAGCCGAAATCCTCAAGGGCCGCAAGGTAAATCCGAATGTGCGCACCATCATCATCCCCGCGACACAGGAAGTTTACCTGCAGTGCATCGAGGAGGGTCTGACCAAGATCTTCATTCAGGCTGGCGCTATCGTTTCCACACCGACCTGCGGCCCGTGCCTCGGCGGTCATATGGGTATCCTGGCGCACGGTGAGAAGGCGGTTTCCACCACCAACCGCAACTTTGTAGGCCGTATGGGTCATATCACCTCGGAAATTTATCTGGCAAGCCCGGCCGTCGCTGCCGCAAGTGCGGTAGCAGGCTATATCTGTGCACCGGACGACCTGAAGTAAGGGAGGAAACACATACCATGAACGCAAAAGGCAAGGTTTTCAAGTACGGCGATAATGTCGATACCGATGTTATCATCCCCGCACGTTATCTGAATATCGCAGACCCGAAGGAGCTGTCCACCCACGCAATGGAGGACATCGACGCGGATTTCGTCAAGAATATGCACCCGGGCGATATCGTTGTTGCGACCCGCAACTTCGGCTGCGGTTCTTCCCGTGAGCACGCGCCACTTGTTCTCCGCGAGAACGGCGTTTCCTGCGTGATCGCGTCCTCGTTCGCGCGTATCTTCTACCGCAACGCCATCAACATCGGCCTGCCCATCCTCGAGTGCGAGGCAGCGGCGAACGGCATCGACGCGGGCGACGAGGTAGAGGTAAACTTCGACACCGGCGTGATCACCGACGTTACCAAGGGCGAGAGCTGGCAGGCAGCTGCATTCCCACCGTTTATCCAGAACATCATCAAGGCAGGCGGCCTGCTCAAGTCGCTCAAGGAGAGAGAGGCATAATCCCATGGAATACAATATTGCTGTTGTCAAGGGCGATGGCATCGGTCCGGAAATCGTATCCGAGGCTATGCTCGTGCTCGATAAGGTCGGCGAGAAGTTCGGCCACAAGTTTGGTTTTCAGGAGGTCCTCGCGGGTGGCTGCTCGATCGACAAGAACGGCATCCCGCTGACCGATGAGACCATCGAGATCTGCAAGAACGCGGATTCCGTTCTGCTCGGTGCAGTCGGCGGCCCGAAGTGGGACGATGTGCCGAGTGCCAAGCGTCCGGAGAAGGCGCTGCTCGGTCTGCGCGCCGCACTGGGCCTGTTCGTCAACCTGCGCCCGGCGCAGATGCACAAGGCACTTGCGGATGCGTGCCCGATCAAGCCTGAGATTATTGGTGACGGCTTCGACATTCTCGTTTGCCGTGAGCTGACCGGCGACGTTTACTTCGGCAAGCACTATCGCCGCGAGAGCGACAAGGGCTGGGGCGAGACCGGCGCGGACGACATGAACTACTCGGTTTATGAAGTAGAGCGCATCGGCCGCCGTGCTTTTGAGATGGCGATGAAGCGCAATAAGAAGGTCTGCTCGGTAGACAAGGCAAACGTGCTCGAAACCAGCCGCGTATGGCGCGAAACCATGCACCGCATCAAGGACGAGTATCCGGAAGTCGAGTACACCGATATGTATGTTGACAACTGCGCGATGCAGCTCGTCCGCAATCCGGGTCAGTTCGATGTTATCGTAACCGGCAACCTGTTCGGCGATATTCTGTCCGATGAGGCTTCTATGATCACCGGCTCCATTGGTATGCTGCCGTCCGCCTCGATGAATGAGAGCGGCAAGGGTATGTACGAGCCTATTCACGGCTCCGCGCCGGACATCGCGGGCAAGGGCATCGCGAACCCGATCGCGACCATCCTGTCGTGCGCGATGATGCTGCGTTACTCGTTCGGCCTCAAGGACGAGGCAGACGCCATCGAAACCGCTGTTGAGAATGTCCTCAACGCAGGCCACCGCACCGCGGACATCGCCGCAAAGGGTGAGAAGGTACTGTCCACCTCCGAGATGGGTGCACTGATCCGCGAACAGCTTTAAGGCAATACCGCATAATTGAACAAGAGCGATTTGCGAGCAAATTTTGTGTACTGACGAGGCGCGGTTTTGCAGTAATACTTAGTGTATTACTGTGAAATCGCAACAAAGTCAGGACACAAAATTTCCGCAAAGCGCCGCAGCTTTAATTGTGCGGTGTTGCCTTAAGAATAATCAGGAATGAGTAATCTGTAATTACTCCGTGAATTTTTCCTATCGAAAAACCCGGTTGCGATTAGGCTGCAACCGGGTTTTTCGATAGTCTTGCGGCTTCGTTTTTTCGAAGCCGTTTTTGTTATATGGAGAATCGGCTTTACGCGTTCTCGCTGTTTCTCTCGCTCTTGGCATAGCTCTTGAACGAGTGGATAACGATCGTCAGACCGAGCACAATCAGCAGTACCGCAAGGATAAGCTGCAGGCCGTTTGCGATGAATACCGCTCCCCAAGTGGTCTCACCGGCCGGAATAGCCGTTGAGGCGGCAGCAGAGATCGCCTTTACCATAGCAAGGAAACGCTGCACCAGCGCGGTGAAGGTAACACACAGCATGATGATCAGCGGCGGGAAGATCATCTTGTTGCTGCGGCCGGTAACCTTGAGGAATACGCAGAGCGTGATGAGCACCAGGGCGCTCAGCAGCTGGTTGGCCGAACCGAACAGCGGCCAGATATTGGCATAGCCGATCTTGGTGAGCAGGAAACCAAATGCCAGCGTGATAACCGTGGAGAAATATACGTTGCAGAACAGCTTGCGCCAGCCCTCGGCATGCTCCATGTCATCGACGGAGAACAGCTCCTGAAAGCTCATGCGGCCGATACGCGCAACCGCGTCCAGACTGGTCAGCGCCAGTGCGGAAACACACATGGTCATAAATGCAGTAGCAACATAAACCGGAACGCCGAACATCTCGAAGAAGCCTGCGACACCGCTGCTGAATACCTGGAACGGCGTGCCCGCTGCCGGCGTACCGTCAGCTGCTGCAGCAGCACCGGCAACGCACAGTGCCAGAACAGCCAGCAGGCTTTCCAGCACCATTGCGCCATAGCCAACCTTGGGCATGTCCTTTTCGTTCTCAATGGTCTTGGAGGACGTACCCGAGGAAACCAGACTGTGGAAACCGGAAACCGCACCGCATGCAACGGTTACAAACAGGATCGGGAACATCGTGCCGAGCTTCTCATTGGTAAAACCGGTGAATACCGGCAGGTTCATAGTCGGATGTGCAACAACCAGACCGACGACTGCGCCTGCGATCATGCAGATGAACATGAAGGTGGTCATGTAGTCGCGCGGCTGCTTGAGCAGCCACATCGGAAGGACAGCGGCGAAGAAGATATAAACGAAGGTGATATAGCTCCATGCTGCCTTGCCGAAGATAAGCGGGCAGTTCATGCCGATTGCAAAGGAGGCAACGATGCACACAATGCCGACAACGGCTTCCTTCCAGCCGGTCAGGTTAAACTTTTTCTGGATAAGGCCGAGCACAACCGCGAATACCATAAACATGATGGAGATCATGCCTGCCGCACCGTTGGTGGTTGCGGTAGCAGCCAGCTCGGTAACGCCTGCATCCGTGACAGTGTAGGCGTTGAATGTGCCCGCAACCATATCTGCGAATGCCGCAACAACGATGCAGCAGAAGATCCACGAGAAAATCAGGAACAGCTTGCGGCCGGTTTTGCCGATGTACTTCTCAATCAGCATACCCATCGATTTGCCCTTGTTCTTAACCGAAGCGTACAGCGCGCCGAAGTCGGTTACTGCGCCGAAGAATACGCCGCCGATCAGCACCCACAGCAGTACCGGCAGCCAGCCGAACGCCGCAGCCTGAATTGCGCCGGTTACAGGGCCTGCGCCCGCGATAGAGGAGAACTGGTGACTGAATACTGTCCAGCCGTTGGTCGGCACAAAGTCCTTGCCGTCATTAAATTCAACGGCAGGCGTCTTGGCTTTCGGGTCGATACCCCATTTGTTCGCCAGCCAGCGTCCGTAGAAAACGTACGCGCCGAACAGAACAACAGCCGCGATCAGCACAATTACAAGTGTGTTCATGTTTTTTCGTCTCTTTCTTGAAATGATTTGCGATTCCGCAGCCAAAGGTACGCAAAAAAGCCTTCGTCCATGCAGGAGGATCACGAAGATGATCCTGCAAAGACGAAGGCATATACATTGCTGTATTTACTTCCGCGTTACCACTTTGCTTGCCGACAGCATGCTGCCGACCTCTCATTGCCGCCCGGTACCGCATTCTTCCGGAGGGCTTTTCCTGTTAACGGTGGATATCCGGCCTCGACTACTCGGCATTGCCTTTGATCGAAGCTGCTCGCAGGGGATAGCGAACCCGTGCCTTGCTGCCGTCTTGCACGACCGACGGCTTTCTGTGAGCGGTGATACGGATACGTCATGTCCTGTTCAAAGCATTTGGCTACTGAACGATTCGTATAATAGACCTCTTTTTGCCGTTTGTCAACCGGACAGGAGACGAAAAATGCAATTTTGGCAACACCTGCAAATCCGGCAGTATTGATAAATAAAAATTTGTTTATTTTTTAACGGCGTATCAGATACAGCAAGATTCTATACTTGACAAATATATTTTACACGGCTTATACTGATATTATATAAAAGACAAGCAAGGGTGCTGTGATGAACGGCT
The DNA here is from genome assembly GCF_014648015.1 of Butyricicoccus faecihominis. Lineage (NCBI taxonomy): Bacteria > Bacillati > Bacillota > Clostridia > Eubacteriales > Butyricicoccaceae > Butyricicoccus > Butyricicoccus faecihominis. The sequence goes on from NZ_BMQH01000006.1 coordinate 16,118, forward strand.
GAGAGGGCGAGAAACCCAACCTTTTGAACCTGTTGGTTAATGCCATTGTAGGGAAGCTGTCGCATGGCTGGGATTGAGTGCTTCGGTTTTGCCGCAGGGTGAAAACGAGGCGTTTTTTATTTTCCCGGCAGCGATGATAAAATTGGAGGGAACAGGAATGAAAACAGTGCTTACCATTGCCGGTTCGGACTGCTCCGGTGGTGCAGGTGTACAGGCCGATCTGAAAACCATGGCGGCACACGGCGTGTTCGGCATGAGCGTTATCGTATCAGTTGTAGCGGAAAACACCGCACGCGTGATCGACATTCAGGACATTAGTCCCAAGATGATCGAGGAGCAGATTGACGCGGTGTTTGAAGACATCGTGCCGGATGCGGTTAAAATCGGCATGCTGTCCTCGCCGGAGTGCATGAAGGCGGTAGCCGGCAAGCTGGCACAGTACAAGCCGGCGCACATCGTGATTGATCCGGTGATGTTCGCCAAAAACGGTGATCCGCTGATGGATCCGGCGTCTGTCGGCACACTTATTGAGACCGTGCTGCCGTTTGCTGAGGTGCTGACTCCGAACGTACCGGAGGCGCAGTATCTGGCAGATATGGAAATCCGCACGCCCGAGGACATGGAGGAGGCAGCACGCCGCATCTATGCCAAGGGCTGCAGGAACGTGCTCGTCAAGGGCGGCAAGAACATCGCGGGCGCGGTGGACGTACTGTTTGACGGCGAGACCTGTCACCGCATTGAGATTGAGCAGATCGACACCACCAGCACGCATGGCACGGGCTGCACGCTGTCCTCTGCAATCGCATCCAATCTGGCGCTCGGCCACAGTGTACCCGAGGCGGTGAAGCTGGCTAAGGAGTATGTCACCGATGCCATCCGCCATGCGCCCGGTCTGGGACATGGCTGCGGTCCGCTGGGCCATTTTTGCCGTATTTTTTCGGAGGAGTAATTGAAAATGAAGAAAAGTTCTATCCGTAAACTGACAATCGCAGGTGTTCTGATCGCGGTAGCGGTCGTTGGCAGCCTGTTTTCCATTCCGGTGCTCGGCGCGAAGTGCTCGCCGGTGCAGCATATGGTAAATGTGCTCGGCGCCGTTCTGCTGGGCCCGTGGTACGCGCTCGGCATGGGCTTTGCAGCAGCACTGATTCGCAATGTGCTCGGCTTGGGAAGTCTGCTGGCGTTCCCTGGCTCGATGATCGGTGCGCTGCTGTGCGGTCTGGCCTACAAGGCCTGCCCGAAGCTGCCGGTCGCTTACGTTGGTGAGGTATTCGGCACCGGCATTCTCGGCGGTCTGGCTTCCTACCCGATTGCCGCATTCGTGATGGGCAATACCAAGGCAGCTCTGTTCACCTTTGTGCCGTCCTTCCTCGTGTCCACTGCGGTGGGTGCGGCGATCTCTGTGCTGGTGCTGAGCGCCCTCAAGCGCACGCATGTACTCAGCGCACTGGAAGGTGCTAAGCATTGATCGACACTATTAAAGCCGTTCTCGAAAACACGCAGAACCGCACACCGATGGTGCATTCCATCACCAATAATGTTACCATCAACGATTGCGCGAATATCATCCTTGCGGCAGGCGGCACGGCCATTATGGCGCAGGATGAGCGCGAGGTCGAGGAGATTACTTCTCATGCGCAGGCGCTTGTACTCAACATGGGTGCTGTCCGCGCGCAGGAGGCCATGCTGCGTGCAGCCAAGATTGCCAGGCGAAACGGCAATCCGGTCGTACTCGATCCGGTAGCCGCCGGTGCCAGCACGCTCCGGCGTGAAATGTGTTCCCGTCTGTTGAGCGAAAATCTTGTTTCGGTCATTCGCGGCAATGCATCCGAGGTGCGGGCGCTCGCCGCAGGAGCCGAGCAGGAAACCGGCGTGGAAGCCAGTGCGCTCGACAGCGTGACCGAGGACAATTTACAGGAATCCGCAGCGTGGCTGCGGTCGTTCAGCCGCCGGACCGGAGCTGTCGTCATGCTCACCGGCGCGATGGATGTAATTACCGATGGAACCCGTACCGCAGTGGTGCGCGGTGGCAGTGCGTATCTGCGGCGGATCACCGGCGCGGGCTGTATGCTCACTTCGCTGACCGGCGTATACTGCGGTGCGAATCCAGATACATTGTTAGAAGCCGCAGTCACGGCATCGGAGGTGATGAAGCATTGCGGAGAAACAGCCGAGGCGCGTGTGCGTAAAGAGATGGAGGGCACCGCTTCCTTTCGTACGCGCCTGATCGACGCGGTAAGTCTGCTGAACGCGGACGAGCTGACGCCGAACCTCTGTTTGCAGATTCTGTAAGCAGGAAAAGTGCTGCCGGCAGAATTTTGCCGTCAGTCTTAGGAAAATCATCAACATACTTTCATTGGGGGTACCACCTTGAACAACAAAACCACCGAAAGACTGCTTGCCGCAACGCAGGACATCTGGGAAGGCTATCTGAACCATCCGTTTGTCCACGGTATTGCCGACGGCAGCCTCGACATTCAAAAATTTCGTTTTTATCTTCTGCAGGATTATGTTTATCTGTTTGATTACGCAAAGGTATTCGCGCAGGGCGTTGTCAAGTCCCGTGATCCCGAGATCATGCGCGTGTTCGCAACCTCGGTGGCGAATATTCTCGGCGGCGAGATGAATATTCACCGCGGCTACATGGGCCGTCTCGGCATCACCGAGGAGGATGCCGAGCGCGTCAAGCCATCGCTGAATAACGAGTCTTACACCTCATATATGCGCGCTGTTGCGGCCGAGGAAGGCCCTGCAGAGATCATGGCGGCTGTGCTTTCGTGTGCACTCAGCTATGAGTATATCGCTAAATGGATTGTGGCCAACTACCCGAACGCCGATCAGCATGAGTTCTACGGTGAGTGGGTACAGGGCTACGCATCCGAGGACTATGCGGCAGAAAACCGCAAGCTGGTCGCTTATATGGAGCGCCTGAGTGAGGACTATACCGAGCCGCAGCTTGCGCGTCTGACCGATATTTTCGTCGCATGCTCGCGCTACGAGGGCATGTTCTGGGACATGGCCTGGAACGAGGCGATGTAAGCCATGCTGGAGTTTCGCAACGTCGTTTTTCAGTACGACAGTGAGGATTTTAATATCATAGACGGTCTATCCTTCCATCTCGAGAAGGGAGAATTCGTGTCGGTCATCGGGCCGTCCGGCTGCGGCAAATCCACGATTTTCCGCCTGACCAACCAGCTTCTGCCGCGCAGGAGCGGTGAAATTCTGGTGGACGGCAAGAGCATCGACGGACGGCGCGGCTACTGCGGTTACATGCCGCAGCGCGACCTGCTGTTTCCGTGGCGCACGGTGAACGAAAACCTGCGTCTGCCGATGGAGATTCGCGGCGGCTTTTCCCGCGCGGAGATGGACAAGCGTGTGGCGGAAACGCTTGAGCACGTTGGTCTGGCTGGCTGGGGCGACAAGCGCCTGGAGGAGCTTTCCGGCGGTATGCGTCAGCGTGCGGCATTCGCGCGTACGCTGCTGACCGGCTCGGAACTGCTGCTGCTCGATGAGCCGTTTTCCGCGCTCGACTTTCTCACGCGCATCACTATGCAGGAGTGGCTGCTCGACCAGTGGGAGCAGGACAGCAAGACCGTCCTGTTCATCACTCACGATGTAGAGGAGGCTATTTTCCTGTCCGGCCGTGTTCTGGTCGTGGAGGATACGCCGATCCGCAAGCTGCACTCGTTTGAAGTGCCTGCGCCGTATCCGCGCACGCGTGCGTGCCTGACCGACCCGAAGATGCTCGAGCTGAGAGAAAATCTGATTTCGCTGCTCAGAAAAGAGGTGCAGGCATGAAAAAGAATGCAAATCTGCCCGCACTGATCTTTATGTTCGCGCTGCTCATCGTCTGGCAGTGCATAGCCATGGGCATGGATGCGGCCTACATTCTGCCGTCGCCGACACAGGTGCTTGTGCGCCTGTGGGAGCTGCGCAAACCGCTGTTCACCGCACATCTGCCGGCTACCATGCTGTGTACCGGAGTCGGCCTTGCGATCTCGATCGCGCTCGGTCTGCTGCTCGCCATCGTAATGGACGCGAGTCCGTCGGCGGAGAAAATGCTGTACCCGCTCATCGTCGCTTCACAGACCATTCCGACAACCGCACTTGCGCCGCTGTTTGTGCTCTGGTTCGGCTACACGATCTGGAGCAAGGTGCTCGTCACCGTGCTCATCACGTTCTTCCCGATCGCAATGACCGTGTTTGACGGCTTCCGCTCGGCGAAGACCGATATGGTCGATATGCTCAAGACCTTCGGCGCAGGCAAGAAGGAAATTTTCCTCAAGCTGAAGATTCCGGCAGCGCTGCCGTACTTTTTCTCGGCGCTCAAAATGGCGATCCCGATGTCGATCATCGGCGCTGCAATCGGCGAGTGGCTGGGCGCACAGGCCGGTCTCGGTTATTTCAGCCGCCGCATGATGACGCAGCTGGACGGCGCTGGCGTGTTTGCACCGATCGTACTGCTGAGCGTGGTTGCGATGATCGCAGTAGGCATTGTAAGCTGGTTGGAAAAGAAGATTATCACCTGGCGCAGCAGCTTATAAACTTGATAACACAATTTTAAGAAAAACGAAATTTTTGTTCTAACATAAGGAGAAAATTACATATGAAAAAGCGTATTCTTGCACTTCTGGCAGCAGGCACCATGCTGCTGACCGGCTGCGGCGCACAGAACGCCGCACAGTCTGATGCGGCAAACAGCGGCAGCGATGATCTGCAGCACCTGACCGTTGTGCTCGACTGGTATCCGAATGCTCTGCACGCATTCCTGTACGAAGCACAGGAGAAGGGGTACTTCGCCGAGGAAGGTTTAGATGTGGATATCCAGTCTCCGGCAGGCGTAAACGATGCAATGAGCATGGTTGCCGCCGGCAAGGCAGATATCGGTCTGTACTATCAGCAGGATGTGATTCAGGCTCGCGCAGAGCAGAATGTGCCGATCAAGTCCATCGGTGCGGTAGTTCAGGGTCCGCTGAACATCATCCTGTCGCTCAAGGACAAGAACATCACCAAGCCGCAGGATCTCGAGGGCAAAACGGTCGGCTATGCAGGCACCGAGCTTTCCGAGGCACTGGTCCGCAGCATCATGCAGTCCAACGGTGCCGATCCGAACAGCGTGAACATGGTTGACGTTGGCTTCGACCTGATGAGCTCGATGACCACCGGCAATGTTGATGCAACCATCGGCTGTCTGGTTAACCACGAGGTACCGCAGATGGAGAAGGAAGGCTTCGAGGTCAATTACTTCTTCCCGGATGATTACGGTGTTCCGAAGTATTACGAAGGTATTTTCCTCGCAAGCGATGATATGATTGCGAACAATTCCGATACGCTGAAGGGCTTCCTGCGCGCTTGCAGCAAGGGCTTTGAGGACTTCAAGAGCAATACCGACGATGTTCTGCAGGTTCTGCTCGACAATCAGGACGAGGCAAACTTTGCACTTGATCCGGATGTAGAGAAGAAGTCCTGTGAGACGCTGCTGCCGCTCATGGAGACCGAGGACGCCAAGTTCCTTTCTCAGACCGAGCAGTGCTGGCAGGAGAACATTGACTGGATGTACGATCAGGGTCTGATTGCAGAGAAGCCGGATGTTTCCGACGTTATGGTAAACCTTGACTTCTAAAAGTACGCATATAGAACAGGGGACAGAGCATTGACTCTGTCCCTTTTGTGTTATCCGTCCAGCTTGTCGATCATTTCGCGCATTGTGTTCGCGGAACGCTGCAGCTGTGCCAGTTCTTCCTCGGAGAGCGGAATATCCAGCACGGCTTCCGCGCCGTTTCGTCCGACGATGGTCGGCACACCCAGACAAATACCGTCCACGCCGTAGTGTCCGTGAATCATCGAAGTGACCGGCAGCACGGAATGTTCATTGCGTACAATGGCCTCCGCGATGCGCCGCACCGCCATGCCAATACCGTAATAGGTTGCGCCTTTGCTGTCGATAATCTGATACGCTGCATCGCGCACATGCTCGTAAATGCGGGAAAGCTCATCTGCAGGCTTGGTGATGCCGGCAATGCGGCAGTAATCGTCCAGATCGGCACCGGAGATATTAGCGCTCGACCATACCGCCAGCTCGCTGTCGCCGTGCTCGCCAATGATGAACGCATGCACGTTGCGACTGTCCACGCCAAGCCGCTGTCCGAGCAGATACTTGAGCCGCGCGGTATCCAGCACGGTACCGGAACCGAGTACACGTCCGGCAGGGAAGCCGCTCAGCTGCTGCGCCAGACAGGTCAGCACATCGACCGGATTGGACACAACCAACAGAATCGCCTCACGATTGACTGCCGTAAGCTGTGCAATGATGGAGGACAGGATGCCTTTATTGCGTCCGAGCAGCTCCAAACGGCTTTCGCCCGGTTTCTGGTTTGCGCCTGCCGCAATGATGATAAGACCGCATTCGGCGAGGTCAGCATAGTCTCCGGCCATGACGCGGCACGGCTTGCTGAACGCCACACCATGATTGATGTCCGCAGCTTCACCGATAGCCTTGTCGCGGTTCATATCCACGAGTACCAGATCGGAGAACAGTCCGGAAACCGCCAATGTGTATGCGCAGGTCGCGCCGACAAAGCCCACGCCGATCACGCCGCATTTTTGAATATTCGTCATATTGGATACACTCCTTCTGCGAGTAGTATATCCGTTTTGTTGTTGGAAAACACATGGCTTTGTGCTATACTTATACTGTATTTTTATAGGCAATATCAGTTCAGGAGGATAGGACTATGAATAAATGGTTACGCGCTGTCTGCGTCGGCGCGGCTGCCGCTGCCATGCTGACCGCTTCGGCCTTTGCGGCAAATTATACGAATTGTGCAGATTCACTGCACGAAATGGGTCTGTTTCAGGGCACGCAGAACGGCTACGATCTCGACCGCACGCCGACCAGGGCGGAAGCGGCTGTTATGCTGGTGCGTCTGCTCGGCAAGGAGGCTGAGGCCAAGGCGCTGACGTATACTGCACCGTTTACCGATCTCAAGGGATGGGAAAAGCCGTATGTGCAGTATCTGTACAGCAACGGTCTGGCAAATGGCACGAACCGGACGACCTTCTATCCGACCGGCAAGTGTACCGCGCAGATGTACGCGGTGTTCCTGCTGCGTGCGCTCGGCTACTCGGATACGGCGGATTTCAGCTATGCGAACGCGATAGAGACTGCTCGTGAGCAGGGTATTTACGACACCGGTATCATCAACACGCAGAATTTTCTGCGCGATGATGCTGCAGCGGCAAGCTACACGGCGCTGTCCGTTTCACCGAAGAACAGTGAAGGCACGCTGCTGGACCAGCTTGTCAGCGAAAACGCGATAACCGAAGCGAACGCGAAATCGTATCAGAATCTGTTTTCGACCTACGCGCAGTACCGCGAGGCAACCGCCGGTATGGATGCTCTGCTGCATTACTCGGTCAACAGCGAGTTTGCGTCTCCGGTGGCTGTGGCCCATGACGACAAGATCGTCATGCAGGTGCAGACGAGCGAGACCACCGTATTCGACCGCGAGAAGAACGAACTGCTCACCGACCGCAAAATGACGCTTTCCGCGCCGAATACATCGGATAAGCAGCTGCTGACGCAGAGTTATCTGTCGGACGGTGCGCTGTATCACAAATTGAACGGCTCATGGTCGGCAGAGCTGGTGACTGCCGCTGAGCAGGAGAGCCTTGCCGCAATGTATGGCCGCGTACCGCTGGTGTGTGTCGATTCGCTGAGTCAGCGTGCAGATAGCTGGACCATTACCTGTGCCGATACGCCGAACGCGTACACCGAACTGCTCTGGTCGGTCGAAAGTGCACTGGGTGATTTAGACGAAGCCGTCCGGCTGCAGCCGACTACGGTAACGCAGTCGGTCAGCGGCGGTACGATTCGCAGGCAGAGCGTTTCTGCAGCCTTCACGCTGGACGGCATGACGGCAGAGCCTGTTATCATCAGCACACTGGGTAAAACCGGTGCAGATGCTGTGCTGAACGCGCCCAAGTAAACGCATAAGTTCCGCCTTTTTCGCATATTTGTGTGATACGGAGGTGCGGAGATGGAGAGACGGCTGAAATGCGGCGTTTGCGCCGCGGCGGCACTGGCGCTGGTGCTGTGCTTTGGCATGGAGCAGAAAACCCGTGCAATGCAGACGGCAGGGAACACCGAAGTTACGCTCGTCATCGATGCCGGACACGGCGGCTTTGACGGCGGTGCGGTCGGCGCGGATGGAACCGCCGAGCAGGATATCAATCTGAGCATTGCAAAACGGGTGCAGGTGCTGGCGAATTTCTTCGGTGTGCCGACTGCTATGACGCGGCCGGATGAAAATGCACTTGATTACGACCCTTCCCGCACGGTGCGAGAGAACAAAATCGCGGATATCAAGGCGAGAGAAAAGCTGGTAAACAGCATTCCGTCACCGGTGTTTCTGAGCATTCACCTGAATAAATTCAGTGACGCACAGTACCACGGTGCACAGGTGTTTTACTCGACAGGGAATGTGCAGGGCAAGCCGCTGGCCGAGCAGATACAGCAGTGCCTGATTGACGGCTGCGACCCATTGAATCATCGCAAGGCTAAACAGGCAGACAGCGCCATCTATCTGATGAAAAAGCTGGACTGCCCGGCGGTTATCATCGAATGCGGCTTTCTGTCCAATCCGGCCGAAGAAGCGCGGCTGCGGGACGAAGCCTATCACAAACAACTTGCTGCCGCCGTGATCTGCGGATATTTACGCAGCCAGAGCGGTATGTAACGGAGGAAATATGAAGCAAAAGACAGTTTTTCTGTGCGGTGACTGTGGCTATGAAAGTCCGAAATGGTACGGCAAATGCCCGTCCTGCGGCGCATGGAACACCATGAGCGAATTCAAGGAGAAGCCGGTTTCGGCGGCACGCGGCACGAATACATTTCAGCGCGGCGAATCGCGGCCGACGCTGCTCAAGGATATTGATACCGGAGACGAAAGCCGGTTCCATTCTGGAATCGGTGAACTCGACCGCGTTCTCGGCGGCGGCGCTGTACACGGCTCGTTTGTGCTGGTCGGCGGTGAGCCGGGCATCGGCAAATCGACGCTTCTGCTGCAGATGTGTCAGGAAATGTGCAAAAACGCACGCGTGCTCTATGTTTCGGGCGAGGAATCGCTCAAGCAGATCAAAATTCGTGCGGCACGCCTGCACATTTCTTCACCCGAGCTGTACATCCTTGCAGAGACCGACATGGAGCAGATCATCAACGAAACCGAGCTGCTCGAGCCGGATATTCTGATCGTGGACTCTATCCAGACGGTCTACAAGCGTGATTTAACTGCCGCTCCCGGCGGTACAACGCAGATCAAGGAATGCGCGATGAGCCTGATGCAGTACGCGAAGAATCGCAACGTGACGATTTTTATTGTTGGTCATGTCAACAAAGAGGGTACGCTGGCAGGCCCCAAAATCCTTGAGCACATGGTGGACTGTGTGCTGTATTTCGAGGGGGAATCCGCCGGTCCGTTCCGCTGTCTGCGTGCGGCGAAAAACCGTTACGGCTCGACCAATGAAATCGGCGTGTTTGAGATGAGCGATCACGGTCTGCTCGAGGTGCAGAATCCGTCTGCGGCTATGCTGGCCGGTCATCCGCAGGGTGCGTCCGGCAACTGCATTGCCTGCGTGATGGAGGGCAGCCGTCCTCTGCTCGCCGAGGTGCAGGCACTTGCTGCAAAAACGCAGTTTGGTGTGCCGCGCCGCACCGCTGCCGGCGTGGACTACAACCGCATGGTGCTGCTGCTCGCCATTCTGGAAAAACGCTGCGGGCTGTTTCTGTCATCGAGCGATGTGTACGTCAACGTCGTCGGCGGCATGCGGCTGGACGAGCCTGCCGTGGATTTGCCGATGGTGCTGGCAATCGCATCTAGCTTTCGGGACAAGCCGCTGCCGGAAGGCGTCATGAGCTTCGGCGAGGTCGGTCTGACCGGCGAGCTGCGTGCGGTATCCAATCCGGGACAGCGTATCAATGAAGCATATCGTCTTGGTTTCCACACCTGTATCATGCCTATGCAGGATGTGGACGAGGACCTGCTGCAGAAAATGAATATTGTGCGTGCGAAAACCGTCGGTGACGCGATTCGTGCCGTATTGTAAGCATAATTTTCACCTCCTCTCCGCAGACTAAACTCAGTTTGCGTCAGAGGAGGTTTTGCATTTGGAGAAAAAGATCCGCGCGGTGCTGCTTACGACGGCAGGCGTGCTGACGGCGATGCTGTTCTGGTCGTGGAAGCACCGTCCGCCGGAGGCGTTTTTGGTACGCACAGCGGCCGCTGAAACGCAGGATATCTACAATAGTGTGACGATTTTCGGCACGGTAGAGTCCGCAGAAAGCACAGCGGTTTGTCCGGCGGAAAATGCCGTAGTAAACGCAGTGTATGCTAAGGCAGGCGACACCGTACAGAAGGGTGATATCCTGTGCACGCTGACTGATATCGGCAGATCGCAAACAGCTGCGGATTACTGGCAGACTGCACAGAGCGTGTTTGCAATTTCCGGCACGGTGAACACTGTCACCGCCGAGGACGCTCACGCGCTGTATGCACCGATGGACGGTACTGTGCTGACCGTTCCGGAGGCGGGCGAGAGCGTATCGGCCGATATGCCATGCATACAAATTGCGAATCCGGATAAGCTGCGCGTGCGTGCGCAGTCTCCCGAGCTATATGTAGGAGAGCTTGCTGTCGGGCAGCGCGCTAACATCACATTTTCGGCAGTGGACGGCACCTTTCACGCCGAATTGACCGCAATCGCGCCTGCGGCTGTGAAAACCTTTAGTCTGACAAACGAAGATGCCGAAGCAACCGTTGAGGTGCTGCTTGATTTGAACGGCTCAACCGAAAATCTGCGCCCCGGCTATTCCGCGACCGTTAAGGTATTCACAGACCATCGAGACGATGCTGCGGTTGTCCCATATGAAGCAATTTGCCAGCGTGGAGAACAAGAGTTTGTATTCTGTGTGCAGGACGGCCATGCCGTGCAGTGCGCGGTACAGACCGGCTATCTGCTCGAGGATACGGTTGAAATTATAGACGGCTTGCCGACCGGTGTATCGGTCATTCTGTCACCGCCCGATGAATTGACTGACGGTGATCCGGTGGAGGTACAGACATGAGACTTCGGGATATTCTATCACTGGCGGCGCATAATCTGCGGGAAAGTCCGCTGCGGACGGCACTTTGCGCGCTTTCTGTTGCGGTTGGAAGCGGCGCACTGCTGCTTATCCTTTCCATTGGTCTGTATGGGCGAAAACAGGTGGACGCCGGTTTGCAGACACTCGGCGTCAGCGGTTTATCGGTGTACACGGAAAGCGGACACGCGGGAACGATACTCTCGGCAGCACTGGCGGATGAGATAGAGCAGGATGTGGACGGCATTCGCACGCTGATGCCGATCAAGGCGCAGAGCGGCACCGTGCGTGTCGGACACACGACCGAACACGCGGTGTTCCTTGGTACGGACGAACGGCTCGGTGAGGTCATGCAGCTGGAATTGCTGGCAGGCTCGCTGCCGAACGCATGGCAGAGCGCAAACGCGGAGCCGGTTGCCGTGGTCGGTGATGATCTGGCGCAAACGCTGTACGGACGGACAAATATTACCGGACGGCAGATTCGGCTAAAGGTAAACGGCACCGACCGGTATTTTACGGTATGCGGTGTTGTGCGGGCGCAGACGGGGGCATTCGGCGGAATGCTGTCGGCGGTTGCACCGCATCTGGTCTATGTGCCGTATGCGTGTATCGCGTCGCAAACCGAACGCACGGATCAAGTGTTCGTGCAGTGCATTTCGCAGGCAGATACTGCTTCGGTCAGCTCTCAGATCGAAAAGTACCTGACCGATCGACAGCAGGTGCGCGGCGTGCATGTACAGAATATGTCGGGTGCGGTGCAGACCGTACAGCAGCTTGCCGAAATGGGAATCGGCCTGTTTGCCGCCGTCGGTGCGGTAACACTGTTTGTCGCGCTCATCGGTGTGATGGGAAGCATGCTGGCTGCCGCTCACGAGAAAACAGGGGAGATCGGCATTCTGCTGGCGCTCGGCGCACAGCCGCATGATATTCGCCGGACATTTCTCCTGCAGGCTGTGCTGCTGTGCCTGTTCGGCGGAATCGTCGGTCTGGCAGCCGCAGGTGCGCTCCTGCACTTCGGAGCCGCACTGCTCCTGCCGGAAGGCCGTGTGTTTGCCGGATTGCTGATACTTTCCACACTCAGCGGAGCCGCTGCCGGACTGCTCCCGGCGGTTCGTGCGGCCGCTCTCGATCCAATCGACGCAATGTGCAAATAACTCTTTTCTTTCGCCTTCATTTGTGCTATCATTAACAGTGACAAATAACAAATAGGGCGACTGTACCGTAGAAAGGAATGGAGTTTGCATGCGCCATATTATTGATTTATGTGATTTAACGGAAAAGGAATTTTCCGATCTGTACAAGCTGGTCAGCAATATTATCGACCGACCGGAGGGCTATGTAGATGCCTGCCGCGGCAAGGTGCTGGGCAGCCTGTTTTATGAACCTTCTACCCGTACCAACCTGTCGTTTTCCACCGCAATGATGAGACTGGGCGGCAGTGTTGTCGGTTTTTCCGATCCGAACGCCACTTCTGCGTCCAAGGGCGAAACGCTCAAGGATACTATCAACATGGTATCCAGCTATGCGGATATGATCGTCATGCGCAACCCGCGAGAGGGCGCAGCCAAGGTAGCTTCAATGTACTCGTCTGTGCCTGTCATCAATGCCGGCGACGGCGGTCATCTGCACCCGACCCAGACGCTTGCCGATATGATTACCATTCTGCGTATGCGCGGCTCGGCTGACGATATGAAGATTGGCCTGTGCGGTGATTTGAAGTACGGCCGTACCGTGCATTCTCTGCTGCATTTTCTGCAGCGGTATCATAATGTACAGTTTTATCTGATTGCACCTGATGCACTCAAGCTGCCGGACTATATGGTAAAATTCCTGAAAGACAACAATATGCCGTTCTGCGAGGTAGACAGCATTGATGAAGTTCTTCCCGAGCTGGATGTGCTGTACATGACCCGCATTCAGCGCGAGCGCTTTGTCACGGCAGAGGAGTACACAAACCTTGAAGGCAATTATCAGCTGACTGCTGAGAAGATGAAGCGCGCCAAGAAGGACATGCTGGTGCTTCATCCGCTGCCGCGTGTTGATGAGATTGCACAGGACGTGGATGATGATCCGCGTGCGGTCTACTTCCGCCAGGCGCGGTTCGGCATGTTCGGCCGTATGGCACTGCTGCTGACGCTGTCCAAGCTGCCGTTCGAGCGTGCCGGTCATCATGAAATCGGTGCAGATCCCGGCATCCGCTGCTCCAACCACAAGTGCATTACGCGAAGCGAGCTGTATGTACCGCTGCACGGCAAGGTCGGTGACCGCTGTCCGTACTGTGATGCCGCGCTGGAGATGCAGCTGTAATAAAAAAAATAAAGAGTCTGTTGCAGAACAGGTCCGCAAAGAACGCAGGGACGAAAGGTCGCATAAGGCATTTCGTCCCTGCGTTTGTTTTCAAAAATGGGTGGTTTGATCTTGTTTCACACCTAATCATAAAGCAAAAAGACGAGTAAGCAATCCCTTTCGGGAAAACTTACCCGTCTTTTCTTACGCACTATTTTGCAGCGCGCCCTTTTATGTTACTTATCGCTGTTTTTCGGCTGTTTTACAGGCACACGCTCACCGTTCGGCCGGATTTCCGCCAGCGGATTTCTTGCCGCAGCTTCGCGCATGTTTTCATTCTCGATGTGGGTGTAGATCATGGTCGTATCCACACTCGAGTGACCAAGAATGCTTTGCAGCGTGCGGATATCCACGCCGTTCTGATACATGAGCGTTGCTGCTGTGTGACGCAGCTTGTGCGCAGAGTATTTTTTCTGATCGAGACCAGCCTGACCGATATATTTCTTTACCAGCCACTTGACCGTCTGTACGTTAATACGGTTGCGCTTTTTGCTGACAAACAGCGCGTCCGCGTCCTGCTCGTTCGGCTCCAGGCGTTTGGGCAGATACTGCTCGAGCGCGGCGAGACACGCATCGTTGAGAAATACCGTCCTCTGCTTGCCGCCCTTACCGAGCACGCGCACGGTATCGTCCTTGAAGTCGGTCAGATTCAGACCGACCAGCTCGGAAACACGCATGCCACAGTTAAGGAAAAACGTCAGGATGCAGTAATCTCGCTCGGCATACGGGCCGGTGACAGATTCCAGAAGCCGCACGCTGTCGTCCGTTGTAAGATAAGTCGGCAGAGATTTACGGACAGTCGGCGCTTCCAGTCCGCTGACCGGATTGACCTCTAAAACATGCTGTTTATCGGTCAAATACCGGAAAAATGCGCGTATCGCAGAGACCTTGCGTGCACGCGAGTTGACACTCAATCCGTAATTGGTGTGGTTGCTGTTCTGCTGAGTTGGGCGGCTCTGCGCCATGTATTCCAGATAATCATAGGTGTCCGACAGCGTGATATCACGGATAAAATCCAGATCAATGTCGCTGATGTCGATCTCATCAAGCGGAAGATTTTTATCGACTGCGCCTTTGTTGTGCTTGAGTACGCGAAAAAACAGCCGCAGATCAAGATAATACTCGTGTGCGGTTTTTGCGGATTTGCCGCGTATTGTGGAAATATAGGTTAAAAAATCCCGCAAAACGCGCGGTGCGTCTGCGGCGTATTCGTTCATCGGCTTGTCCATTGCTGCGCTCTCCTCGCCTGCTGTGATACTGTATTTATTATAACGCATTCTTCAATTGGCGTCAAACTTGCAATTTTCGGAAAAACAACGTATAATAAAGCCAACAACTTCACGGAAGGGGCATGGCTGATGAGCCGAATTTTTATTCAGCGCGGAGATATTACCCAATGCACGACAGATGCGATTGTAAACGCTGCCAACACGTCCCTGCTGGGCGGCGGCGGTGTGGACGGTGCCATTCATCGAGCGGCAGGACCGGAGCTGCTGGCGGAATGCCGCACGCTCGACGGTTGTCGGACTGGCGAAGCCAAAGCAACACGAGCATATCGTCTGCCATGTCGGTATGTCATTCATACACCGGGACCAATCTGGCGCGGTGGACATGCGGGTGAGGCGGTACTGCTGGCAGGCTGCTATCAAAACTGCCTGCGCATTGCATCTGAATTAAATTGCAAAACCGTGGCGTTTCCGTCCATCAGCACCGGTGTATATCGCTTTCCGCTGAACCGTGCCGCTGAAATCGCTATTCGTACGATTGAGGAATATCTCTCAACTCATGCAGAAATTGAGCAGGTAAGCATGATCTGCTTTGATGGAACCACGCTTTCGGCGTATCAAAACGCGCTTTCTGAATGGGAGGCTAACCATGTCTAAAAATCCGAATCAAAAGCTGAAGCTGCTGTATTTATACCAAATCCTGCTGCAGCGAACGGATGAGAACCATAAACTCACCACAGATGAACTGCGTGCGGCGCTCGAGCGCTGCGGCATTACCGCTGAGCGCAAAAGCATTTATTCGGACATCGAAGCACTCCAGAATTTTGGTCTGGATGTAATTTGTCAGAGAGGTACCGGCGGCGGCTATTACGTCGCGTCGCGCGAGTTTGAACTGCCCGAGCTCAAGCTGCTCGTGGATGCAATTCAGTGCTCCCGCTTTATCACCGAGAAAAAATCCAACGAGCTCATCGGCAAAATCGAGCACCTCACCAGTGACCATGAAGCACATACGCTCCAGCGTCAGGTGTATGTTTCCGAACGTGTGAAAACGCTTAATGAGCAGATTTACTACAATATTGATGCGCTGCATGCGGCCATATCCAACAATGTCCAGATTACGTTTCGCTATTTCAACTGGGTGCTGAATTTCTCTGCCAGTCCGCGCATTCAAAAGCAGTACCGCCGAGATGGTGCGCGCTACCGCGTCAGTCCGTGGGCACTGACGTGGGACAATGAAAATTACTATCTGATTGCCTTCGATCACGATGCCGGTGAAATCCGCCACTACCGCGTAGATAAGATGGATTCACTTGTGCAGACCGACCTGCCTCGTGAGGGTAAACAGCTGTTCGACGATCGGTTTGACGCGGCAGCCTACTCCCGTAAGGTGTTCGGCATGTTCTCCGGCGAGGAGAAAACCGTGAAGCTGAAATGCCTGAACCGCTTTATCGGTGTCATGCTCGACCGCTTTGGCAGCAGTCTGCGTCTGTTTCCGGCGGATAACGAACATTTTTATCTGGATGTGGATGTTGTCGTCAGTCCGCAGTTTTTTTCCTGGGTGTTCAGTCTGGAAGGCGATGTACGCATTGTAAACCCACCGGAGGTCTGTGAAGCGTTTGAAAAGCAGATTCACAAATTCATAGACTAAGTACCGTTTAACGTACTTTCCTTTTGTTATACTATGTACAACAAAAGGAAAGGGGATGCGCAAGATGAACTGCACTCTCGAATATGTAAACGGACACATTGAAGTATATGACGGAACCGGCGCGTTTCTTTTCTCTGCCGACACCAAGCAGGAGGCGCTTGAAGAACTCGAAGACGCCGCTTAATTTCATAAAAAAGAGACTGTATCGGTGATACAGTCTCTTTTTCTTATCTTATACGCCGAATACGGAATCTGCATAATGCACGGTTGCCATAGCGTCCTTCGCGTAGCAGTCCGCGCCGATGGAATCTGCGTATTCCTGTGTGAGCACGGCACCGCCGACAACGACCTTGGTGCCCGGCTTTTTCTCACGCAGCTGTTTAATGGTCTCTTCCATGCTGACAACCGTCGTCGTCATCAGCGCACTCAGGCCGACCACCGGAACATCTTCCTTGATAGCGGTATCAACGATCACCTCGGGCGGAACGTCCTTGCCGAGATCGAGCACCTGATAGGCGTAGTTCTCCAGCAAAACCTTGACAATATTCTTGCCGATATCGTGAATATCTCCCTTGACGGTCGCAAGAATAATTTTGCCCTTGATCTGCTGGCTCTCACCCTTCATCGCGTCCTTTACGACCTCAAAAGCCGCTTTGGCCGCTTCTGCGCTCATGAGCAGCTGCGGCAGGAATACGGTGCCCTTCTCGAAACCCTTGCCGACGCGGTCAAGCGCCGGAATCAGCTCGTTGTTGACAACTTCGAGCGGTGGAACCGTCTGCAGCATTTCCTTTGCCGCGTCGATCGCGCGCTCACGCAAGCCGCGTTCAATGCTCTCCGCAAGCGGCATCGCCGTGCCGCCTGCTGCTGCAGGAGCCGCCGCTGCCGGCTGGTTGCCGTAGGCCGCAATGTAGCCTGCGCATTGCTCATCCAGGTTGGCCAGCGCCAGATAGGAACGGTACGACCTCATCATCGCCTCGTTATTCGGGTTGATGATCGCACAAGACAGACCGCTCTGCATCGCCATCGTGAAGAAGTTCGAGTTGACAATCTCACGCTGCGGCAGACCGAACGAAATGTTCGATACGCCGAGAATAGAGTGACCGTGCAGCTCATCGCGAATGCGGCGCAGCGTTTCGAGCGTTACGAGAGCCGAACCGCTATCCGACGAAATGGTCATCGCCAAACCGTCAATCACGATATCCTCATGCGGAATACCGTATTTCTCCGCTGTATCGTAAATCTTCTTTGCAATCCGGATGCGGCCCTCTGCTGTGGACGGAATGCCGTTTTCATCCAGTGCCAGACCAACAACAACACCGCCGTACTTACGTACAAGTGGGAACACAGCTTCCATGCTCTCCATCTTGCCGCTGACCGAGTTGATCATCGGCTTGCCGTTGTACAGGCGCATGCCGCGCTCCATTGCGGTGGTATCCGAGGTGTCAATCTGCAGCGGCAGCGCAATAACACTCTGCAGGCGCGTAACAACGCGCTCCATCATCACGGGTTCGTCGATTTCAGGCAGACCGACGTTGACATCAAGAATATGCGCGCCGCTGTCCTCCTGCGCCATGCCTTCACCAAGGATGTACTCGATGTTATTCTCGCGCAGAGCTGCCTTGAATTTGCTCTTGCCGGTCGGGTTGATACGCTCGCCGATGATAACCGGCTTCGGCCCGATCTCCACGGCTTGCGAGAACGAGGAGACCACCGTGCGGCGCTTGGCTACCGGCGGTCGGAACGGTACTTTGCGGCACTTTTCGATGGTCAGCCGCAGATGCTCCGGTGTAGTGCCGCAGCAGCCGCCAAGCGCCTGCACGCCCATGCCTGCAATTTCTTCCATCAGGTCGGAGAACTCGGCAGGCGCGATATCGAATACCGTCTTGCCATTTTCGCTGCGCGGCAGACCGGCATTCGGGTTGACGATGATTGGCAGTGAACTTATCTGCGTCAGTCGTTCGATGATCGGATGCATCTGCTTCGGTCCCAGACCGCAGTTAACGCCGAGCGCGTCTACGCGCAAACCCTCGAGCATGGCAACCGTGGAATCCACCGTGCCGCCGGTCAGCAGCTTGCCTTTTTCGTCGAAAATCAGCGTTACGAGCACCGGCAGATCGCAGTTTTCCTTGGCAGCCAACACGGCCGCCTTAGCCTCGTAGCTGTCGCTCATGGTCTCAATGAGCACGAGGTCCGCACCGGCTTTCGCGCCGATACGGATGGTTTCGCCGAACAGCTCAACCGCACGCTCAAACGGTAGATCGCCCATCGGCTGCAGCAGCTTGCCGGTTGGGCCAATATCGAGCGCAATATAGGCATCCTCTCGGCCTGCCTGCTGACGCGCGGTTTTTGCATGCGAAACTGCAGCTTGTACGATTTCCTGCAGGTTATCCGGATATTTGAGGGCATTTGCACCGAAAGTGTTGGTGTTCACCACATCACAGCCGGCTTCAAAGTAGCTGCGGTTCAGCGCAATAATCTCATCCGGATGGGACAGGTTCCACGTTTCCGGCAGTTCACCGGCTTTTAAGCCGTGCTCCTGCAGGATGGTGCCCATGCCGCCATCGAAAAATATCCATTCTTTTCCCAGTCGTTCGGTCAGTTTCATTCTTTTCATCTCCTGTAAGCGCAATCCGTCTTGCCGCATTCCTCACAGCCCTTGCGGTGACACGGCTGCGGTGTTTCAGACAGACCGATTACCGCCGTTACCGACTTGATAGGTGCCAGAAGACAGCTTTCGGTCACGGTCAAGCCAATCTTGCGCGGCGTATCCAGCAGGCGGCTGAAATCCCGCTGGTGTGCGATCGGAAAATCGCCGTAGCCGGGACTGAACCGCGGGCGGCAGTACATGCCGCGCTGAGCGGCTTCCTGCCGGATGCATTCGTTGACCTCATCGCAATAGGTCTCGACCATGGCCGCTGCCGCCGCCTGATAGATCACCGCGTCGCTCATCCGGACTGCAGACGCGCGGGCAATCAGGCGATCCGGTCCGATGCCGAGCGTTGCTGCCATCAGACAGACCTCGCTGCAACCCTGCAGATTACGTGCCAGATTTTTGCTGTAAATTTGTACATCTGCGATCTCGAACGTTTGCGCATCAATATGCTGCAGCGGAAACACGCGGTAGATCGACCTGGGTTCTGCCGCCTGCTGCAGTGCTTCACCGCATCGTGTCAGGCTGGCCTGTACTGCCTCATCCGGCTGCGTGCCGTGATAGCCCATGTAGCGAATGGCTTCCGATCTATCCAGTTCAATCACTTGAGAATCTCCGACAGGCTGGACTGAATGCCTGCGGCAATTTCCGGCTTGTTCATCGAGTAAACATGGATATGGTTGACGCCGTTTGCAATCAGGTCGATGATCTGCTCGGTCGCGTAGATAACGCCTGCCTGCTTCATAGCCGCCGGATTGTCGCCGAAACGGTCAACGATGGCCTTGAAGCGTTCGGGCAGGTAGGTGCCGGACATGGAAGTGATACGCTTGATCTGCTTGACATTCGTCACCGGCATAATGCCCGCAACAACCGGAACCGTAATACCCTTTTCTCGAATGCGGTACAGGAAGTTGTACATGATGTTGTTATCAAAGAACATCTGCGTAGTCAGAAACTCACAGCCTGCGTCTACTTTCTCCTTGAGGTGCAGAATATCCTCGGTTTTATTGGCTGCCTCAACGTGACCCTCCGGGTAGCAGGCGCCGCCGACGCAGAAATCGCCCTGCGACTTGATATCGCGTACCAGCTCAGCGGCATAGTGGTAGTCAGAATGCGGAGCACCGCCCTCCGGAATATCACCACGCAGTGCAAGAATGTTCTCGATACCGGCATCCTTATACTTTTTTACCATCGCTGCAACGTGCTCACGGGTAGAGGAAACACAGGTCAGATGGGTCAGAACGGTAACATCATACTTTTTCTTGAGATCTGCTGCGATGTTAACAGTGTGTTCGCTTGTGCCGCCGCCTGCACCGTATGTAACGCTCATAAAGTCCGGACGCAGCGCCGCAATCTCCTGTGTTGCGTGTGCGACAGACTCATAGCTGCTGCTGGTCTTGGGCGGGAATACCTCAAAAGAAAGGGTTACTTTATCCTGATTCAAAAGTTGGGAAACCTTCATGTTGCATCTCCTATGTTTCTACTCGTATTTCTGTTTAATAAAAAAGACACGATTTTGATTCGCGCGAAAATTCTATACGTTCCAAAGCCGTAGTGTTTATTATATCACATTTCCCCACTTTATTTCCAGACAAAAATACGATATAATATAACGTATCGGAGGGATTATTTTGACCGATATGCTTAAGAACTGTCAGCTGTGTCCGCGCGCCTGCGGCGCAGACCGCACAAAGAGCCGCGGAGCCTGCGGTGCAGGCATCGAAATCGAAGCTGCACGCGCATCGCTTCATATGTGGGAGGAGCCGCCGATTTCGGGTACAAATGGCTCGGGCACGGTGTTTTTCTCTCATTGCTCGCTCGGCTGTGTGTTCTGCCAAAACCGCAAGATCAGCCGCAGAGAGGCCGAGGGACAGAACATTACGGCAGATGCACTGGCGAAAACCTTTCTCTCTCTGGAGAAAAAAGGTGCGCATAATATCAACCTTGTTACCGGCGCCCATTATGTGCCGCAAATTATCGAAGCGCTGCAAATTGCCCGGAAACAGGGGCTTTCGCTTCCTGTTGTATACAATTCCAGCGGATATGAGCAGGTGGAAACGCTGCAGCTGCTCGATGGTCACATTGACATCTATCTGCCGGATTACAAGTATTACAGCAGCTACTATGCAGGTCTGTACTCGCATGCGGAGGATTACCGTGAGTTCGCCGTTCCGGCTATTGATGAAATGGTACGCCAGACAGGTGCACCGCAGTTTGATCAAAATGGTCTGCTGAAGCGCGGCACCGTCATCCGGCATTTGATGCTGCCCGGACTGGCCGGCGACACCGCGCAGGTGCTTCGGGATATTGCCTCTCGATGGGGCGACAGCGTGCTTGTCAGCCTTATGCGGCAGTACACGCCGTTTGATATGCAGGATTATCCCGAGCTTGACCGCACCATCACCGCAGAGGAGTACGCAAATGCCTGTACGCTGTTCGGTGAGCTTGGACTCGGCGGTTTTTTTCAGCAGGACGAATCCATCAGCGAGAGTTTTATTCCCGCCTTTGACGGCACAGGATTGGAGGAAAATTAACATGAAAACCGTTCTCAGCATTGCAGGCACCGACCCGACAGGCGGCGCAGGTATTCAGACCGACCTGAAAACCTTTGAAGCCTTCGGCGTGTATGGCATGGCCGTTATCACTGTCGTGTGTGCACAAAATACCACTGGTGTATTCGGTATGCAGCCGGTTTCCGCTGAACTGGTTGGCAAACAGATTGACTGTGTGTTTGACGATATTTTCCCGGATGCCGTCAAGGTCGGCATGCTGTATGACGCAGAGATTATTCACACAGTAGCGGAGCGCTTGAAGGCGTACCACGCCAAGAATATCGTACTCGACCCGGTAATGATGTCCTCAAGCGGTACCGCGCTGCTGCATCACGATGCGGCAAAGGTTCTGCAGGAGGAGCTGTTCCCGCTGTGCACTCTGGTAACGCCTAATCTGCATGAGGCAGCCGCTGTCTGCAGCCATAACATCACCAATCGTGAAGATATGGAGCAGGCGGCATGCGAAATCGTCGGCAAGACCGGCGGCGCCGTTCTGGTCAAGGGTGGTCATCTGGCAGACTGCGCAGATGATCTGCTGTTTGACGGCACAGAAATGCACTGGCTTCCCGCGCCGCGTATTGACAACCCGAACACACACGGTACCGGCTGCACGCTATCCAGTGCAATCGCATGCGGACTGGCACAGGGCATGTCGCTCATCGGCAGCGTCAAGCGGGCCAAGCGGTATCTGACCGCCTGCATTGACTTCAAGCTGGCTCTTGGTCACGGTTCCGGTCCGCTGCAGCACCGCATTGCGAATTGGGAGAACCGGCATGCGTGAACTGCGGCACATTCTCGGTGCAGATCAAGCATTTCAATCTTTCAAAATGTAATCAGGAAAAAGCGCAAAGAACACAGGGACGAAAAGCCGAAGAAGGCTTCTTGCCCCTGCGCTCATTTGCGCTACATCGTTTTTATTTCACACCTTAATCTAAACAAAAAAGGCGAGTAAGCAAACCCCTTTCAGGGAAACTTACTCGTCTTTTCTTGCGCGCTGTTTTGCAGGGCGCCCCGTGTTTTATCTGTTTGCGGTGCTGCTCCATGCCTGATGTAGATCAGGGAACGGAGCAAGTGCACGATCGAGAATGCCGTGCATATGAGCGATGGCAATGCCATAGTTGGTCATCGGCACATTCCGCTCGGCGCTGTGCCGCAGACGATACTGCATTTCCCGCACGTTCAGCATACAGCCGCCGCAGTGCACGACAAGCGCGTACTTGCTCACGTCCTCGGGAAACTCATTGCCCGCGGTAAATGAGAACTGCACATCCTTGCCGGTAAACCTGCGAATCCAGTTCGGCAGTTTTTCCGTGCCGATATCGCCGCACTGGCGGTGATGCGTGCAGCCTTCGGAGATGAGCACAGTATCGCCATCCTGCAAGAAATTCAGCTGTGCAGCACCGAGAATCGCCTGCCGCAGATTGCCTTTGTATCGGGCAAACAGGATGGAAAACGAGGTCAGAAGAACATTTTTCGGCACCAGCTTGTCCACGATGCCGAACGCCTGCGAGTCCGTGATAACCAGCTGCGGCGGCTCCCGCAGGGATTCCAGCGTGCGGGTCAACTCGGTTTCGCGGGTGACAAGTGAAATCGCACCTGCTTCCAGAATATCGCGGATGGTCTGCTGCTGCGGCAGGATCAGCCGGCCTTTCGGTGCGGCTGAGTCGATCGGCACGACCAGTACGACTGTGTCATTCGGCGCAAGCAGGTCAGCTACCAGACGTTTTTTCGGCTCGGTCGGCTTGACGGCTCGTGCGATCAGTTCCTTGAGTTCACGGATATTGCTGTCGGCTGCTGCGCTGACGTAAATCTCGTTTTCCGGCATGGCGGCAGGAACCAAAGTCAAATCCGCCTTGTTGTGCGCGATGACAAACGGAATCTCCCGCTTGCGGAACAATTCGAGCAGTTCCTGCTCTGCAGGCTGCAAATCACGCGTGCTGTCCGTGACAAGAACCGCAATATCCGTCTTTTCCAGCACGCGGAGCGCCCGGCGGACACGTTCCTCACCGAGCGTGCCCTCATCATCAATGCCCGGCGTGTCGATGATAACCACCGGACCGATAGGGAGCAGTTCCATCGCCTTCTGCACCGGATCTGTGGTTGTGCCCTTGACATCGGAAACAATGGACAGTGTTTGTCCGGTCACGCGGTTTACCACGCTGGATTTACCCGCATTGCGCAGACCGAAAAAGCCGATGTGTACGCGCTCGCCGGAGGGCTGTGCGTTCAGTCCCATAGGAAACCCTCCTTAGAAGCGGAAATCACGGCGGTTGGAGCTGCAGATATCCTTGATATGCTCGGCTGCAATTTCGCGTACCTTATCGCGCGGAATTTTTTTAAGTTCCTCCTGAATCAGCTCCATGCCAACGCGCTTGGTGTCCTCGCTTGCGTAATCGACCAGATACTCCGCGAGTGTCATCAATGCGTTCGGGTGGCAGCAGTTGAGAATCTGACCGTTCTTGCACAGGCTCATGAAACGGTCGCCGGTGCGCCCCTCGCGGTAGCAGGCGGTGCAGAACGACGGAATAAACCCAAGCTGCATGAGCCAGTGAACAACCTCATCGAGCGAGCGCTGATCGGATACATCAAACTGCTCAGAGTCGTGCGGACGCTCCTCTTCCTCATAGCCGCCGACCGAAGTACGGGAAGCACCGCTGATCTGCGAAATACCCAGACCAAGCGCCCGCTCACGCACCTGCTGGCTCTCGCGGGTGGAGATGATCATGCCGGTGTACGGCACGGCAATGCGGATGCACGCGATAACCTTTGCAAACAGCCCGTCACTCAGGCCGTTGTCGAATACATCCGGGTCAATATCGTCCGCGCGCTTGATACGCGGCACGCTGATAGTATGCGGACCAACGCCGTGTACAGCCTCCAGATGCTCGGCGTGCATGAGCAGACCGGCGAACTCGTACTTGTACATCTCCAGACCGAACAGAACACCCAGACCAACGTCGTCGATACCGCCGTCCATCGCGCGATCCATTGCTTCGGTGTGGTAGTCGTAATCGTGCTTCGGACCTGCCGGATGCAGCTTAAGGTAGCTCTGCTTGTGGTAGGTCTCCTGAAACAGAATGTAAGTGCCGATGCCGGCGTCCTTCAGCTTGCGGTAGTTCTCGACCGTTGTCGCCGCAATGTTGACGTTGACACGTCGAATCGCACCGTTTTTATGTTTGATGGAGTAAATGGTGTTGATGCACTCGAGAATGTACTCAATCGGGTTGTTGACCGGGTCCTCACCGGCCTCGATGGCAAGGCGCTTGTGACCCATATCCTGCAGCGCGATAACCTCGCGGGCAACCTCTTCCTGCGTCAGCTTTTTGCGAGTGATATGGCGGTTTTTTGCGTGATACGGACAGTAAACACAGCCGTTTACGCAGTAATTCGACAGATACAGCGGTGCAAACATAACAATACGGTTGCCGTAGAACGCCAGCTTGATCTCCTCGGCCAGCTGATACATCTCCTCAATCTTCTCGGGGATATCGCAGGCCAGCAGCACAGAGGCTTCGCGATGCGTCAGACCGGCACAGTGTACGCCGGTGGCCGTTTTCTGCGGACGGGCCTTTTCCAGAATACTGTCGATCAGCTCGATGTTGTGTTTGTTCTCCTCGGCATATTTCAGCGTTTCAAGGATTTCCTCATGGTTGATAAACTCCTCTGCATGGAGTGATTTCGGGTTGTACTGAGCCATTTTTCGTTTTCCTTTCTTATCTTGCGGTCAGAGGATTACTCTTTCCGTCAGAGTCCCTTAAAATGTATCACTTATCGGATAATATCTCCGCGTGCGGTAACAATCCGGCAGCCGACCGACGCCACACGGCGCGACAGGCAGCCGATGCACTGTGCAGCCTCCTCGCCGGTACAAAGTTTGCCGTCGTACAGTGCATATTTTTTTCGCACCCCAAGCGGAGACAGATTGGGCATCACTACGTTTGCACCAGCCTGCAGTCCGCGCTCGCGGCCGTCCGGCCGGATGGTGCCGAGCGCCGTTGTGGCGGGCAGCAGCAAATTCGGTTGAATCAGCCGCAGCAGTGACAGCAGATACACTGTCTGCTCACACGTTCCGGCCGGAAAATCGCGGAACGGTGTGTCCTTCTGCGGAATAAACGGGCCGATGCCGCACATCTCCGGCCGAAATTCTTCGATGAACTTTAAGTCCTCAGCGAGTGTTCGTGCCGTCTGATACGGCGAGCCGACCATAAAGCCGCAGCCGGTCTGGTAGCCGATGTCTTTCAAATCACGAAGGCAGCGCATACGGTTGTCAAACGACATCTGCGCCGGATGCAGCTTTTCATAATGCGCCTGATCGGCGGTTTCGTGACGGAGCAGATAACGGTCCGCGCCAGCATCGAACATCGCCTGATAGGCTTCACGAGGGAACTCTCCGAGCGACAGCGTTACTGCACAGTCTGAGAACTCTGCCTTGATCTGTCGTACCAGATGGCAAACCACATCGGCCGAGAATGCGCTGTCCTCGCCGCCCTGCATGACAAAAGTGCGGAAGCCGAGCGCATAGCCTTCCCGGGCACAGTCCAGTATCTGCGCCTCGGTCAGTCGATAGCGGTCACACGCAGGATTGGAACGCCGGATACCGCAGTAATAGCAGTCGTTGCGGCAGATATTGCCGATTTCGATCAGTCCGCGAATGTACACATCCGTACCGTATACCTGTTTTCGTAAGGCAACCGCTTTCTCTGCGGCATAGGCTGCCAGTTCATCGCTCTGGTTTTCGATTAGATATTCGTATTCCTCTATTGACAGGCTGTGCTGCGCTTCCAGCCGGTCAATGAGCTGCTTCTCCTTATTCATCGCTCTGCACATTGGAGTACGCGGTCTTGACGCTGATGCCGTCCAGATTGCCGATTTTGCCGGACAAAGCTGAAATCACATCCTGCGGCGCATCAATGGCGATGGACACAATGTTGATATTGCGCGCTCGATAGGGAATACCCATGCGCCCGATGATATAGCTGCCGTACTCATGCAGCAGGGTATTGAGCCGTTCCACAGAATCCGTGTTCTCTACCACGATTCCCATGACGGCAACTCTTGTTTGCATAAAAACACCTCGGAATAAAAAATAACTGCGTCCTCTGAAAGACGCAGTCCGATACAGATATAAACGGCGCTTCCGTGCAAGAAACGCTGCAATACGATATGGACGGCTCCTTTCATGCAGAATCTGCGGACGCAGAGGCTTACTGTCAGGATCGCTACATCTATTATAGAGGATAGTCGGCAGACCCGCAAGCAAAACCGACGATTTTGTGCAAAGAATTATTTTCGCAAAAATATGTATGATATTTTTGTCGAATTTTATCCTTCCAAATCTATATCTTGTATGGTACAATGCAATAGCGGCACATGATATATGGGTATGCACTTTTACGCTTTGCCTGTAAACAGCAGTGCTTTTTTGTTCGCTTTTTATCGGACAATATGATATAATGATGAACGTATGAAATTTAGAGAGGAAGAACAACACATGGTTCGAGTTGTCAAAAAGGATCACACCAAAGAACCGTTTAACATCCAGAAGGTTGTTATCGCCGTCAATAAGTCGGCAAACCGTGTCCTCTACAACTTTACAGAGGATGAGTTGAAGTCGATCTGCAATCATGTCGAGGGTTATATCCGTGACCATCACATGACCGAGATTCAGATCTGGCAAATGCACAACATCGTTGAGTCTGCACTTGAGTCGGTGCAGCCGGAGGTTGCCAAAAGCTACCGCGACTACCGCAACTATAAGCAGGATTTTGTCGGCATGCTGGACAGCGTATACCAGAAAAGCCAGTCTATCATGTATATCGGCGATAAGGAAAATTCCAACACGGATTCCGCGCTGGTCTCCACTAAGCGCAGCCTGATCTTCAATCAGCTCAACAAGGAGCTGTACCAGAAGTTCTTTATGAACACCGAGGAACTGCAGGCCTGTCGGGACGGCTACATTTACGTCCACGATATGTCGGCACGCCGCGATACCATGAACTGCTGCCTGTTTGATGTAGCGAGTGTCCTCAAGGACGGCTTTGAGATGGGCAATCTGTGGTACAACGAGCCGAAAACACTTAATGTTGCATTTGACGTGATCGGTGATATCGTGCTTTCCGCTGCAAGCCAGCAGTACGGCGGCTTTACCGTGCCGTCGGTCGATCTGCTGCTCGAGCCCTATGCCGAGCGCAGCTACAAAATGCTGACCGAGAAGTATACTCGTCTGGGACTGGATGCTGATACGGTCGAGAAGGAAGTTATGGCGGACATTCTCAACGACTTTGAGCAGGGCTTCCAGGGCTGGGAGTACAAGTTCAACACGGTAGCATCCAGCCGCGGCGACTATCCGTTCATCACCATGACAATGGGAACCGGCACCGGTCGTTTTGCCAAGCTGGCCTCCATTACCATGCTGAATGTACGCCGCAAGGGACAGGGCAAAAAAGGCCAGAAAAAGCCGGTCCTGTTCCCGAAGATCGTATTCCTGTACGATGAGAACTTGCACGGTCCCGGCAAACTGCTTGAGGATGTATTTGAAGCCGGTATCCTGTGCTCGTCCCGTGCGATGTATCCGGACTGGCTGTCGCTGACCGGTGAAGGCTATGTGCCGAGCATGTATAAAAAGTACGGCGCGATCATCAGTCCGATGGGCTGCCGCGCGTTCCTGTCTCCGTGGTACGAGCGCGGAGGCATGAAGCCCGCTGATGAGAGCGACAAGCCGGTATTTGTCGGCCGCTGGAACATTGGCGCGGTATCGCTGCACCTGCCGATGATCTACGCTAAGGCACAGCAGGAGAGCCGTCCGTTCTGCGAGGTGCTGGACTACTATCTGGAGCTTATCCGCAAGCTGCACATCCGCACCTATGCATACCTGGGGGAGATGCGTGCATCCACCAATCCGTTGGCGTACTGCGAGGGCGGCTTCTACGGCGGACATCTCAAGCCGTCGGACAAGATCAAGCCGATTATGAAAACCGCTACTGCGTCGTTCGGCATTACTGCACTCAACGAGCTGCAGGAACTGTACAACGGTAAATCGCTTGCCGAGGACGGTCAGTTTGCCCTCGAAACACTGCAGTATATCAACGATAAGGTCGAGCAGTTCAAGAACGAGGACGGCAATCTGTATGCTATCTACGGTACACCGGCAGAGAGTCTGTGCGGTTTGCAGGTCGAGCAGTTCCGCAAGAAATACGGCATCATCGAGGGCGTTTCCGATCGTCCGTATGTCTCCAACAGCTTCCACTGCCATGTTACCGAGGACCTGACACCGATTCAGAAGCAGGATCTTGAGGGTCGTTTCTGGAATCTGTGCAACGGCGGTAAGATTCAGTACGTCAAGTATCCGATTGACTACAACCATGAGGCGATTCGCTCTCTGGTGCGCCGCGCCATGGCAAAGGGCTTCTATGAGGGTGTCAATCTTTCACTCGCGTACTGCGATGACTGCGGTCATGAGGAACTGTCTATGGATGTCTGCCCGAAGTGCGGCAGCCGCAACCTTACCAAAATCGAGAGAATGAACGGCTATCTTTCCTACTCTCGCGTTAAGGGCGATACGCGCCTGAACGATGCCAAGATGGCCGAAATTGCTGAAAGAAAGAGTATGTAACACGAATGCAGTATCACAATATAACCAAGGACGATATGCTCAACGGCGACGGCCTGCGTGTTGTGCTGTGGGTGGCCGGCTGCGGACACGCCTGTCCCGGCTGTCACAACCCCATCACATGGGATGCGGAAGGCGGTCTGCTGTTTGATCAGGCAGCAAAGAATGAGCTGTTCACCGAGCTCGGCAAGGACTATATCTCCGGCATCACGTTTTCCGGCGGCGATCCGCTTTTCCCCGGCAACCGTGAGGAGGTCAGCGAGCTGTGCCGCGAGATTCGGCAGAAGTTTCCGGACAAGACCATCTGGCTGTACACCGGCTATCGCTGGGAGGAAATCAAGTGGCTGCCGTTTCTCGATCAGATTGACGTGCTGATCGACGGTCGTTTTGTACAGGCGCAGGCCGATCCGCAGCTTCACTGGCGCGGCAGTGCCAACCAGCGCGTGATCGATGTTCCGCGCACGCTTGCGGCTAACAATATCGTCCTGCATGACGATAAGTAAAAAGGAGTTCTGAATTATGCAACAGATCGCACAGTTTTTCAAGGTATCCGAGGAACAGTTTGTCCGTGACTGGTGCGCGGCTACCCGCCGCAGCGCGGATGAGGCCAAGAAGGTCTATCAGAACATCCGGCTGCCGCGCCGCGCGACCAAAGGCTCTGCCGGCTATGATTTTTTTGCGCCGGAAAGCTTTACGCTTGTTCCGCATGAGACCATCCTTATTCCGACCGGTATCCGCGTTATGATCGAGGACGGCTGGGTGCTGAGCCTGTACCCGCGTTCCGGTCTGGGCTTCCGTCACCGTCTGCAGCTCGACAATACGGTCGGCATTATCGACAGCGACTACTTTGAGGCTAAAAATGAAGGACACATTCTCATTAAGATGACCAGCGACGATCATAAGGGCAAAACCCTTTCGGTTGCCGCAGGCGACGGCTTTGCACAAGGTATTTTCCTGCCGTTCGGTATCACCGTGGACGATGAGGCTGACGGTGAACGCACCGGCGGCTTCGGTAGCACGACTGAAAAGAAGTAACGATTTTATAAACAGCCAAAAGCGCATTCACAGAGATTTATCTGCGAATGCGCTTTTTCTTATGCCCTGTTTACATGAAACAGGCAGCACAGGATCCCGCGTAAGCACTTGGGACTTTTCCATACAACAACCTTCATATGCCTTACCCTCCTTCAGCACTGCAGCAGGAACAGCCCTGCCGCGATCACTGCCAGTGCAATCAGCCACACCGGCAGACAGGATGGGAGCAGACTGCCTAGCAGCAAGCCTGTTCCAAACATAAATACGGCAAGACCGATCGCCTGACCACGGCAGAACATAGCGCATCACGCTCCTGTTACCAGTATAAGCAGCGCGGATGGAAAATGTGACAGCAAAGCGAAACCAATCTGCTCATATTTTACACAAGTGCTTCATATGGTAATGCAGGAGCAGCGGTGAAACCAAAGGAGGCAGCATCAATGGAACTGAATCAAACAAGCATCTGCTACTACGAAAAGAAATTAGCGCATATCTCTGCGGCGACAGAGAGTGCGGATTCGATTGTGCCGGACACGTTTCCGGATATCGGACGAATTGTGTGCGCGTATGGTACGGCGGCCATCAAGGACCAGACTCCACAGAATGACCGCCTGCTGGTATCCGGCACCGTGCAGACGACCATACTGTACGAACCGGAAAACGGTGGTAAGCTGCGTCGGCTCTCCGTGCCGGTCACGTTTGCGCATATTGAGGAATGTGAGGGTTTAACGGCAGAATCTATCTGCAGCACCGTGTGCCGCATTGCTGCAGTAGATGCCGAAGCTATGAACAGCCGCAAGGTGAGCGTCAGCGTTCAGCTTTGCTTTTTAACCGAAGGCTACTGCAAAGCTGAATGCGACGTGACGGAATCGGTCGAACTGGACGGCATAGAATGCCTGAGCCATTTGCAGAACATAACGCTGCTGGAGCAGGTACGCAGTTATCCGGTGACAATACTGGACGACATACAGCTTGCGGATGCAGCGGAGCTGTCCCTTCTGCATAGCGACTGCACGATGCAGGTTTCCGAGTGCCGCGCAATGCATGGCAGAATCATCGTGAAAGGTGAAGCTGTGCTGCACTGTCTTGCCATGCAGGAGGATGATGCAGTGCGCGTACTGAACAGCAGCACGCCGTTCACGCAGATTCTCGAGCTATCGGAAGCAGAAGAAGACGCCCTGACTGCAGTCCGGATGACCGTATCTGAGGCAGACTGCCGATTGGAATCCGATGGCATGTTGTCCTGCACCATCAGCGCACAGGCTATGGTGCTGCTGCGGCAGGAGCGCAGGCTGCGCTGCATCGAGGATATGTATCTGCCCGGCAAGGAGCTTGCTGCGCAGGCAGAGCATCCTGTATTGCAGAATATGCCATCCGCGCAGCCGTTTACCTCCGAAGGCAGTGAGACTTTGCAGACTGCACAGCATGTTTCTCATGTGATTGCCGCGCAGGCGGTTTGCTGCGGCGCAAAGCGCGTATCGGAGAGCGAGCTGCAGGTCAAAGCCGGTGTTCGTGTGCTGTATTTGAGTGATGAACAGCAGCTTTGCGCAGTGCAGCGTATTGTACCGCTGACCATGCCGTATAGTGAAGCCGGAGAGCCGGAAGATCTTACGCTTTCGGCACGCGCCACAGCGGCGGGTGAGCGTGGATTACTTTTGACTGTCACCGCAAACGGCACTGCTGCAACACAGGAGCGCGTGACGTTCTGCTATATCTCTGCGCTGGAGATCAAGCCAAAGGAGAGCAGTCATAACGGCGTAACACTGGTTCTCAAGCAGATCAACGGCGAAGAACGGCTGTGGGACATTGCCAAAAACTGCGGTACGACCGAGCAGGCGATTCGCTGTGCGAATGACTTGCCGGCAGAGGCAGAGCGTGTGCAGAATGCCATGCTGCTGATTCCGATTCAGGACTGAAAGGCGGGAAGAGAATGGAAAACCAGATTTACGATCAAATCAGCAGTCGCACCGACGGTGATATTTATATTGGCGTTGTCGGTCCGGTTCGTACGGGAAAATCCACATTTATCAAGCGGTTCATGGAGACTATGGTGCTGCCCGATATGGAGAATCCCTACAAGCGGGAGCGCGCACGGGATGAATTGCCGCAGTCCGGCACCGGACGGACAATTATGACTGCCGAACCAAAATTTGTGCCAGAAGAAGCGGCAGAAATCGCTCTGCCGGAAGGCGGCGCATGCCGGGTACGGCTGGTGGACTGCGTAGGCTATCTGGTAGAGGGCGCACTCGGCGGCATGGAGGGAGATACACCGCGCATGGTATCTACACCGTGGCAGGAGGAACCCATGACACTGGCCGAAGCGGCAGAGATCGGCACACACAAAGTTATCGGCGAGCACTCTACCATCGGACTGGTGGTGACGACCGATGGCAGCTTTACCGATCTGCCGCGTGAAGCCTATATACCGGCAGAAAAACGCGTAATCGAGGAACTGCAGTCACTCGGCAAGCCGTTTCTCGTGCTGGTAAACTCGTCAGAGCCAAACGGCGAAGCAGCACAGTGTGTATGCGCCGAGCTGCAGTCGCAGTACGGGATTGCACCGATTGCGGTGAACTGTCTTGAACTGGATGAGAGCGGCATTGCGGATATTCTGCAGCAGGTGCTGTATGAATTTCCGGTCTGCGAGATTGGTTTTGTCCTTCCGCGTTATATCGGTACTCTGCCGCTGCATCATCCGGTGCAGAACAGCATTTACCAGTGCATCCGCACAGCCACCGAAGGCGGAGAAAAAATGCGCGATGTACAGAAGCTATGCCGTACCCTTGAAGAGAACGAATACGTCGAGCGGGCGAGTGTGGACAATATGGCGCTCGGCAGCGGCTCGGCGGTCGTGCATGTGGATGTACCAGAAACCGTATTCTATGGCATTGTCGGCGAGCAGACCGGCATTCAGGTTCGGGATGACGCAGATTTGATTCATGTGCTTGAGGATTTCGCTACGGTGAAACAGCAGTACGAACGGCTGCATGGTGCGCTCGATCAGGTATATCAGACCGGTTACGGCATTGTGATGCCGTCGGTGGAGGAGCTGTCGCTCGAGGAACCAGAAATCGTTCGGCAGGGAGGACGGTATGGCGTGCGTCTGCGGGCTTCTGCACCATCCATCCATATGATGCGGGCCAACATCAAAGCCGAGGTCAATCCGATCGTCGGCACGGAAAAGCAGTCGGAAGAACTGGTACACTATCTGCTCAGCGAGTTTGAGGAACAGCCGGAGAAGATTTGGGAGACCAATATTTTCGGAAAGTCGCTCAATGAACTCGTGCGTGAGGAATTGTCGCACAAATTGAGCCGTATGCCGGACGATGCTCGCGGTAAAATCCGTGAAACACTGGAAAAGATCATCAACGAAAGCGCAGGAGGACTCATCTGCATCATCCTGTGAAATCGGGCGTGCCTGCCAAAAACAGGCACGCTTTTTTAACAGAATTGTAAAGACTGTCCGCTTGTAAAGGTCGATTTGCTGTGCTAAAATGTATAGTGTATAGAAATGCGCATTTGAAGGAGACTTTTACTTGACCAAACAAGTGTTTATCATAAACGGCAGCGGCGGTGTCGGCAAGGATACCGTATGCAGTGCTGCCGCGCAAAGCTGGAAGGTGCAGAACATTTCGTCCATCACACCCATTTTGCAGGTGGCCAAAGCCGCCGGATGGGACGGCACCAAAACACCGGCGGCACGTCGTTTTCTTTCGCAGCTGAAGGCAGACTGCACGGAATTCAACGACCTTCCGTTCCGCTACTGCACAGAACAGCTGCAGATATTTGCTGAAAATGATGCAGAACTGCTGTTCGTCCATATCCGGGAGCCGGAGGAGATCGAGCGCTTCCGTCAGGCGGCAGGCGTAAACTGCAAGACCATTCTCGTGCGTCGACCGACACTTGAGCAGGCACGCGGACAACTGGGCAATCGCTCAGACGATGGTGTTGCAGCGTACGCCTATGATGCGGAATTCCTCAACGACGGTTCGCTGGAGGAACTGCCCGCAAAAGTACATGACTTTTTACAGGCTCTGATCGAGAGATAACTTTCAAGATCGGGCACGGCTCTGTTTCACAGGAACAGCGCATAGAAAGGAACATCAAAATATGAGCCAGAACAAGAAGAAGTTCTTCGGCAAACACAAGCATGAACAAGAGCTTGAGCAGACACAGACGCTTCCGTCGATGTCAGAAAACACTGCTGACAAGACCGTTCAGACGGAGGACAATACTGCACTGGAAGAAGCATCCGAAAAAGCTGATGCTGACGAAAAAAACGAGAAGGCAGAGCAGATAGCTGAATCCTTTCGCAAAAGATTTAATCGAAGCAAGTGCGTCCGCGTTATCATTGCAGCAGGATTGATTATTCTGCTGGTCGGCGGTTCGGTATTTGCTGTCATTCAGTCACGTAATACCGGCACGGAGGACACAGTTCCGACGACTGCAGTCGTTACCTATGGCGATATTGGCACTTATATCGAGGGCAGCGGTGAAACGGCTGCACGCAACACGGAAGAACTTGGCTTGGGACTTGAGGGCAAAATCTCTCAGGTGCTGGTTTCCGAGGGAGATGCGGTGCATGCCGGTGATCCGCTGGTCGTTGTCGATCCGACCGGAATCCGCGAACAGCTGACAGCGGCACAGGCCGAATTCACGGCCGCGCAGAGTGAGTTGACCAACGCACAGGCAGCGATCACGCAGGCACAGAGCCGCATTGCCTCGGCACAGAGCCAGTACACCCACAGCAGCGCTACGGCACCGTTCAGCGGCAAGTTTATCGCATCAAGCACATTTGCGGTAGGGCAGAAGGTAAGTGCAGGACAGACCATCGGCCGTATGGTCAACGACAGCCAGATGCAGCTTGCTGTACAGTTTAGTTCGGAATATGCCAAAGATATCAAGGCCGGTCAGACGGCTACGATCTCTACCTCTGCCGGACAGGTTTCCGCTGTGGTTTCGTCGATTGATTCCACTTCCGGCAAAGGTACGTTCCTTGTCGTATTAACCGTGCAGAATCCCTCCGGTTCACTGGCGCAGGGAACGAGTGCTACCGCAACGATCAACAGCGACAGCGCCGGCACGATTTTCTCTTCCGGCTCAGGCACGCTGGACTACAGCAAGGAGCAGGTTATCACGGCACCGATCAGCGGTGAAATCACGGCCTATAACGGCTCGAACCGCACATACAGCAGCAGTGCAGTCATTATGTCAATTTCCAATGTTGCAGCGCCGGATACCTCGGACGCGCGAAGCAGTCTCACGGCTGCACAGAGCACGGCTGCAGCCGCACAGGCCAAGGTGAGCGAGATTCAGACGCGCATTCTCAAGCTGCAGCAGGAGATTCTGGATGCTACGATGACGGCTTCGATGGACGGCGTTGTCACCTCACTGAACGCGGAAGAAGGGGAGGAGACCGATGGTACCGAGCCTCTGGTTGTTGTTTCCGACCTGAGCGATACCGTTGTTACGGCCGAGCTGACGACAGATGAAGTGCAGTCTGTCGAGCCTGGTCAGACGGTGACAATGAACATGTACACAATGGATGGTTCCGAGCTGCCGCTCACCGGTGTGGTTGACTCGGTTTCGCCGGAGCCGAGTCAGAACACGGGCAGTCAGGGCAGTCTGACGACTTTTAAAGCAATTATCACGGTTGATTCTATCGAAGGTCAGGCGATTTCCAGCGGCATGATGGTCGATTACAAAATTGCAGTTGCCGAATCGAACGGCTGCCTGATAGTACCGACTTCCGCTATCGTTCACACGGCGGATGGCAGTACGGGTGTATTCACCAAAAAGCTCATCGACAAGGACGGCAACGAAATTTCGTTCGATGATACACTGCCGATTCCGGACGGCATGGAAGCCCCCGAAGGCTATCAGCTGGTAGCGGTGGAAACCGGCGTTTCAGATGCGAACAATACCGAAATTTTCTGGGGCGGCGATGAAGGTGCAACGGTTTATCTGAATGCCACACCAAATACATCAAACGCGGTAACTGATGAGGAAAATACAGCATATAACGGCTGATAAGTAGCATAAAGCACGGATTTTGTTTTAGAAACAGAAACCGTGCTTTCCTTTATTTCTTACAAACTGGCATTATAAAATAATTATAATCTGAATATTTTAACATATTCAGATCAGGCGTATAATGCGTTCATACACCAAACAACAAAGGAGTCTGAACGACATGAGCGTACAATATAAGCTGAACAAGGAACTGGCCCAGATGCTGAAGGGCGGCGTCATTATGGACGTAACCACACCGGAGCAGGCAAAGATTGCCGAAGCAGCAGGCGCATGTGCAGTTATGGCATTGGAGCGCATTCCGGCTGATATCCGTGCAGCAGGCGGTGTTTCCCGTATGAGCGACCCGAAGATGATTCGCGGTATTCAGGAAGCGGTTTCCATTCCGGTTATGGCAAAGTGCCGTATCGGTCACTTTGTTGAGGCACAGGTGCTGGAAGCAATCGAGATCGACTATATCGACGAGAGTGAAGTGCTGTCTCCGGCGGACGATGTATACCACATTGATAAGACACAGTTCAAGGTTCCGTTTGTATGCGGTGCGCGTGATCTGGGTGAAGCTTTGCGCCGCATCGCTGAAGGCGCTGCAATGATCCGTACCAAGGGTGAGCCGGGCACCGGTGATGTTGTACAAGCGGTTCGTCACATGCGCGCTATGAACGCAGAGATTCGCCGTGTGCAGAATCTGCGTGAGGATGAGTTGTTTGAGGCCGCAAAGCAACTGCAGGTTCCGGTTGAACTGCTCCGAAGTGTGCATGAAAATGGCCGACTGCCGGTCGTAAACTTTGCAGCAGGCGGCGTTGCAACTCCGGCTGACGCAGCACTGATGATGCAGCTTGGCGCAGAAGGCGTATTCGTTGGCTCGGGCATCTTCAAGTCCGGCGATCCGGCAAAGCGTGCTGCAGCAATCGTAAAGGCGGTTACTAACTACACCGATGCAAAGCTGATTGCAGAACTGTCTACCGATCTGGGTGAAGCAATGGTTGGCATTAACGAGAACGAAATCGCATTGCTGATGGCAGAGCGAGGCAAGTAAAATGGCAGTTGGAATTCTGGCGCTGCAGGGCGCCTTCGCAGAGCATGCCGCAGTGCTGGATAAACTCGGCGTACCGCACTTCGAAATTCGCCAGAAGCGCGATCTGGATCAGCCGATGAATGGTTTGATTATTCCGGGTGGCGAAAGCACAGTAATGAATAAACTCTTGCGCGAGCTGGATTTGTATGATACGCTACGTGAGCGGATTCAAAGCGGACTTCCTGTATTCGGAACCTGTGCCGGTCTGATTCTGCTGGCTAAGCAGATTGATGGTGGCATACCATGCTTCAGTGTGATGGATATCCGCGTAAAGCGTAATGCCTATGGCAGACAGCTTGGCAGTTTTTTCACGGATGATCGGTTTGGCGGTAGCGAGAGAATACCGATGACATTCATTCGCGCACCATATATTGAGAGCGTAGGAAATAATGTCGAGGTGCTATCCGTTGTTGACAGTAATATTGTTGCTGCACAGCAGGATAATATGCTCGTGACCGCATTTCATCCGGAATTAGATATGGATTTGACGGTGCATCAGCATTTTATTCGGATGGTTGAGCAGTTTCGGTTGAAGAATGCGGGATAACTAAAATAAGCGGCTCTGTAAGAGCCGCTTTCGTCTGTATAGAAAATCTACTGCACACAAAAACACCAACAGAAAGATATGAGCATGCTATGACTAAATGTGACAATTGTGTTTGCTGTCACTGCACGAAAATGATGCATCACAGAAAAACAATTGTCTAAGTATTTTTGCGATGATTTTATTTTACGAAAACCATACGAGAAAAAGCCTATGCAGATACGAAAACAACTCATGCTATTGGCACATATGTGCCGATACATAACCAATTGCAACAAATTATAGAACGTCTTACGAGGATAGAAGAAGCTGAATAAGAAAAATTAGGACAGTCAGCGCAGCAGCGATGCTGCGTAATTGCCAGTACCTCTAATTATACAAAATAAAGATTTTGTATAATTAACAAACCATCTATTTTATAGACAATTAATAATTAACAGTTTTCATCCTATTTTCTCCAGATACTCTATCATATCAGCCACAGCACGATCATTATTAGAACTTACCGTCATATTGACATTTTGCAGCACTTCCGGCTCTGCATTGGCCGGTGCAAACGAAATCTGAGCTTCTTGCAGCATGGATTCATCATTGTAGCTGTCGCCAATAGCAAACACACGTTCAACGTCTGGTAAGTATTCAACAATATTTCGTAGAGCCGAACCCTTATTCACACCAGCGGCTGTGATTTCACAGAATGTCGGCATGCTGGATGTCACATCAAATACATGCGGATATCGAATCAGTAAATCCTGTGTAAGTGCGGTGATTTGTGCCGGTTCACCGGTAAAATTGACCGTACACCAGTCCGCAGTTGCGCTTTTTGCAAACTGCTCATTAGAAAGCATCTGATAATCCAAATGCAGCTTGTGCATGTGCTGCAGCGTGTGATCGCTCATTTGACGAATCAGCGCCGTTTCTGCAGTAAAAACCTCACAACCGAATTGTGAATTATTTAACAATATATGCTCGATCATTTCTTTCGTCTCGTACGGCATGCCGGAGCAATACAAAATCTTGCGATTTTCATCGCAAATCAACGAACCATTCATCACACTGTATGGCGCATTGACCGGCAACTGGTCTATATATGTGCCAATAGCATGAGGAGAACGGCCGGTCGCAAGCGACAGCCGTCCTCCCTGTTTCGTAAAATATTGTAATGCGCGCAAATTTTCTGCCGGAATTTGCTTTGAATCATCGAGCAGCGTACCATCCATATCGCAAGCCAGCAGCATACCCTTAAACTTTTTCATTGCATACGCTCCAATTTATCAAGAACTTCAGTAAAAT
Source organism: Butyricicoccus faecihominis (assembly GCF_014648015.1). Taxonomy (NCBI): domain Bacteria; kingdom Bacillati; phylum Bacillota; class Clostridia; order Eubacteriales; family Butyricicoccaceae; genus Butyricicoccus; species Butyricicoccus faecihominis. The sequence goes on from NZ_BMQH01000006.1 coordinate 55,260, forward strand.
ATTGTGGCAGCGATGCCGAAAACTCCATCCGCTCCCCTGTTTTCGGGTGCGTGAGCGTCAGCTTCGCTGCATGCAGACATTGACCGCCGATATTGGAAAACCGGTCTTTTTTCAGTCCGTACACCGGATCACCGATAATCGGATGACCAATAGATGCCATATGTACACGAATCTGGTGTGTACGTCCGGTCTCGAGCTGAAATGCCATATATGTGTAGCCGTTATATCGTTTGATGACAGTATAATGCGTGATTGCTTCACGTCCGCCCTCCACGATTGCCATTTTTTTTCGATCCATCTTGTGACGGGCAATCGGCTTATCCACCGTTCCGGTATCATCCTTGACAGAACCAACCACAATCGCTTCATAGCCGCGATACGCCGTATGCGCCGCAATCTGAGCTGCCAAGCTCTGATGTGCGGCGTCATTTTTCGCCACAACGAGCAGACCGCTGGTATCCTTATCAATACGATGCACAATGCCCGGTCGATGTTCACCGTTAATGCCAGAAAGACTGTCACCACAGTGGTACATCAATGCATTTACCAACGTGCCGTCCCAGTTGCCGGCCGCCGGATGCACAACCATGCCGCGTGGCTTGTTGACCACCACAATATCTGCATCCTCATAAACAATATCCAGCGGAATATTCTCCGGCTTGAGATCTACTTCCTTTAACTCCGGAAGCTGAACCGTAATCGCCTCGCTGCCGGCCAGCTTGTAATTTTTCTTGAGTGGCTGACCGTTACAGCTTACTGCCTGCTCTGACAGCAGATTCTGCGCCGCAGAGCGGGTCAATCCTTCAATCTGCTCTGCCAGCCAGATGTCGATACGCTTGCCGGATTGCTCTGCCGGAACTGTAAATTGTAATTCACTCATGATTACTTCTCCGCTTCGCTTGTTTCCTTGTGCTGAAACATAAAATATAGCACAAACAGTACACCACCTGCACAAATGAAGATATCTGCCACATTAAATACCGGAAAATGAATCAGACGGAAGTCAAACATATCGACAACAAAACCGTGTGCTACACGATCAATGGCGTTGCCGAGTGCGCCTGCCGCCACCAGAATCAGAGACCAGCAGCCCAGCTGAGTCTGCAGCATATTCTTGTAAATCGCTGTGAAAATGGCAACTGTAATCACAATGGCCAATACAACAAAAATCCAGCGTGAATCAAATTGCGCGAACAGGCTGAATGCTGCACCGCGATTCTCGATATAAGTCAAGTGAAACACACCATTGATTAACGGAATGGTCTGCTGTGCCTGCAGGGACGTAAACGCCCAGTATTTCACTGCCTGATCTGCTGCGATCATCAGCAAGATTGCACAAATATAAATCGGCATCTTCTACCTCCAAACCAAAAAGGAGGAACAGAATTGCTCTGCTCCCCCTTGGATTCTTCTTTTAGCCTACAACCTTGGCACAGCGAGCACACAGACCCGGATGCTTTGCATCAGAACCAACGGTCTTAGCCTGCTTCCAGCAGCGCAGGCACTTCTCACCTGCTGCGCGGGCAACAGCAATCTTCAGACCCGGCAGATTCTCGCTTGCAGCGCCCTCGCCGTCACCGGCAACGACATCAAGTTCGGAAACAATGCACAGATCGGCCAGATCCTGACCACAGCCGTTCAGGAATGCAGCCTGTTCAGCGTCAGCGTAAACAGTAACGCATGCTTCCAACGGCTTGCCGATGGTCTTAGCAGTACGCGCACCCTCGAGCGCCTTGTTTACGTCATCGCGGAATGCGGTCAGCTTGTCCCACTTAGCACGATCCTCATCGCTGAAGGACAAAGCCTCGTCAGCCTGCGGCATCTCGTTATATGCTACGTTGCGAGCATCATCCTCAGCAGCGTGCGGCATAGCCTGCCAGATTTCGTCTGCGGTAAAGCACAGGATCGGAGACAGCATGCGAACCAGCGCACTCAGAATACGATAGATCGTAGTCTGTGCAGAGCGGCGGCTCAGACCATCGGTCTCATCGCAGTACAGACGATCCTTGATCACATCGAGGTAGAAGTTGGACATATCAACAACACAGAAATTATGAATTGCATGGAATACGGTGTGGAATTCGTAGCTATCATATCCCTCACGAACCTTTGCAGCAAGGTCGTTCAGCTTCATCAGTGCCCACTTATCCAACTCCGGCATATCTGCGTATGCAACAGCGTTGGTCTTAGGATCAAAGTCAAACAGGTTGCCCAGAATGTAGCGAGCCGTGTTGCGGATCTTGAGGTAGTTCTGAGACAGATGCTTGAGCATGTCCTTGGAAATACGCATATCCTGACGGTAGTCAGAAGAAGCAACCCACAGACGCATTACGTCTGCGCCATACTGCTTGAGGATATCCTCCGGAGCAATACCATTGCCCAGAGACTTGGACATCTTCTGGCGCTCCTCGTCAACGATCATACCGTGGGTGATAACCGTCTTGTACGGAGCCTTGCCCTGCGTAGCAATAGAAGTCAGCATCGAGGACTGGAACCAGCCGCGATACTGGTCATTGCCTTCCAGATATACGTCAACCGGGGTCTTCTGACCTTCGCGGTTCTCGATAACAGCACGCCAGGAGGAACCGGAGTCAAACCATACATCCATGGTGTCGGTTTCCTTGTCGAACTCGCTGCAGCCGCACTCACACTTGGTGCCTGCCGGCAGAATCTCAGCAGCCGTCATGTCGAACCATGCGTTGGAGCCCTTTTCACGGAACAGATCAGCAACGGTCTTAATCGTCTGCTCATTTACCAACGGCTTGCCGCACTTCTTGCAGGTGAAGATCGGAATCGGAACACCCCAGACACGCTGACGGGAAATACACCAGTCGGAACGCTCACGGATCATGGAGGTCATGCGCTCCTGACCCCAACCGGGAATCCACTTGATGTCCTCACAAGCCTTGACTGCGTCATCCTTGAGCGCATCAACAGAGCAGAACCACTGCTCGGTGGTACGGAAGATGATCGGGTTTTTGCAGCGCCAGCAATGCGGATAGCTGTGCACGATGTCCTCGGTTGCGAGAAGTGCGCCGCAGTCATCCAGATCCTTGAGAATAACCTCGTTGGAATCGTCAACAAACATACCCTCGTACTTGCCGGATTCGGCGGTGTGACGGCCCTTGCCGTCAACCGGAACGATAATCGGGATGTTGTACCTCTGGCAAACGATAAAGTCATCAGCACCAAAGCCCGGAGCGGTATGAACACAGCCGGTACCGGCATCGAGCGTTACATGGTCACCGGTGATAACCAGAGAATCACGGTCGAACAGCGGGTGCTTGGTCTTGATCAGCTCCAGATCAGAGCCGAGAACGGTTGCGAGAACTTCCCAGCTGTCAATGCCGGCAGTCTTCATAACAGAAGCAACCAGTTCCTTAGCCAGAACATAAATCTCGCCGTTCGGAACCTTAACGAAATCGTACTCGAAGTTCGGGTTCAGAGAAATTGCAAGGTTGCCCGGAATGGTCCAGGTAGTGGTGGTCCAAATTACGAAATATACATTCTCCTTGGTACCAAGCAGCTTGGTGATAACACCCTTGTCATCGGTTACAGCGAACTTTACAAAGATAGACTTACACGGAACATCCTTGTACTCAATCTCTGCCTCAGCCAGTGCGGTCTCGTCGTGCGGGCACCAGTAAACCGGCTTCTGACCCTTGTAGATATAACCCTTCTTAGCCATCTCGCCGAAAATCTCAATCTGAGCAGCCTCGTAATCGTGGGTCAGGGTCAGGTACGGACGATCCCAGTCGCCGATAACGCCCAAACGCTTAAACTGGGTACGCTGGGTATTGACATGATCGTGTGCGAACTCTTCACACTTGGAGCGGAACTCCGCAGTGGAAACCTTGCTGCGATCCATGCCGTAAGCCTTGATTGCCTGACGCTCAATCGGAAGGCCATGGGTATCCCAGCCCGGAATGTACGGAGCCTGATAACCCATCATATTGCGCGAACGCAGAATAAAATCCTTGAGGATCTTATTCAGTGCATGACCCATATGCAGATTGCCGTTTGCATACGGAGGGCCGTCGTGCAGAACGAAAAGCGGCTTGCCCTCGTTCTTCTTCATCAGTTCATGGTAGAGGTCGTTCTTCTCCCAGTTTTCCAGAAAACCCGGCTCGCGCTTCGGCAGACCGGCACGCATCGGGAATTCGGTTTTGGGCAAATTGATCGTATTGTTGTAATCCTGCTGCATTGTGCAGTATTCAGTCCTTTCGCTTATTTACTTAACGTCCTTCGGGTCGTATTCAGTGCCGAACTGCAGTTCGCCGAAGTCGAATTTACGCGTTGCATCTTCCACTGGTGCATCGCCCTTCCCAGTCGCATTTGTGTTCTTTGCATCTTCAGTCTGCTGTACCGGAGCGAGGTTTTCGCCCTTCGCCAACTCTGCCAATGCTCTTGCCTGCGACTGATACAGCTTTGCTACATGAGCGATAAACTCAGCAGTGTTCTTGCGGGCAGTCTCCAGTTTCTGTTCCTCGGTGTTGATTTCCGCCTGGGTGTCTTTCACCTTGTTTGCGGTTTCATCCTTCGCAGAAGCAATGATCTCCTCTGCTTCCTTCTTTGCCTTGTCGATTGTCTCCTGTGCAATCGACTGAGCGGTCAGTAGGGTACGGTGCATTCCTTCTTCAACACCGCGGTATTCTTCAATTTTATCGACCAGCACCTTCATTTTTGCCTTCATAGCAGCGTTTTCCTTCTGCATCGCTGCAAATTCCTCTGCAACACGCTCGAGAAAAGTATCGACAGACTTCATGTCATATCCGCCGAAAACTGCTTTTTCAAAGCCGATTTCTTGTATTTCCTGCACCGTCATATGTTTTTCCTCCGTCTTTATATCATTTGCCGTACTGACACGGAAAAATGGTCGGGCTGCGCCCGACCAAATCAGCGCCGTTTGTCCGGCAGGCTTAAAGCATATATACCATTTGTTCTAAAACAATCAGAACAAAAAATGCCAGCATAAACGCAAAATCAAACGGACAATTCCGCAGTGCACTCACGCGGCTCAGCAGACTGCGAAAAGGTTGAATGAGCGGCTCGGTAACAAGGCACAGAAACTCGTAGATTTTTGAGTCGCTGCCCTGTACGAACCAGCTCATGATTGCCCGTGCAAAAAACATAAACTGCAGAATGCGCAATAAGCTTCCTACGAAATATATTACCAAGCTGTTCACGATAGTACTCACGATCTGCGCTTAGAAATACATACCGCTGTTTTCCAGTTCGTCGATCAGATCGCCCATAATATCAACATTGTAGGGTGTGATAATATAGGTGCTGTTTGCAACCTTCTTGATCTTGCCTTCGTTTGCATACGCAACACCGCTGAGGAAGTCCACCAGGCGACGGGCAATATCCTTGTTGGTCTGCTCCAGATTGAGGACAACCGTACGCTTGTCCTTGAGATGATCTGCAATCTCTGCAGCCGCCTCAAAGCGATCCGGCTTGACCAGAACCACAGCCAGCTGTGTAGTAGTATTGATGTTTACAACCTTATCGCTTCGATCGTGACGGCGCACCTGAGGCGCGTCCTGTGCATCACTGTCGTACGAACGGTCATAGGATCTTCTATTGTAAGATGATGGCTCGCTATCCATCGCAGGTTCTTCGTTTCTCTGACGGGGCATCTCGTCTTCGTAGTCGTCCTCCAACTCGCTGCCCTTTACCCAATCAATAAAGCCTTTGATTGAACCCATGCCAAGTTCCTCCTTATGTTTTAAGGCGAAACGATCTGATACGGCCGTTTGCCAAAGATCGCCGTGCCCACGCGAACCATGTTCGCTCCGCACGCAATCGCCGTTTCAAAATCATTCGTCATTCCCATAGACAAATAATCCATATCTACATTATCGTATTTTTTCGTCAAAATGTCAATAAATACTTGACGCATTTCGGTAAAGTAGTTTGAATTTTTTGTTTTTTCATCTGCAACGGGAGGAATTGCCATCAATCCGCGGATATGAAGTGACTTTTTTGCGCTCAATTTCACGATCGCATCGTGCAGTTCTTCGGGCGGAAGACCGCTTTTTGCGGCTTCTCTTCCGATATTTACCTCCAGAAGAATATCCTGACAAACACCGCGCTTCTCGGCTTCCTTGGCGATAGCCTCGCCGAGATGAACCGAGCCGACTGACTGAATCAGCGAAACCTTGCCGATCAGATACTTGACCTTGTTGGTCTGCAGCGTGCCGATAAACTGAAGGTCTGCGCCATCGTAGGCGTCCTGTTCATACTTCTCCTGCAGCTCCTGCACACGGTTTTCACCGCACACGCGGATGCCTGCTTCGATGGCTACCTGCACGCGCTCGGCGTCATTCATTTTGGTCGCAGCCACCAGCGTAATTTCACTGGGATCGCGCCCTGCCTGCACGGCGGCATTGTTGACGCGCTCGATCACAGATTTTACGCGTTCCTGCAGTTCTTTCTTTTCTTGCTCCGTCATGTTTTCACCACCATATTGTTTTGCAGATTTTTACCTTGAACGATAACCTGGTCTCGCTCGACCAGCATATCGGAGTCGGTCGCACTCTGTTTGACGACATAATAATCGTCCGCCTCAAACAGCTCGTTAATCATTTTGAATTTCTGTATCGAGCCGCTCAGGATGAACACGCCGGGGATTTGCGTGGTCTTTCCGTCGCTGTCTGTTTGTTCCTGCACGCGGACGGCACTCTTCGGCACCTTGAGTCCGGTGTAGGTCGCAATGATAATTTCGATTGGCTGTTCGCGCATGGAAACCATTTCACTGCTGAATTCTGTGCCTTCCATCACCAGCAGAGCTGTATCGCTGTCACCTTGATGGTTGATGGAATGCACGGTTACTTTGGATTCCATCGAAGCCTGCGTAAAGTTTACCGTCAGCTCCTGACCGACCTGCAGACGCTCGGCCTGCTCGGCCGGAATCTTAGCTGCCAGATACCAGTTGAATCCCTTGACGATCTTGCCGAGCGAATTGCTGTTCTCAGCAGACGGCTGCTGCGCAACGGTCTTGTCAAACTGCTCCACGGTCATCTCATCCAGTGAGGATGGTGTGAGAATACTCTCGTATCCATCCACTACCTCGGAGAAATATCCGGACGAAGATGCAGTAAGTTCCGTGGTCCGGCCGGTAAGCTGATGCTCAAGCGAGGACTGCTCAGAAACCAAAGCGTCACGTTCGGCAGATACCTCGTTGGTATCCACATTGCCTGCCTCACGGCGTAGCGACAACGTGCGCAGCGAACTTGCGGCGGATGCGACCGAAGAACCGCTGCCTTCCTTCACCTGCTCGGCCAGCTGCTCGATCGTCAGCGTGATGACCTGATCCAGCTTTGCGATGTTTGAGCTGTCCGATGCGGACTGCAGCGCCGTATCCAGAAGAGAAATACGTTCCTCCAGCGGATCGAGCTGTCGGCTCAGGTCCATAGATTCCTGATCGGAATAGATGATCGCCAGCGGTGCGTCCTGCTGTACGCGTTCACCGCTGTACACGATGTGCTTGACCGAGCTTCCCGTGGCATTGTCGATCGGTTCTTCATCGCGGAAGAACCAGCCATCGCTCGTAAAGCTGTCATTAACTGTGACATGCAGAGCCGGTGTGGTCTCCGGTGCAGCCGAAAACGCGTTAGAAAGGCGGCCGCCCAGATAAATCACCATCAGCACCGCCGCAATGATAAATACAACGCGATTTCCGCCGTCATTCCGCCGTTTTCGCGGCTTGGATTTTGTGCTTTTTGTCTGTTGTCCCATGTAAAGACCTCGTATATGTTCACTGTTCCGCACGCTCCCCTCTCGGTGCATGGAGATCGACTCTATGCTGTGGGATCAGAGTAGAGATTGCGTGCTTATAGATCATTTGCTGTTTTCCGTCGCTCTCCAAAATCACAACGAAGCTGTCGAATCCGCGGACAATACCGCGCATCTGAAAGCCGTTCGTTAAAAATACGGTGATGTTCTGCGCCTGCTGACGCAGTGCACTGAGCATTCTGTCCTGTAAGTTGATTTCGTTTCGCACAATGATTCCTCCAGTTGAAATTACAATTTATGGTATCATTGTACACCGTGGTTTTGAAGATATTTTGTCGTTTCCTGTAAGACGAAAGGAAGTTCTTCTCCACTATTATAATATATCCAGTGGATGCTGTCATCCCTTTTCAGCCAGGTAAGCTGACGTTTTGCATAATTTCTGCTGCGGCGCTTGAGCAATTCGGTACATTCTTCCAATGTTTGCTCGCCGCTCAGATAGCCGAGCAACTCTTTGTAGCCGATGGCCTGCGCGGCAGTGCCGGTCAGCAGACCGCGCTCCACCAGCCGTTTCGTCTCCTCCAGCAGACCGTTTTCCATCATAAGATCCACTCTGCGGTTGATGCGGTCATACAGAATTTCACGGTCAGACGGGCAAACACCGATCTTGAGCGCATCATACTTTGGCTCCGGGCGTTTGTTCCTGCGATTAAATTCGTCGATCGTCATACCGGTCTGCTCATACACCTCAAGAGCACGAATAACGCGCTTGAGATTATTCGGGTGCAGACGTTCCGCTCCGGCCGGATCTACCTTAGCCAGACAGTCATGTACCGCCTGATTGCCCTGCTCGGCCGCCATCCGCTGATATTTCTCACGCACGGTCAGGTCGGTCTCATCGCCGGAGAATACGCTGCACTCGATGAGCGCGTCCATGTACAATCCTGTGCCGCCAACAACGATCGGTGTCATCCCTCGCGACAGAATATTCTGCGCAGCAGCGTCTGCCAGTTCGACATACCGCGCCACTGAGAACGTTTCGCCGGGCTCGCATACATCGAACAGATGATGCGGTACGTCCTGCCGTTCCCTCATATCCGGCTTGGCGGTGCCGATATCCATTTCACGGTAAAGCTGCATGGAATCCGCAGAAATGATCTCGGTATGCAGTTGTTGCGCCAATGCGACCGATAAGGCGGTTTTGCCGCTGGCAGTCGGTCCGCAGATGCAGATCAAACGGTTTTCCATGCTGTTTCCTCGCTTTTTATTGATTTACACGCTTGAACATCTTGTCAAGCTCATATTTGGTCAGACGAACGGTCGTCGGCCTGCCATGCGGGCAGGAACGCACGTTGTCATCGCTCAGCACCCGCTCGCACAGGTCCTGCAACTCGGTCATCGTAGTCGGCTTGCCTGCCTTGATAGCCGCCTTGCATGCTACTGTATGAATCAAATCATCCAGACGATCCGGCACGGTGGTACGGCTGTTCATCGCCTTTTCGGCCAATTCACTGATGACGCTCTGCACATCGCCGCTATCCAGATAAGCGGGCACGCTACGTACGGCAAAGCTGTTCTCGCCAAAGCTGTCGATGGAAAAGCCTGCCTGACGGATGTCTGCGATCTGCGACTGCACAGCGGCGGCTTCCTCGCCGGTCAGCTCTACAATTACAGGCGTGAGAAGCTGCTGCTGCGGCATATCGGTCTCCGCACGCAGCTTGTTGAACAGAATACGTTCATGCGCGGCATGCTTGTCGATGAGAATCAAGCCGTCCTTGTCCTCAGCAATAATGTACGTCTGGAAGCATTCGCCGATTACGCGCACACCGGCATCCAGCGGCTGCAGGATCTGCGGCTTACCCTTGACCTCCGGTGCGCTGACAGACGGCACAACAACCATCGGTTCATCTTCCGGCTCCGGTGCCGGCATATGCACGGCAGGTGTCGGTTCTGTGACCGGCTCGACCGGCTGTGCCATTCGCGTACGAACTGGTTCCTGCGGTTCCTCCTGCAGTATGCGCGGCGCGGACAGATAACTCGATGCACTGCGCGGACGCTCTGCCTTTGGCGGGATAGACACGAGGAAATCTTCTAAATCCGGTGCTTCCTCGTCGTTCTTTACCGGTGCAATCGGTGTTGGCTTGACACTCGGCGTGACAAACGGCTTAGGGTCTACCGGCTTTGGAATCGCAAACCGCTGCTGCTCATGCGTCAGATTATCTTCACGCGGCTTGGCAGGCGCTTCCTTCTCCTTGTGCTCCAGATGCGGCATATTGTCGTTTGCGGCAAGCGCATTCTTGCAGGCAATATACACGACCTCGAAAATCGGCTTTTCCTGCGAAAATTTGACCTCGGTTTTTGCAGGATGCACGTTGACGTCGACCGCCGACAGCGGCAAATCCAGGAAAAGCGCACCAGACGGATATTTGCCGGTGATGATTGCATTGCGATAGGCCTCTTCCATTGCAGCCTGCATAAGACGGCTCTTGACATAGCGGCCATTGACGAAAAAGTGCTGCATGGAACGGTTGGCACGTCCGGCGTGCGGCTTGACAATGTAGCCGTGCACGGTCATACCGTTGCGCTCGGTCGTCGGCACTTCAATCATATTGGCAGTCATTTCCTTGCCGAATACGCCGAACACCGGTGCAATCAGCTTGCCCTTGCCGTCCGACGAGAATACCTGCTTGCCGTCGCGAATGAGCGTGAACGCAATCTCCGGATGGGAGAGCGCCGCATGCTGTACTACGCCGAGAATGTAACCCGCCTCGGTGAAGTCCTTTTTGAGAAACTTCATGCGAGCCGGTGTGTTGAAGAACAGGTCGCGCACAACGATTGTTGTGCCTTCCGGACAGCCGGCTTCCTCCTGTGTCTGAATCTCACCGGCTTCCAGATGCAGGTGCAGACCCGCAATCGAACCTGCCTGACGCGTGAACAGATCAATGCGCGTAACCGACGAAATCGCAGCCAGTGCTTCACCGCGGAAGCCCAATGTGCCGATAGCATTCAAATCTTCCTCGGTACGCAGCTTGCTGGTCGCGTGGCGGCGGAAGGCCACAGGTGCATCCTCTGCCGACATGCCGCAGCCGTTATCCGCAATACGCAGATAGGTAATGCCGCCGTTTTCGATCTCCACCGTAATGCGGGTAGAACCTGCGTCAATCGCATTCTCGACCAGCTCCTTCGCCACAGAGGACGGCCGTTCAACAACCTCTCCTGCCGCGATCAGATCCGCAAGATGCGGAGATAATTCATGAATCACTGCCATTTTTCTTTGTTTTCCTTTCCGGAACAAATCATGGTTGGTCTTTCCTGCCCTGATAAATGATTAAACCAGCTTTTTCAGCTCATACAATGCGTTGAGCGCCTCGATCGGCGTCATGGTGTCCACCTGCAGTGCACGCAGCCGCTCTGCGACTGCGTCGCCGGAGAGCGAATCTATCGTAATCTGCGGAACGTCTTCCGGTTCCTCGGCTACGGCGTGCAGCTCGATTTTCGGCATAGTGGATTCCAGATCCGCCAGCACAGCCTTTGCCCGCTTGATAACCGGATTCGGCACACCGGCCAGCTTTGCAACCTCAATGCCGTAGCTGTCATCCGCGCCGCCGCGCACGATTTTGCGCAGGAACGTAATGTCATCACCGCGCTTTTTGACCGCGATATTGTAATTCTTGACGCCCTTGACCAAATCTTCAAGCACGGTCAGTTCGTGATAATGCGTTGCAAACAGCGCGCGTGCGCCGATGCGCTTTTTGTCCGCTACATACTCTACGACTGCGCGGGCAATGCTCATGCCGTCATAGGTAGAGGTGCCGCGGCCAATCTCATCCAGAATAATTAGGCTGGACTTGGTAGCGTGCCGCAGAATATCCGCGACCTCGCTCATCTCCACCATGAAGGTGGATTGACCGCTCGCCAGATCATCCGACGCGCCGACACGGGTAAACACGCGGTCTGCCACGCCGATATGCGCGGACGAGGCCGGCACATACGAGCCAATCTGCGCCATGATGGTAATCAGTGCCACCTGCCGCATATAGGTGGATTTGCCTGCCATATTCGGGCCGGTGATGATAGCGACGCGGTTTTCCTTGCTGTCGAGCAGGGTGTCGTTCGGGATGAACAGACTGTCGGACAGCATTTTCTCAACAACCGGGTGACGGCCGTCCTTGATGTCAATGCGGTCGGAAAAATCCACCACCGGACAAACATAGTTGTTATCACACGCCACATCAGCCAGAGCGCACAGAACGTCAAGCGCTGCGATAGCCTGCGCAGTTTTCTGCACACGGTGAACCTCAGCGGCAATCTGGTCGCGTACGGAAACGAATACCTCGTACTCGAGAGCGGTCAGGCGTTCCTGCGCACCGAGCACGGTGCTCTCGAGCTGTTTCAACTCCTCGGTGATATAGCGCTCGCTGTTCGCAAGCGTCTGCTTACGAATGTAGTTCTCCGGAACCGCCTCCGCATTGGAGCGGCTGACCTCAATATAATAGCCGAACACGCGGTTGTAGCCGATTTTCAGCTTGCTGATACCGGTACGCTCGCGTTCCGCCTGCTCGATTTCGGCAATTTTGCCCTTACCGCCGGACGCAAGGTCGCGCAGACGGTCAATCTCCTCGTTGAAGCCCTTGCGGATCATGCCGCCTTCCCGAAGAAGAATCGGCGGCTCATCCACGATGGCCTGCTCGACCAGCGCGCGAATGTCTTCGAGCAGATCAATCTTGCCGGTCAGCTCACGCAGCATAGCCTGTCCGAACAGAGCAGCCTGCGTTTTGATCTCCGGCAGACAAGAAATTGCCGCCGACAGCGCACGCAGATCACGGCAGTTTGCAGTGCCGTAGGCTACGCGACCGATCAGGCGCTCCATATCGAACACTCGCTTGAGTGCGTCCGTCAATGCCGTGCGGGCAATTACATCGTCACACAATGCACCTACCGCCTGCTGACGGCGTGCAATATGCAGCGGATTATACAGCGGTTTTTCAATCCACTGACGAATCAGGCGCGAACCCATTGCCGTGCGTGTGCGGTCAAGCACCCACAGTAGCGTGCCCTTCTTCTCCTTGGTGCGCATGGTCTCGCAAAGCTCGAGATTGCGGCGTGCGATCAGGTCAAGCTCCATATACTGGCCTTGATGGTACACCTGCAGCTGATTCAGACTGGAAAGGCTGGCCTTCTGCGTCTGCTCGAGGTAATCCAGCAGACCGCCGAGGCACTGCACAGTGCACGGCAGGTCGGTCAGACCGGCAGCGTCAAAGTCCTGCACCTTGAAGTGCTCCTGAATGCGTTCCGCACTGCGCTGTGCCTCAAAGCACTCCTCCGGCATCGGCTCTATGAGCGCCTCCAGACGTTCCTTCAGAAAGGACTGAAGGCCGTCTGCCGAAATGGCTCCGCCGCCGACCAGCACCTCACGCGGCGCAAAGCGTCCGAACTCGCTGGTGATGTCATTCCAGTTATCCGAGCCGGTCGCGTACACCGAACCTGTCGTAATATCAGCAAAGCATACGCCGACGGAACCACCGGCTGCATATACGCAGCCGAGAAAGTTGTTCCGGTTTTCATCCAGCATGGAGGCTTCCACGACCGTACCCGGTGTCACGCGTCGGATGATCTCGCGCTTGACCAGACCTTTTGCCTTTTTCGGGTCCTCCATCTGCTCACAGATCGCGATTTTGTAACCCTTCTGCACCAGCTTGGCAATATAGCCTTCCGCGCTGTGATACGGCACGCCGCACATCGGTGCACGTTCTCCCTGACCGCAGTCGCGGCCGGTCAGCGTCAGCTCCAGCTCGCGGGAGACCAGCTTGGCATCGTCAAAGAACATTTCGTAAAAATCGCCCAGACGGTAAAACAGAATGTAATCTTTATTTTTGTTTTTGATCTCAAAATACTGCTGCATCATAGGCGTCAGTTCAGCCATGTTCTTACCTCTTTCTTATAATTTGTGTGCAAACAGACAGCGAAGCGAGGTTTTCTCGATCTCTGCCTCGATAAATTCACCGATCTTGATATCGTCACCGCGCACGCAGACAAGCAGGTTGCCCTCGGTACGCGCAGTGAACGGATACTCCGATCCCTTGGCATTGCCGTCTACAAGCAGACGCAATTTTTTACCCTGATACGCCGTCTGCTTTTCGGCAACGATTTCATCCTGCGCCTTGAGCAGGCGCTCGAAGCGGCGCTGCTTATCCTGCGGCGTAGCGTTATCCTCATAGGAGGCTGCGGGCGTGCCCGTGCGAGGCGAATACAGGAAGGTAAACAGCAGATCAAACCGGGTATCCTGCACCAGCTTCAGGGTCTGCTCGAAATCCTCGTCCGTTTCGCCCGGGAAACCGACGATAATATCGCTTGACAGCGTAATATCCGGCATTTTCGACCGTGCATCCGCAATCAGCGATTTGTAATGCTCTGCCGTGTAGCGGCGGTTCATGCGCCGCAGGATTTCATCGCTGCCAGACTGGAACGGCAGATGCAGCTGCTTTGCAACCTTATCGCACTCTGCCATAGCAGAGAACAGCTTGGGAGACGCGTCCTTCGGGTGGCTTGTCATAAACCGCAGCCAGAAATCGCCGGGCACGGCGTTGAGACGGCGCAGAAGATCGGCAAAATCCACGTCAATGCCGAGATCCTTACCATAGGAGTTGACGTTCTGGCCGAGCAGCGTAATCTCCTTGTAACCCGCCGCGACCAGCTCACGCAGTTCTTTCTCGATCTCCTCCGGTCGGCGGCTGCGCTCTCTGCCGCGCACATACGGTACGATGCAGTAGGTGCAGAAGTTGTTGCAGCCATACATGATGGACAGCCACGCCTTTGCGCCCTTGGCACGCAGCACCGGCAGACCTTCGGCGATATCGTCCTCGCCGCCGATGTCGAACACGCGCTTTTTCTCGGTCAGCACGCGGTACAGCAGCGACGGAAATCGCCAGAGCGCATGCGTGCCGAACAGGAGATTTACCTGCGGATAGCTTTTCTTAATCTTCTCGACGTTTTTCTCCTGCTGGGCCATGCAGCCGCACATTGCAATAACAATGCCCGGGCGCTCCTTTTTCAGATGGCGGAGTGCGCCGACGTTGCCGAACGCACGATCCTCGGCATGCTCACGCACAGCACAGGTGTTGAACAGGATAAAATCTGCCTCGTCGGGCGTATCGGTCATTTCGTAGCCCATTTCGGACAGCATGCCGCGGATACGCTCGGTATCCGCCTCGTTCTGCTGGCAGCCGAACGTATGCGTATAGGCTTTTGGGCGCTTGTCCCCCAATAGGCGGGCTACTGCGTCAATATAGGTAAACTGCGATTGCAGCTGTTCTTCGGAAACATTCTGGGTTGCCATGAAACTCTCCTTTTATCGAAATGGAGTGCCGTCAGAAGTAAACACGTTCATGCGGTGGTACGCGCTGAACGGAATCTCGTACTGCGGCAGATACTGCCGGATGGCACGGGTCAGATATTCCGGGCTCATGTTGTTATTGC
Organism: Butyricicoccus faecihominis; assembly: GCF_014648015.1. NCBI lineage: Bacteria > Bacillati > Bacillota > Clostridia > Eubacteriales > Butyricicoccaceae > Butyricicoccus > Butyricicoccus faecihominis. The sequence goes on from NZ_BMQH01000006.1 coordinate 70,470, forward strand.
CGGCAGCTGTGGTGACAACAGCGGTCACCTCATCAGGGCCGTCGGTAACGGTCAGATCGCGCATCAGCTCACGCATATTGACCGTCTTTTCGCCGCGCTTGGATCGCTTGACGATCTCGACCATGGGGCGGCGGAACAGATTGCGCACATCGTCGGCAAAGCCCTTGGGCGTACCATCCTCAAAACCCCATGTGATGCGGTACTGCGACCATTCAATCGAACCGACCTTCATGCCGCCGTCGGCAAGCGGGTAAATCTCGATTGCACGCAGGCCCTCGGGAAATACATCATTAAGCGCTTCCACCGCATTTTCCGGCACGGCTTCTGCCGTGATATTGAAATCCAGAAATTCGCACTCGCCGGAGTAGCCGGTCGAGAGCGGCAGCGCCACCGAAACGTAGGCGTGCTGATTGAAACCCTCGGTGAACCACAGCGGCATCTGACAGCGTGCCATCGAACGCTGCATAGCGTGCATCAGATCAAGGTGAGAGATATACTTGGCTCTTCCTTCTTTGGCAAATTTCATTCGAGCCTTAAACACGGCACTTGCCTCCCTTCAGCAGAGCGCTTGCGCCGCAGCCGGCACACTGGTGCATACAGTCCGGCGTGATAGCCGCTTCGCGGGAACGTTCCCACTCACGCTTGAGGTGCTCTTTGCGCGTGCCGCAGCCGATGTGATCCCACGGGAACACCTCGTCCATCGGACGCTGACGGGATGCGTAGAACGCGGGATCCAGTCCGCAGTCGCGGAACGCCTGCATCCACTTGTCAAAGTCGAAGCACTGATCCCAGCCGTCCATCTTGCAGCCGCGCTGCCACGCCAGCAGAATCGCCTTGCCCTGGCGGCGGTCGCCGCGTGCAATAACGCCCTCGAGTACCGAGGTCTCGGCATCATGCCAGTTGTAGGTGACATTCTTGGTTTTCATGACCACCTTGAGATGCGCCTGCTTCTCGCGGAACTGCTCGAGCGTGTCCTGCGCGTCCCACTGGAACGGGGTCTGCGGCTTGGGCACAAAGCACGAAGCCGACGCTGTGATACGCACGCCGCGCGCACGGTTGGGCGTGTTCTCACGCCAGCAATAGGCGACCTTTTTGCAAATGTCGGAAATGCCGTCCAGATCCTCGTAGGTCTCGGTCGGCAGACCCATCATAAAGTACAGCTTGACATTATTCCAACCGCCCTGAAAGGCGATCTCGCAGGCGTGGAGTACATCTTCCTCGCGGATATTCTTGTTGATCACGTCGCGCAGGCGCTGTGTGCCTGCCTCACATGCGAACGTCAGGCCGCTTTTGCGGGTTTTCTGTACGCGCTCCATCAGTTCGGCGGAAAAGCTGTCCGCACGAAGAGACGGCAGTGACAGACTGATATGACGCGGCTCACAATAGTCGAGCATACACTCGGTCAGACCGGACAGCTCACCGTAGTCGCTCGTAGACAGCGAGGACAGAGAGATTTCCTCGTAACCGGAGTTCTTGAGCACCGCCTGCGCCTGCTTGAGCAGCACTTCCTTGGACTTGGTACGCAGCGGACGATAAGTGTGACCGGCCTGACAGAATCGGCAGCCGCGTGGACAGCCGCGGAACAGCTCGATCATCGCACGGTCGAACACGATGTCGGTCGAAGGCACAACAAAGGACTCCGGATAGTACATGGTATCCAGATCCTTGACGATGCGCTTCTGCACGAGAGCCGGTGCACTGTGCGTCGGTGTGACGCTCTCGATTGTGCCGTCCTCGTGATACTTGACTTCGTACAGCGAAGGTACATACATGCCCTCGATCTGTGCTGCCGCAATCAGAAATTCCTGCTTAGACCAGCCTTCGCGCTTGGCCTTGCGGTACAGATCGGTAAATTCCAGCATGATCTCCTCGCCGTCGCCGATCATGAACAGGTCAACAAAGTCAGCCAGCGGCTCCGGATTGTAGGCACACGGACCGCCGCAGGCTACAATATGCTTGAGTTCGGTACGGTCCTTTGCCAGCACCGGAATACCGCCGAGATCCAGCATATTCAGAATGTTGGAAAACGACAGCTCGTACTGCAGCGTAAAAGCGATAATATCAAAGTCCGACAACGGGTCACCGCTCTCCAGACCGTACAGCGGCAGTCCTGCCTCGCGCATTTCAGCCTCCATGTCAATCCATGGCGCGCAGACGCGTTCGCACCAGATGCCCTTCTGATCGTTGAGCAGACCGTACAGGATACGCGAACCGAGGTGAGACATGGCAACCTCATAGGTATCCGGAAAACAGAACGCAAATCGTAGATCGATGTTCTTTTTATCTTTCATCACCGAGCCCCATTCACCGCCGACGTAGCGTGCCGGCTTCTGTACACGGGACAAAATGGCTTCCATCTTTTTATGCAAGACGTATTCCTCCATTTTCATTCATACAGATTATTGTATCATATCCTTCCGAAAAAAACCATACCGTTTTTGACCGTTTTCGCGCAGAAAGTACACGAAACAAAAAATAAACGCGAAGGAAGCTTTTACACTTCCTTCGCGTTTTGCTTATTCCTCCGAAATTTCCGGCTTGCTGCCGAGCAGTCGGGTCGTATTGAACACGGTCAGCACCGTGAGTACAGCATCGACGATAACTGCCATCCACATCTGCGCCAGACCGATCAGCGCCAGTACAGCAAGCACCAGCTTGATGGCGGCCAGCAGTGTCAGATTCTGCATTGCAACTCCGTGTGTAGTCTTGCAGACCTGAACAGCCTCGCCGAGACCGCTCAGATCATTTGCGGTAATCAGTATATTCGCCGCATCCGCTGAATAGCGGGAGCCGCGCGTGCCCATTGCCACACCGACATCGGCCATCTTGAGCTGCTCGATATCGCTTACGCCGTCGCCGACATAGGCGGTCGTGCCGTCTGTCGGAATCGTGCGCATCATAAAGTCCAGCTTCGCTTGCTTTTCCTCGGGCATCAGGCCGCAGTGAACGGTGTCAATACCGGCGGCATTTGCAATTCGCTGAGTTGGTGTCTCAGCGTCACCGGTGATAAGCACCGTGCGCTCAACACCCTGATCCTTGATCTTTTTGATCGCGTCAGCAGCGGACGGACGAACCGTATCCTCCAATTCAATCACACCGATGTGCTCCCCTTCACAGGCGATGTAAACAACCGTGCCGTCGATATCCGGCAAGCCCTTGACACCGCGGGAGACCATCAGCTTGCGGTTGCCTACCAGCAGAACGTGATCACCGATACGGGCGCGCACGCCACGGCCCGGGAATTCCTCAAATTCCTCGATCTTTGGCAGTTTTTCCTGGCATGCACTTGCGATTGCGCGCGCAATCGGATGCTGTGAAAGCTGCTCAGCTGCTGCGGCAAGTGCCAGACAGTTCTTTTCGGAAAACTCTTGTGTGGGATAAATCTTTTTAATCTGCAGATTGCCGTTAGTCACTGTGCCGGTCTTGTTGAACACGACCAGACGCAGGTCTGCAGTCCGTTCCATCGCTTCGCTGCCCTTCATGTGAACGCCTTCACTCTCAAGTCGGCCGCCGCCGCATACAAAAGCAAGCGGGACAGCCAGCGCCAGTGCGGTCGGACAGCAGGCAATGAGAAGCGTCAGTCCGCGATATACCCAGCCGGTCATATCTGAACCGGGCATGAACAGCGGCGGAAGTGCGGCTGCCAGTACGGCAATGACGATCACAACCGGAACCAGACGCTTGGCATTACGCTGCGCACTGTTTTCCAACGCTGCCTTGTGTTCGGCGGCCGCATTCTGTACGCGACGAATCTGACGAACCGCGCAGTCTTCATAGCGCGAGATCACACGAATCAGCATCAGAGAGCCGTTATACCGGCTGCCTGCCAGCACACGCGTGTTCTTATCAACTGCCATCGGCACGTTTTCACCGGTAAGCACGCTGTCATCCACCGTGCCGTCTCCGCGAAGTACAACGCCGTCAATCGGTACGCGCTCACCCGAGTGTACCAGAACCAGCTCGCCCAGACGGATATCTGCCAGCGGAACCTGACGCTGTTCGCCCTTCATGTTGACGACCGTTGCCTTTTCCGGCATGAAATCATGCTGCTGCGGCAATGCCTGATAGGTGGATGATAGAACGATATCACCTGCAATTTTGCCAATCTCAAACAGGATGAGCACGATCGTTGCTTCTGCACGGCTGCCGAGCGCGAATGCGCCGATGGATGCCATTAGCACGAGCAGATATTCATCGAAAAATGAACCGTGTGTCAGATTGGTCAGCACACGCGCTGCAATCGGCAGCGCTGTGATCAAAAACGCCAACAGGCAGAGCGGCAATGCCGCACTCGAACCTCCCATCGCGATTCCGGCCACAAGAACGATTGCCGCGGCAGCCAACCGTGCGCCTGTGCTCTGCATATCCAACCGTGTCATCGGCTGATAGGTCACTTCGGCGCCTTCCTGTATACGGCGTGCATTTTCTCGCCGCAGACGGGTCTGCTCACGCCGACGCATTTTGGCCCGGTACTGTGCCTTCTGCACGAAATTCATACCGGTGGTATCGTCCGCGTCCTCCGGAACTTCGATTACCGGCGGTTCCGGTTTCTTTTCCTCCGGCTTTTTTTCATCCTTTGGTTTAGGCTTCTCCTTAGGTGCGGATTTTGCCTGTTCCTTTTTCTCCGCCTTGTCCTTTTCATGGTTTTTCAGTTTTTCTTTTAGCTTCTGCAGCCTGTCCGGCTTTTCCTCTATGATAGGCTCAAATTCCGCTTCCTCTGATTGTTCTTCCTCAGGAAGCTCGTCCTCTATACCTTCGTCGTCAAATTCCGGTTCGTCCCAGTCGTCCTCGTCTTCAGCCTCATCCGTCGAATCTTCTTCTTCGTCAAATTCGTCTTCCGAATCTTCCGGCGATTCCTCTGCTGCGTCTGATTCCTCCGAGGGCTTTGCAGGCTCAGCTGCCGCCGCTTCCTCTGGCGGCGTTTTCGCCTCCGGAGATTCGCTTTCACTTTGATGCGATGTATCGGCTTCCGGTTCAATCTCCGGCTGCTCCGCATTCTTGTCCGGCGGCTCAGGCTCGCCGGGCGGCGCTGATTCTTCTTTTTCAGGCGGTTTTTTGTTCTCTTCGGGTTTAGGCTTTTCCGGAGCGGCAAACAGCTGCGCTACTGCCGAATTCTCCAGATCCGCTAAAATCGAATCGACCTGTGCTAAAATATCTTCCGCCGTTGTCTGGTCCTTCTTCTCTTCCGAATCAGGGCGGTTATTTTCGCTCATTCCGTTTATCCCTCCTGCACGTGCGCGATTCCCTGTGCCAAAATGGTCTGAATATGATCATCGCACAGCGCATAGTATACTGTTTTTCCGGTTTTTCGACTCTTGACCAACCGCGCCTGTTTCAAAAAACGAAGCTGATGCGATATCGCGGACTGGCTCATGTTCAGCAGCGACGCAATATCGCAGACACACAGCTCCGCGGAAACAAGCGCCGCCAGTATCCGCAAGCGGGTCTTGTCGGAAAACGCTTTGAAAAAATCTGATGCGGCTGTAGTGATCTCCTCTGCCGGCATTGCGCTGCGCGCTGCCATAACTGCGTCCGTATGGACGATATGCTCCTCGCAGCACTCCAGTTCTGCGTCTGTATGCTTTGCCGACAATTTGATCCCTCCCGCAATATGTGCATATCTATTCAACTTATGATAACATTCCAGTCCACTTCTGTCAAGAATCGAGTCGGACACAAATGACAATTTTGCGTGCAAAAAAGTCCTGCAGGCCGGATACGGTCTGCAGGACTTGAACGCATTTTTTACTTCTTGGGCTGTTCGCGCTTCGGATCGGTCATAACTTCCTTGAATGAGGTTGCCAGACCCGCAAGGCTCTGAATCTCGCTCGGGATAATGATCTTAGTTGCCTTGCCGTCAGCGGCGCTGCTGAATGCCTCGAGGGATTTCAGCTTAATAACCTGCTCGGTCGGTGCCGCTTCATTCAGCAGATTGATGGAGTCTGCCAGTGCCTTCTGCACGGTAAGCAGCGCTTCCGCTTCACCTTCGGCCTCCTTGATCTTAGCAAGGCGATTTGCCTCTGCAGCAAGAACAGTTGCTTCCTTTTCGCCTTCAGCCACCAGAATCGCGGACTGCTTTTTACCTTCCGCTACCAGAATGGACTCACGGCGTTCGCGCTCGGCCTTCATCTGCTTCTCCATAGATTCCTGAATAGCAGCCGGCGGAATGATGTTCTTCAGCTCCACACGATTTACCTTAATGCCCCAGTCATCGGTCGCTTCATCGAGGATGGAGCGCATTTTGGTGTTGATGATATCGCGGCTGGTCAGCGTCTGGTCAAGTTCGAGATCACCGATAATGTTTCGCAGTGTGGTTGCAGTCAGATTTTCAATTGCCGCCATCGGGCTTTCGATACCGTATGCAAACAGCTTCGGATCGGTGATCTGGAAGTACACGACCGTGTCGATCTGCATGGTTACGTTATCCTTGGTGATAACCGGCTGCGGCGGAAAATCGACTACCTGCTCCTTGAGGGTTACCTTGCGGGCAATGCGCTCAAACAGCGGCACCTTGAAATGCAGGCCGGTGCTCCATGTGTCGCGGTAGGTACCGAGACGCTCGATAACATACGCCTTCGCCTGCGGCACGATCACGATATTGCTTGCAATGAACGCGATGAACAGAATAATCAGCACAATCCAGATGATGGGTACAATAATATAATCCATGATAACGCTCCTTTACAGTTGGTTCGGTTTTACAATCGCCTTGACGCCGCGGATCTCCACAACCGTGACTCTTGTCCCGATTGCAATTTGCGCGTCAGTCGTACTGCGGGCTGTCCAGATCTTTCCGTTGATTTTCACCGCACCGGTCTCCAGAATATTGTCAATCGGTTCGGTAACAACAGCCGTCTGTCCGATGATACGATCTGCGTTGGTCGCCTGCTGCCGACTGCCGAGAAAACGGCGGCAGAGCGGACGCACCAGTACAAGCAGCAGCGCGGAGAACACGATGAACACAATCCACTGCCCCATCAGTCCGACCGAAAGGCTGGCTGCAATGAGTGCCGCGACACCACCGGCAGCGAACCAGATGCCGCACAGCGTGAGTGTAAACGCCTCTACCGCTACACTGATGATAATGACAGCCAGCCAGATATACAGGCTGTCAATTCCAAACATCATAAACTATCCCCTCCCTTGGCAACAGTATAGCATGTGCCTACGAAAAAGTACAGCAAAACCCGATTAAATTTCCGGTTAATTTTTGCATATTGCACAAAATGTCGAATAAAACAAATCCGCCCGGACCGTGCAGTACAGTTCGAGCGGAAAATCTTCAAAAAATCAGCGGGTCATGCAGCGCGAGACGTATCAGCCAAATTGCGATATCCAGCACGATAACGCTCCACAGCAGCATGCGCTCGAGGTTTTTGGAGCCGAAAAGCGGCTTTTTGCCAAACAGCGCGTACAAAACGACCGGCGGCAGCACGAAAACCATCGGGTGAAACCGCAGTGCCGCACGAAAGTCCAGTCGGAGCAGAGCGGCAAGCGCACGGCTCAGTCCGCAGCCGGGGCACGGCACGCCGGTCAAGTATTTGATCGGACAGTTCCAGCCGAACAGCAGCGCCGAGGCATATGCCAACGCACCCAGTATCAGCAGCACGAGCAGGCCGTTCAGACCGCGCCGAAAGCGCTCCGGCATCAGCCCTTGTAGGTCTCGCGGAACTCGAGGAACTCGTCATAGGTGCATTCCTTGTCCAGAACGCCCTTTTCACGAATTTCGATAATACGGGTCGCGATGGTCTGCACGAACTCGTGGTCGTGGGAAGCAAACAGCACGGTGCCCTTGAAATCACGAACGCCGTTGTTGACTGCGGTGATGGATTCCAGATCGAGGTGGTTGGTCGGCTGGTCGATGACGAGCACGTTCGAGCCGAACAGCATCATGCGCGCCAGCATCAGGCGAACCTTCTCACCGCCGGACAGTACGCGAACCGGCTTGTAAACATCGTCGCCGGAGAACAGCATACGGCCGAGGAAGCCGCGCAGCGTGGATTCCAGTGTATCCGTGCGGGAATACGGTGCGATCCAGTCGAGCATGTTTTCCTCGTGGCCCTCGAAGAACTCGTTGTTGTCCTTCGGGAAATAGCTCTGCGAGGTGGTAACGCCCCACTTGAAGCTGCCCTCATCCGGTTTCATCTCGCCCATAAGAATCTGGAACAGCGTAGTCATTGCCAGCTCGTTATCCGAGATGAACGCAATCTTGTCACCGCGGCGCACGATGAAAGATACGTTGTCGAGCACCTTCTCGCCGTCGATGGTCTTGGAGATGCCGCGCACCTCGAGAATGTCCTTGCCTGCCTCACGGTCCGCGTCAAACGCTACCCACGGGTAACGGCGGGACGAAGCCGGCATTTCCTCGACGGACAGCTTGTCGATCAGCTTGCGGCGGCTGGTCGCCTGACGGGACTTGGACTTGTTTGCCGCAAAACGCTGAATGAAGTTCTGCAGTTCCTTGATCTTTTCCTCGTTCTTGCGGTTCTGATCCTTGATCATGCGCTGAACCAGCTGAGAGGACTCATACCAGAACTCGTAGTTGCCGACATACAGCTTGATCTTGCCGTAATCGATATCAACGATATGGGTACATACATTGTTCAGGAAGTGACGGTCATGCGATACAACGAGGACGGTGCCCTCAAAATCGGCAAGGAAGTCCTCCAGCCAGCGGACTGCCTGAATATCCAGATGGTTGGTAGGCTCGTCCAGCAGCAGGATATCCGGCTTGCCGAACAGTGCACGCGCCAGCAGCACCTTGACCTTCTCGACGTCACCGAGGTTCTTCATCTCGGTGTACAGGATGGCATCTGCATCCAGACCCAGACCGTTCAGCAGCTGGCTGGCCTCGGTCTCGGCGTCCCAACCGCCCATTTCAGCAAACTCGGACTCCAGCTCGGCAGCCTTGTTGCCATCCTCCTCGGTGAACGGGTCCTTCATATAGAGCGCATCCTTTTCGCGCATGACCTCGAGCAGACGCTCGTTGCCGCCGAGAACCGTGTTGAGCACGGTTTCCTCGTTGAAGGCGAAGTGGTCCTGCTTGAGTACGCTCATACGGGTCTTGGGCGCAATCGAAACCGTGCCGGTGGACGGGTCCAGATCGCCGGACAGAATGCGCAGGAAGGTAGACTTGCCTGCACCGTTTGCACCGATAACACCGTAGCAGTTGCCCTGGGTAAATTTCAGGTTTACATCTTTGAACAGCGGCTCGCCGCTGAAGTTTAAGCTAAGATCGCTGATATTGATCATGAAAGAGATTCCTCCCGCATTATTTTTCAATTAGAATCAGTATACCACACAAACCGCTGTTTTCACAGATAATTTACAGATGCAGCCGCATTTTTGTTCATGTTGTCTTGAAACAGCACCGAGAATGCTATATACTATATTTATAAATATCAATCCCTATTTGTTTTAGGAGGTTTTTCCTATGTCTAACCTGATGGAAGTTATCAAGTCCCGCCGCTCTACGCGCGCGTTCAAGTCCGAGCTGCCGCCGAAGGATCAGATCATGCAAATTGTTGAAGCTGCTGGATGGGCGCCTTCCGGCATGGGCAAGTACCTGTGGCACTTTACCGTGGTTTATAATGCAGAGAAGTCGCTCAAGCTGGCTCGTGCCGTTGCTGAGGCAGACAATCGCGGTCCGGAGTATAATTTCTACGGTGCACCGGTCAACATTATCATTTCCTACAAGCGGGATGAGCACCACGCTCTGGTAGACGGCGCTGCTGCAATGGAGAATCTGCTGCTGATGGCTACCGAGCTTGGCCTCGGCTCCTGTTGGATCAACCAGCTGCGCGAGACCTGCGACGTGCCCGAGGTTCGTGCACTGTTGACCGAGTACGGCGTACCGGAGGACCACATCGTTGTCTGCTCCGCTGCAATCGGCTACATCGAGAAGGAAACGCCGGCAAAGCCGCGTCATGAGGGTCTGGTTTCGATTACCGAATAATCGAAACAATGGAAAACCCAGAATAGAAAATGCCAAATACCTTAATTTTCAATTCTCCATTATCCGTTTTCAATTCATTAGCGACGAAAGGAGCTAATATCATGGATGAGAAGATTGCTAAACTGAGAGAGTGGATCGACGGCAGCGACAATATCGTCTTTTTCGGCGGTGCGGGCGTATCGACCGAGAGCGGCATTCCGGATTTCCGCTCGGTGGACGGTCTGTACAACCAGCAGTACAAATACCCGCCGGAGACCATTCTCAGCCACACGTTCTTTTTGAGTGAAACCGAGGAGTTTTACCGCTTCTATCGGGCGAAAATGCTAGCGCTCGATGCAAAGCCGAACGCGGCTCACCTCAAGCTGGCCGAGTGGGAACGCGAGGGCAAGTGTCGTGCCGTTGTAACGCAGAACATCGACGGTCTGCACCAGAAGGCAGGCTCGAAGGAAGTGCTTGAGCTGCACGGCTCGGTGCTGCGAAACTATTGCATGCGCTGCCGCAAGCCATATCCGGTTGAGGATATCGCCAAGGGCACCGGTATTCCGCGATGCTCCTGCGGCGGCATTATCAAGCCGGATGTCGTGCTGTACGAGGAAGGTCTGGACAGCTGCACGATCAACAAGAGCGTGGACTACATCTCCAAGGCGGATATCCTGATCATCGGCGGTACGTCGCTAGCGGTATATCCGGCGGCCGGCCTGATCGACTATTACCGCGGCAATAAGCTGGTTTTGGTCAACAAGTCCCCCACTCCTGCGGATCGCCGTGCTGATCTGGTCATTCATGCGCCGATCGGTGAGGTTTTCTCCCAACTGTAACGTAAAAAATGCATGAAACTCCCCTTTTCGGTTATACTGAATGCAAACCGAAAGGGGAGTTTTTCTATGCTTATCGACAAAATCGCACTGATACTGATGATTATCGGCGGTCTGAACTGGGGACTGATCGGCATTTTCAAGCTCGATCTGGTCGCGCTGCTGTGCGGCGGACAGACCGGCGCCATCAGCCGCATCGTCTACACCCTAGTCGGACTGGCGGCAGCATGGTGTATCTCGCTGCTCTTCCGACAGGATGACACCGCACAGCAGCCGAAAAGTTGAATAAAAAGCAAAGCCCGCCGGGAACGGCGGGCTTTGCTTATCAAATTGTAAGAGGCAAATAGGAATACCGATACTTTGCTTAGTTGAATGCCTGCTCGAGGTCAGCCAGAATATCATTGATATTCTCGGTGCCGATGGACAGACGGATGGTGCCCTGATGGATACCCTGATCCTCCAGCTCCTCTGCGGTCAGCTGCGAGTGAGTGGTGGTTGCCGGATGGATGACCAGGCTCTTAACGTCAGCAACATTTGCCAGCAGAGAGAAGATCTGCAGCTTGTCGATAAACTTGAATGCTGCTTCCTTGCCGCCCTTGATATCAAAGGTGAAGATGGACGCACCGCCGTTCGGGAAGTACTTCTCGTACAGTGCATGGTCCGGATGATTCGGCAGAGACGGATGGTTTACATGCTCAACCTGCGGGTGATTGGTCAGGAATTCAACAACCTTCTTGGTGTTCTCAACGTGACGCTCGATACGCAGAGACAGCGTCTCGGTGCCCTGCAGCAGCAGGAATGCGTTGAACGGAGAAATGGTAGCACCGGTATCACGCAGCAGGATAGCGCGGATGTAGGTTACGAAAGCAGCAGGACCAACTGCATCTGCAAAAGAGATGCCGTGATAACTCGGGTTCGGCTCAGCAATCGGTGCATATTTGCCGGATGCCTTCCAGTCGAACTTGCCGGAATCAACGATGATACCACCGAGGGTCGTGCCGTGACCGCCGATGAACTTGGTAGCAGAGTGAACAACGATATCAGCACCGTACTCGATCGGGCGGATGAGGTACGGAGTGCCGAAGGTGTTGTCAATTACGAGCGGCAGGCCGTGCTTGTGCGCAATCTTTGCAATAGCCTCGATATCCGGAATATCGGAATTCGGGTTGCCGAGAGTCTCGATGTAAACAGCCTTAGTGTTGTCCTTGATAGCACCTTCCAGCTCTTCCAGATTGTGTGCATCAACGAAGGTGGTCTCAACGCCGAACTGCGGCAGAGTGTGTGCCAGCAGGTTATAGCTGCCGCCGTAGATGGTCTTCTGTGCTACGATGTGGTCGCCGGCCTGAGCAAGTGCCTGAATGGTGTAAGTGATCGCTGCGGCACCGGAAGCGGTAGCCAGAGCAGCAACACCACCCTCGAGTGCTGCAATGCGCTTCTCGAACACATCCTGCGTAGAATTGGTCAGACGACCGTAGATATTGCCTGCGTCAGCCAGACCGAAACGGTCAGCCGCGTGCTGACTGTCATGGAAAACATAGGAAGTGGTCTGGTAGATCGGAACTGCACGAGAATCGGTAACCGGATCAGCGGTCTCCTGACCGATGTGCAGCTGCTTGGTTTCAAAGGACCAGTTTTCGGTATTCTTGATAGTTGCCATGATAATAATCTCCTTTTTATATACATGTTTGAAGTGATTGATTCGTTTCGTGTACTAAAAAGAAGGATCACATTCGCCCAAATCGGAAATTCGAGCGGAGCAGCTTTTCAAAGTAGTATCGCATAACCGCGTCTCCTAAATTCATATTATTTCACTGGGATTGCTATGATTATACTAAACTCCCCCTCTTCTGTCAACCCTTTCCGACAAACTTTTTTCATTCCGGCAGAGTGCCCAATTTCCGATGGCTCAATCCCTATATTTCCAATAGGTTTTGGGTAGTGTTTTCTGTTCTCCATCCAAATAAAAGAAAACCGCCGCACAGGGATTGTGCAGCGGTTTTGATGATCAATGTTCAGCAGCGAAAAAATCAGAACTCGATCTTCTTTGCGATATAAGCAGCAACTTCCTCGATCTTGATGCGCTCCTGCTCCATAGTGTCGCGGTCACGAACGGTTACGCAGCCGTCCTGCTCGGTCTCGAAATCGACGGTTACGCAGTACGGTGTACCGATCTCGTCCTCACGGCGATAGCGCTTACCGATAGAGCCTGCATCGTCAAAATCAACAGAGAACTGCTTAGCCAGCTCCTGCCAGATCGGCATAGCCTTGTCGGTCAGCTTCTTGGACAGCGGCAGTACAGCAGCCTTGAACGGTGCCAGAGCCGGATGCAGACGCAGAACAGTACGAACATCGTCCTTGCCGTTCTTGTCCTGACCTACAACTTCCTCGTCGTAAGCGTCGCACAGGAAGGCCAGTGCAACACGGTCAGCACCAAGCGAAGGCTCGATAACATACGGAATATACTTCTCATTTGCTTCCTGATCGAAGTATTCCATCGAAACACCCGAGGTGTTCTGATGCTGGGTCAGGTCGAAATTGGTGCGGTCGGCAATGCCCCACAGCTCGCCCCAGCCAAACGGGAACATAAACTCGATATCGGTGGTAGCGTTGGAGTAGTGAGACAGCTCCTCCGGATCGTGGTCGCGCAGACGCAGGTTCTCGTCCTTCATGCCGAGAGACAGCAGGAAGTTGTGGCAGTAATCCTTCCAGTACTTGAACCACTCAAGGTCGGTGCCCGGCTTGCAGAAGAACTCCAGTTCCATCTGCTCAAACTCGCGGGTACGGAAGGTGAAGTTGCCCGGAGTAATCTCGTTGCGGAAGGACTTGCCTACCTGACCAACGCCGAACGGAATCTTCTTACGGGTGGTGCGCTGGATATTCTGGAAGTTTACGAAGATGCCCTGTGCGGTCTCCGGACGCAGATACAGCTCGTTCTTCGCGTTCTCGGTAACGCCCTGGAAGGTCTTGAACATCAGATTGAACTGACGGATGTCGGTCCAGTTGTGCTTGCCGCAGGTCGGGCATGCGATCTCATGCTCGTCGATGAATGCCTTCATCTCAGCCTGGCTGAGCGCGTCAACACTCTTGCCGAGATCGTAGTTATTCTCAGCACACCAGTCCTCAATTACCTTATCGGCACGAAAACGCTCCTTGCACTCCTTGCAGTCCATCAGCGGGTCAGAGAATCCGCCAACGTGACCGGAAGCAACCCAGGTCATCGGGTTCATCAGGATCGCGGAGTCAAGACCTACATTGTACTGGCTCTCCTGCACAAATTTCTTGCGCCATGCTGCCTTGACGTTGTTCTTGAACTCAACGCCGAGCGGACCGTAGTCCCAGGTGTTTGCAAGACCGCCGTAAATCTCCGAGCCGGAGTATACGAAGCCGCGACCCTTGCAGAGCGCTACGATCTTTTCCATTGTTTTTTCGCTGTTTTTCATGTTAAATTCTCCTTTTGGCACAGCTGGCTGCTGCACGCGGTTTTTGCTTTGCACCCGAAAAAAGTGCTTGACATGAAATTATTCTACCGTTATAATTAATAATTGTCAAGGGTAGTTTAGTGAATTAAACGAATAGAGTTTGGTTTGATCGGTAAATTGCTTGCAAAAAGTTGACATTTGGGCGATTAGCGCAGTTAAAAGCGGTGCGGAAAGCAGTCCCCGTCTTCCCTGTTCAGTTGAGTTTGGTCAAAACACTTTTCTTGACAACATATATTCGGGCTTGTAGCTCAGTTTGGGAGAGCGTTCGGTTCGCATCCGAGAGGTCGAGGGTTCGATCCCCTTCAAGTCCACCATAATGCGAAGATACAAACTTTTTTCATAGTTCGGAATGTTTTCGCATTAACCATCAGAATAGAGCACACCTGATTGCGGGTGTGCTCTTTTTCTTTGCCCTCCTCTCTGTTATAATAAAAATATAGGATTGGAGGAAATATGAATGGCTTCAAGAAAAATTCTGGTCGGTGAAAAATACTTACACTTTAAGAACAAGCTGTATCAGGTACTCACTATCGCCACGCACACGGAAACCGGTGAATCGCTGGTGATCTATCAGGCGCTCTACGGCGACTTCAAAATCTACGCGCGGCCGTATGATATGTTCGCCTCCGAGGTGGATCACAAGAAGTACCCTGATGTTACGCAGCGTTTCCGCTTTGCTCATGTAATCTTTGACGGAGATACGCCGAAGGCAACTGAATAAAAACAGCCCCTCCGAGAGCCGGTATCAAACCAGTTCCCAGAGGGGTTTCTCTTTATTTCCCCATCGCCTCCGCCAGCTTCTTCACGAGGTCCTCACCGTACTGATTGATACCGCAGCAAATACTCGACGGTCTGCTCCTCCAGACCGGCAAGCTCCTGCACAGTGACGCTCAGCAGCTTGCGAATCGGGTCATACCCGATCATAAAGCCTGCCCGTTCCAACGACCGCAGTTTGATGTAGTTCACCTCATTCTCGGTAATGCACTCGCGTGTACGGGATTTCGGTTGCCTCGTAGATCTTGTCGTGCATGCGGAAAACCTGCAAGACCCATTCCTCGCCCGCAAGCCACGCAACCACACGCGCCTCGATAGCGGAAATGTCCGCGTCCACGAATTTGTAGCCAGGCTTGGGCACCAGTGCCGTCCGCACCAACTGCGAAAACGTACCGGGGTACGCTGCCGTACAGCATTTGCACGGCTGCCGAGCGGTTCGCCATCGCGGGTCTTGCACACGTTGCCCAGACCACAGCCGACACCGCGGTTGCCGGAAGCGTCATACGGGAAGAAGTTGACGGTCACGCGGGCATACATACCAGAGTAAACGTCGGTCGGCAGCAGGTCGGCATGGACGGTGGAAATATGCACGCACTGCGGCTTCTGCTTGTAACCCAGTGTCCCTTGCACTCCAGGACGAACGGCTCACCGGACGGACGGATGCCGTCGCCGCCGTAGATGACCGGATAGCGTATCTGCGGACGGTTGCCCTTCCACAGGTTCTTGACGCCGTATCCCACAGAGCGGCCAGCTGCTCGAGCTGCTCCTCCGTCCAGCAGAAGTAAAGACGCTTGCTCGGCTTGATGCCGCAGCTGTGCTTCTCGACTGCAGCCAGATTGGCTGCAAAGTTGTTGTTTTGCATTGAATCTTCTCCTTTCTTGTGCATTTTATCGTACAATGCCAATACGCCGCTTGACGATGTCGGTTGCAACGTCGCCAAGATAGTACGTCACGCGATGCTCGCCGGACGCTCTCGGTGCGCCGATTATGCGCTTGGCTTTGTGTTTGTCGGTAAAACCGTAGATTTTTACGACTTGCTCCAGTGTCAGCAATACCATGTTCGAATACATCCGCATCAGGTCGTTCTTGCCCCCTAACGGAGTTCCTGATTGGTTCAGGCGTTTATGTTTTACACCTCCTTGTGTGATTTATAATCACGCAGGTGGTACACTAATCACAACCAATCGAATGTTTGATATAAAGTAAGGATGTTTGTTCTGACATTATGAGGAAGAATCAAAAGAGAAAATGGTCGAAGTTCCCAACACCTATCTCAAGGGCCGCAAGCCGGAGGATTTCTGCGCTATGCATGTCCGAGGTGACAGTATGTATCCTGATTTCCGTGATGGTGATATCGTGCTGGTGCTCAAGCAGAACACCATGAACCACAGCGGCGAAATCGGAATCATCAGCTATGGCGATGACGAAATGACCATCAAACGCATCAACTACGCTCAGAGCGAGGATTGGCTGGAGCTTGCACCCCTGAACCCCGTCTTACCCGCCCAGACGGATCGAGGGCACCGACCCGGAAAGATACCGTATTATCGGTATCCCGCGCGTACTGATACGCGCGTTCTAAATATAAAAATTACGTCCACCGGCTGCAACCGATGAGCGTTAGCGAGTGCATTCTACCCTCTTATTTTACAACCAAAGATGTTTTACAATAAAAACAAACACATTAGACGGATGTTTCCGCAAAACGTTTAGCTATAATGACAAGCGGTACTCCGTCCGGGTAAAGACCGCGCGCGATCTCTGGCACAAGGTCGAGGAAAAGAGTAGCGGCTATCTTTTTACGCAGCCGACTACCGGCAGACCGCACACCGAAACGTCCACGAAGCAGATGTGGCGCTCGTTCAAGCAAGCGCTTGATCTCGATATGGGTGCACAGATGGTACACGGCGTGATCGCCCCGGAAACGTCCGTCGTGGCTGACGATCTCACGCCGTACTGCCTGCGGCATACATACGCGACTGATTTGCAGTCCGCCGACGTGCCGATCAACGTTGCAAAGGACTTTCTGGGGCACAAGTCGATTGCCATGACGTCGCATATTTATACGCACCTCTCCGATGAAGCGTTCACGAACGCCTCGCTAAAGGTGCTCAGTTTTGCGACAGAGAGCAGGAAGAAAACACAGAAAAAAGTCGTCTCTATCCGTTGATTTTTGCTCCCACACTTAGTCCCACATCCTGCACCCGTAAAAACCCCAAAAAAACCGCATTCACACAAAAAACGGAAAAAGCGCCGCTTCCCTTGCGGCGCTGTAAAAAAGTTCAAATAAACAGAGAAAAAGCTCCCAAACCACAATGTTTAGGAGCTTTTCGTTTGGTGGAAGTTAACGGGCTCGAACCGCTGACCCTCTGCTTGTAAGGCAGATGCTCTCCCAGCTGAGCTAAACTTCCATCGGGTCGTTGTTGTCGTTGTCTCATCCCTGACGACTTGTTTAGTATATAACAGAATCACGAATCTGTCAACACATTTTCTGAAAAAACTCCAAAAAATTTTTAGACCCGAAAATTTACACCGCGCACAGCGTTCTCCGGCATGCGCGGTGCAATGTATTATTGTTCCATCTTTTCACAGAACCGCATCAGCATTGCCGCAGCCTGTGCGCGGGTGGCATTCCCCTGTGGATTCAGTCTGCCGTGCGAGCCGTTGACGATTCCGTTCGCCGCCGCCCATCGCATGGCATCGGCCGCATAAGCGCTGACGGTATCCGCATCCGCAAAGGCATCCAGTGTGCCACTGGCTTCGGGAGCATCCGCATAGCGGTACAGCATGGTGACGAGCTGCTCTCGTGTAATTCCAGCCTCCGGCGCGCGGCCATCCGAAATGCCTGCCGACTGCGCCCACGCCATACCCTTCTCGTACCAGCTTGCACCGCCGGTCGTATCCGCACCCGCGTACCGTGCGAGAATTGTCATCAGCATACCGCGCGTGGTCGTGCCATCCGACGAGAACGCATCCGTACCTGTACCGCTCATCAGACCCTTTTCCACAACACAGTGCACGGCATCGGCGTACCACTCGGTTGGCTTGACGTCATCGAAGCTCACATTTTGAGCAGGCTGTCTCTCGAAAATAGGCGTAAGCGTGACATTGCACGCAGGCATGACGAATGTAAACCGACCGTCCTTCTCCGTCACTGCGACCGGCTTGCCGCTCTGGTCTGTAACCGCGATTGTTTTGAGAGCATAGCCTTCCTTTGGCACAGCTTTAATCATCACTGTGCTGCCTTTGGCTGCGTTTTTCGGCGTGATCGAGACCTCGCCGTGCTCACTCTTAGCCGCAGTCACCGCACCGGTCGGCGTGCGGACCGGACCGCCGCCACCACTGCCGCTCGTTCCTCCACTCTGCTGAGCGGTGAACACCGGTGCTGCAGTCTGCGTGCCGTTCAGTTTAGTAAGTGCTTCCTCCGTCAGCGTCGTGTACGTTTTATCACCGATTTCCCACCCGTCAAACGTGTATCCGCGCTTACTGTCGGCCGGAAACGCCGTTCCGATATCTCCCGCGCCGTAAACGTTAGTCTGCGTACTGCTGTCCGCAAACACAAACGTGATCTCCGCGCGGCGCACGTCCACTGCAGAACGGTCGATCGTGTACGTCACGCCATGGATGATCAGCGTATCGCCCGCGACCACGGCATCCGGCGCAGAAACCGTGATCGGCTCGGTCGCAAAGCCGATCAGTCGAATCGTCAGACCATCGATTACGGCAGTAACGGTACTCGGCGTGACAGCTGCCGTCTCGAGCGCCTTCTTGATCTGAAACGAGAAGGTTTGTGCCTCGGGCAGCACATAGTTGCCCGCCTTTCCGCCTGCCAGAGCGACCGCGCGTGCGGTGTACGCCCCGATTTCAGTCCGGCTGCCGTCCTCGATTATGACAGTAAGCGCATCTCCGTTCACCGCGCCAATCGCTTCTGCCGTGACCAACTTCGGCGTACCATCATAATAGAAAATACTCTCGCCGTTCCATTTTATCTCAACAGGCTTCGGCTGTACGTTCAACACGCCGTTTTCGTATGTAATTTTGTAATTTTCGGCTTTTGCGTCCATCGGAATAATCGTGTAAGTTCCAATATCGCTAAACTGCGCATAGTCAAACGCATAGTTCAGACCCGAAAGCACAGCTTCGTTCTCATTGTTCACGAATCCATTGATTTCCGCACCATTATCACTTAACGTTTCTCCATAGGTTATGGTTTTATCCTTAGCACGAATACACAGCGGCGCTTTTTCAATATGAAACCGAACCGCTTGCGAGGTTGCGGAAGCCGTACTGCTCGTTTCCGGTGCATACGCTTCCACCCAGTAAGTTCCAGCGTTGATCGGTGCACCGTCCAGTTGATTGCTTTTTGCGCCGTTGCTGTCGGCGTAGTAGCGATACGTCGGCGCGGACGTGCCCGAGCAGGTCAGATTGCCCTCGCTGTACGGCAGGCCGGCATAAACTGCATCCTTCGCAATTACAACAAGTTCAACTGTTTTAGGCAGGATTTTACCTTTTACGATGCAGTTTCCGTCTTTCAGCGTGTAATTTTCATTCGTAAGTGTAACTGTAATCGTCACGTCCCTCTCGCCGGCTTCAGCAGATGCGTAGCGCGTAGCGAGTGTGTAATCCGTGCCCTCACTCAGTACCGCGCCATCCGGTAGGTTGCTGAACGCCAGACCGCTAATCTGCGCATCATCATCGCGTCCGTTGTATGTCTTGTCTGCAATTTTCAGCGCTGTTGTATCCAAAGAAATCGTGCGCCTATTGATTGTAAAACTGCCGATATCCATCCGTTTGACCGCAGAAAAGTTGTCACTCGATGCAATCTCGACCGCCACGTTGTAAGTTCCGACATGAACCGGCAAAGCCGTGCTGTCGTTGTACCAAACTGTGACCTCGCCAACGCCTGTTCTCGTCCACACCGATGCCTCACGCGGCTTGCCGTCGTATATTGAAGCCGCAGGCAGCGCAACTTTGTAATCCACGTCCTTTTCCGGCATTTTCGGCATGATTCGGAACGTTTTCTCAACTTTCCCGGTGTAATTTCCCTTGCCGTTAATTGTCACCGTTGCCGTACCGCAGTTTACATTATTGGCGTAGGAAAGCTCAAAATCCGTACCATTTAACAATTCTTTGCCATTTATCATAACGATCGGCTTAGGATTATGCGCACTTTCGTTATACACATACTCGGTCTGCTTCATATCAATCTGCGCGTCCGCAATATCCCGCGGAGTAACTTTCAGCGTACCATTGACATAGCTGATTGCGTAATTTTCCGTCTTGTCCATACCGTTTTTGCATATTTTAGCATTGCTCGGTACATTTTTCACTTCTCCTACATTCATCTGCGTGCCGGAAACCTTCACCTCGATAATCTCGTCGTCGGACACCAGCTCGCCTGCTATGTAGCCATCTTTCACCAGAGGTTCGCCATCGAACACTTTCTCTGCACTTTCCGCCGTAATTGTAAGCGCTTTCGGTTGGATTTCAGCATAAAACTCCTCGCTTTCCACGATGTACTTGCCGTCCTCCGACGTAAATTTGAGCCGATATTTGTCCCCGATATTCGGGACGGTATCACCGTTTATGACCTCGAATCTGCCGGACAGGTCTGCGCCATTCAGCGTTGCACTGCAGCCGGAAGCATCAACCATTTCATTCCAGGTCTGGCCGTATGTGCCCTTAGCCGACGTAATCCAGTCTATAATCGGTGTTTCTTCTTTTGAACCTTCTTCTGAGATTAAAACAATCTCGAGTTCGTCAGATAAACCATTACACTCGGCTTTCATATGATATGTTTGCCCTGCTTTTGCATTACAAGTAACAATCATGTCCCAGTGCACATCTATTTTGTTTGTCTGCTTATTTGGTTCTTCTTCCCTACGAAATGTGACACCATTATTCGTGTTTTCGTCCACTATTGTTTTATCTTCTGCATGCAATGAAATATTGCATGTTGCTTCGTGGTTGACCTTCAGATCCTGGAAAAGTGCATCCGCCGTATACATATCCTTGTATGGCTCATCACCAGTTGGAATCGAAACAGTAATCGACTTTTCAACTACGGGTGTACCATTTCGATTGATTCGGATTGATGTAGTCGGTTGAGCCTTTCTACATATCCGTTCCGGATAAACCGCATTCTGATAAGTACCGTCGGCCGCTCCCGCAGGAACGACTACCATGCCGAGCGCCATCGAGAGCGCCAAGACCGCCGAAAATGCCGTTTCAAGACGTTTCACGTTTTCCTCCTGACCCGCAAGCTGGGATTTGACGATTGCGTGCGCTTCGTTCACTGCATTCTGCACAATTTTTCGCAGAGAACACACATATTTTTATTCAGCTTACCATGAGGTTTCGCATGCGTCAATATTTTAATCGACAAAATTCGACACATAATATTCAGCATTTTCCATAAAGGCACAGCCAGTCGTTAGTCTGTTTCTTCGTGTCTCATCCGCTTATGCAGTGTGCCTTTTATTCGGCAGAATATTCATATTTGCATATTTATGTTATTATCTTAAAAACGACTACTAATTCTCTATTATGTCATTTCCATATATACTGTCTGATTTTTTCGTTTAATGACTATGCGTTCATTTATCTATGTTTCGCATAAATATCCTATAAGTGCAAAAAACACTGTGAGGCTTTCCACAGAGCTGCGCCGTTGATGAGCAATAATAAGACGAAAAACACGAGCGCTGTATATTTACTCTGGAAGCAGACCAGTCCTCGGCGTATTCCATGAGATACGTTGTCACCAGACGAACATAGGAACTTTTATTCGGAAAGATTCCAATCACGCTGGTACGTCTCCGGATTTCACGATTCAATCTCTCAATCATGTTGGAAGATGAGATTTTTCGCGCATCCAGCATTGGAAATGCATAGAAGGCCAGAGAATCTTCCAATCCGTCTTCAAGGCACTGAACCGTTTTCAGAAAGCGTTTGGCATAGGAGTTGATCACATCATATGCGCGATAATATCTCTGCGGCCATTTTCGTCCACACCGCACACGATAAGTATCGCCATGCTGATAATTCTGCCATCTACACGAACTTTTTTCGTACAGTGCATCCACCCTGAGAACCGGGTATATTGTATCAGCGAGGGAGCGATTACGGAACTTCTCGACCTGCTCATTCAGCCCTTTGGTCATCTCGCTGATCTGGCTTCTGGATAGATTTTCAATGCTGATGCTATATGCCAGCTTCTCCATTTTTTCGAGTGGAAACGCCCTGCACAAAGGCTTCCTGCACTACCTGTACGAGCATGGCTTCACTGCGCTTGCGCTCTGTGACGAAGAACGGAATGTAGCCGCCCTGACAAACCTTGGGTACCATGAGGTACATCGTGCCCATTCGGGTATCCAAACGACGAGGACGATTACCGCTGCGGTATCCGCTCCTGCCGTCCGTGCGCTGGCTCTTCTCTGCTCCCAGCTGCTGATCGACCTCTGCCTACATCAGCTCCGTGCACAGCCATTCCAGCATACTCAGCATCGGATCCGGCTGCGTCACACATTGCAGTAGCAATTCTGTCAGATTTATGGTATTCTTTTTGTGAGCCATTAGGGTCTCTCCTTTACATCATGATTTTTTCGACAACTATCATTTTACAGGAGCCCTGATGGCTTGTCTATTTTCTGTTTGCTTTTGCGAACTTGATTATACGCTATCAACCAAACAGCCATATATGGCGGATGCAGGAGCAAAAATATAGCAATCCATAGCAGAAAGGGTACAAAACAATAGCATAGGACCACACAAAAATATAAAAAGCGGGGTAATGTCAATGGACGATAACTTGAATCTGTTTTCTTTGGTAGACGAAGAAGAAAAATCGGCACCAAACAAAAAGCGAGGCAGCAAACTTGACGTAGTGGAGATGGGGTACAAGCAGGCGCACACTGTCACATGGCAGGAGTTGTTTGAGGGATTTGATACCATTCACGCCATTACATTTTCCTCCGGCCTGAATTTTGTGTATCAGCTGCTGGATATGTTCGATCATGCGGAGATTATCTTTGGCTGTGAGCATATCCTTTCCTCGTCCATGAATCAGATTATTGCTTATCAAGATAAGCTGATCGAGCGAATGCGCGAGCAGTCAAGTGAAAAAATGAATGATCTGCTTGCCCGTATGGATAAGGGAGAAGTTCGGTTTTATGTATCCCGCGGTACGGTTTCCCACGAAAAACTGTATCTGTTGGAGGCGGCAGATGGCCGAAAGCGCGTTATCACAGGTTCGGCCAATATGTCTTATCATGCGTTCGGCGGTATGCAGCGAGAAAATATCTGCTTTGTTGATGGCGATGAAGCGTATGATTGGTATTACAGTGTGTTTCAAAGTCTGCTCGAGGAAAGCTCGGATGAGATCACCATGAAAGCGCTGCAATATGCAGATGCGGGCGAAAATATTGATGAACTGCCCATTGCCGGCACAATCAAGGCGAATAAGGTCTTTGTGATCGAGCCGACAGAGACAACTGCGGATGATGCGTCAGAAGTCAAATTTATTCTGGATGTACATAATCTGGCGGATAAACTGAAGCCGTATATGCCTAAGCAGGATAAGAAAACAAGTAAACAGGGAAAAACGATCATTTCGGCGGCACAAATCGTCAAGCTGCGGCGGCAAATCCAAAATGAGAAGATTAAAGAAAAAGAACTGAGAAGTGAATACCCGCAGTTGATAATCGATGCGGATAAGCAAAGTGCCACTCTGAATGGCGAGGCACTGAACCTGCATCCGACAGAAGAGGAGATTCGCCATGATGTAGGGTTATTCCGCGATTATATGGACGGATACAGCCGTTTTCCTGGTGATTATGAGGGGATGCAGTATCGGTATTTTGAGTTTGCGAACTGGTTCTTTTGTTCGCCGCTGATGGCAACGATGCGCGATATGGCGGCAAGGTTTGATCAGCAGCGGTTGCCGTATCCGGTATTTGGCTTGGTTTATGGACAGAGCAAGGCCGGGAAGACCAGCTTTCTGGAAACACTGCTCAAAATGATGATCGGCCAGAAACCTAAGATTTCGGCACCGGATTTTACCCGATCTGGCATTGAAAACCTGAAAACGAACCGTGCAAGGGGCCCCGATCATTGTAGATGACTTGACGAATACACGCTTTAATCAGCACGCGATCGAAACCATCAAGAATGATGATTTTGGTGTGAGCGACCATTTGACACATTATTCTGCGGTTGTCATCAGTGCTAACGAGGATGTAAAAGCGGTTGCACCGGAGGTCATTCGCCGAACAGTTATCTGTCGTGTAGAAGCGGGTCTGACCAATACCGAAGTGATGCGCAGCAACGTGGTACGCTCGGTGCAGCAGAAGATCGGCACAGCATTCTATCGGGAATACTTACGCAGAATGCTGGAACAAATGCCGGATTTACTCGATCAGCTAAAGGATGATGAAACCGAGGCACCGGATATTTTACAGATTTCCTCGGAGATTATCGTTGCTGTCATGCAGCAGTTTGGCAGTGATGTGCTGCCGGATTATATCCGAACGCTTTCACTGGAGAATTATTTCAGTGAGCACGTTACCGGCAAATACGCGATCAAGTTGATTCAAAATGCATGGCGGACGAGCAAAAAGTCGTTTGTTGTGAATAAGCACAGCAATGAACTACGTTACAATGCGGGTGTACCGTATGAAGCGGACCGCCTGATGAAAGAATTGCCGGAAACACTGGAGGCCCATAAATCTCGTGAGTGGGTCGTGATGAACCTGCAGGCCGCACGGGAATTTTTCGATGTGAATTTCAGAAAGGGATTGTGGCGGTTTTGAGAGCGGCAATGAGGCGCCTTGCAGTTTGTGAGTGTGCATCAGGCAGTGGTTTGCAGATGGCTTAAATAAGGGAAGCCTGGAGTCGGATCAGTAATTTAGTGTACAAACCGGAGAATGCTCAGGCAGAACTGTGAAAAATTCTACTTCTATATAAGTGCAATAGGCTGTGATTTCAAGGTGTAATTATTGAAAACACAGCCTATTTGCTATATGATTAATTAAACTGGAACCGATTTACAGAGCAAAATGATAAATTTTGCAAAGGATGGGGAAGATGAAAATTCGCTACAAAAAGGGTTGTACTCTCGGAATATATTATTTAGAGGGACTACCCCGAATTCTGTGTAACCGCCAAAATGCGGTGTAAAATAGAGCTTAATATTTCAAGACGGGAGCGGCGTTGGCTGCGCCCGCCTTGTCTACAACATAACGCCAACCGAGGCGGGAGTCAAGGGGCACCCTCGTCCATTGGAGCCTCGCCGGCGGCGTAGCGCCCCTTGACCTTCGAGCCGGATTGTTAATCCGGCATCCGATCCTCAAAATAGATTGCCAGCTGGGCATGAATCATGCTCCAGTCCTGCCGGCGGCCGGTCCACTTTTTCGTGATGTCGATCATCGCCAGATACAGCATTTTGAAAAGGCTGTCATCGACTAAGAAATCTTAGGATACTTCTTGTCCCAGTGTTCTGCGAACGTGTCTATCGCGTCCAAAGCAGCCGATTCATCTACCGCTGCGTAGACTGCTTTCAAGTCAGCCATAAATGCCTTCAAATCCTTGTAAGAGACATATTTGCTGGAATTTCGAAGTTGATGGATGATGCAGTTCTGGATTTCCGTCTTGGGATAGACCGCCTCGATCGCCGCAGAAAAACCGGTCAAATTATCCGTACAGGCAATGAAAATATCCTCGACGCCCCGATTTTTCAGGCTGTTCAGTACGGTAGCCCAGAATTTCGCACTTTCGTTCTCGCCAACCCACATTCCCAGAACATCCTTCCGACCATCAGGATCAATACTGATGGCGATATAGACGGCCTTCTTTACGATCTGGCCTTCACTGCGGACATGGTAGTGAATCGCATCCGGAAAAACAACCGCATAAATGGGCTCCAGCGGCATCGGCTGCCACTCTTGCCAAAACTGGTGCGCAGGGTTTTGCTGCTGTGCCCGTTCCGGCTGTTATCCGTGTCCTTGTTCTTGTAGTCATACCAGCTGATCGTCCAGCTCGGCCTCCAGACCGTTTTCCATGAACTCCGCGATAGTGTCTTTGAACAGTTCCTGAATGTCATCCATGCTGCCTACATTCGCCAGCTGCAGCAGCTCACGAATTTTTTCGCGACGTGCGTTTTCTTCTGGGGTTTTTTTCCTTCTTGCCATTGTGATTACCTCCGTCATTCTGCTTCTATTCTACACCTTGTTGGAGGTTTACACAAAGTTTGGGATGGAGGGGGGTGCGGACGAAAAGTTGGACAAAGCAGAGGCCGCAAGGAGGAAATAGGTATATTGTTCACATACGAAAAGAAAGTCCGCGCCCTGTAATTATATGAGCAAACCCATTCTGTAACTGAGACAATACGCATCCTGGGCTACCCAGAACGAGCAACGCTATATCGATGGATCTCCGAGAAAGGGCAACCAGAGAAAGTCAGATCGACCAAACGCGGGGAAAATACACCAGATCATCCGCGGCATCCATCGGTTGAGGTAAAACTACAGGTGCTTCACCGTTGCTTTGAACACGGGGAAGATGTAAAATCAGTTTCAGAGGAGATCGGTTACAGCAGAGCCAGCATCTATAACTGGCGCCGAAAGTATCTCCAGAGAGGACTGGTTGCACTCATGAATCCGTCAGATGATCCTCGCGAGGAACTCGTACCCGGAACATTCTCGGCTACAGAGGATATTGCTGAGCTTAAAGCGCAGGTGCAGGAAATGCAGATGCAGATTGATATTTTAAAGGAAACGATCAATGTATTAAAAAAAGACCCCGGCATCGATCAGACAGCTCTCCGGAACCAGGAGAAGGCAGCGATTATCGATGCCCTGAAAAATAAGTATTCGCTGCCGGAACTTCTGTCCGCATTACACTGCCCGTGCAGCAGCTATTATTACAAGCAAAAGCGCGCAAAGAAGCAGGATAAATACTGCCATGTCAAAGAGAAAATCAAGGATATTTTTGAATCGAATCATCGCTATTATGGATATCGGCGAATTTATGCTACGCTGAAAAAAGAGGACTGACGGCTATCCGAAAAGGTAATTCGCCGTCTTATGAAGCAAGTAGGAGTGCAGGGAGTGAACAGAAAGAAGACAAGCTACAGTTCCTATCAGGGAGAAATCACGCC